>NZ_SCOO01000006.1:0-269302 GCF_005502415.1 Pseudomonas sp. G(2018) | reverse complement strand
TTCAGTTCAAACATCTTTGGGTTTTGAGAAAACCCTAAACTTGGCTCAGCAATCGTTGGTTACATCTTTGATTTCTCGCGGAGTAACTTGTGATGCTGATAATCTGTTGACTAACAGTCTGATACCACAAGCACCCACACGAATTGCTTGATTCAGTTGTTAAAGAGCGGTTGGTTAAGAGCTTTCGTCTCAACCGAGGCGCGCATTCTACAGCAGCCTCATTTGCTGTCAAGTGATTATTTTTCGAAGCTTTCAAGGATTTCCTTAACAACTTCAACCACTTGCGCCTTCGATCTCTCGTCAGCGGGAGGCGAATTCTACAGCGTTACTCGCTGCTGTCAACACCTCTTTTTCAACTCCCTTTCGGCTTCGATGACCTGAAGCAACCTGCTGCCGAAAACTGCGTAACTCATTGTTTACCAAGGAGTTTTCCGTTTCGACTGCGCCGGAAGTGGGGCGAATTATAGGCTTCTAAAATTCGCCGTCAACCCTTTATTTCAGGTTTATTCGGATTTGAGCGTAATACGCGCAAATGCCTTCTTCCCTGCCTGGCAAACATGGGTCGCGCCCAGCACGTATATAAAGGAGCGATCAACAACCTCGCCATCTATACGCACACCACCAGAACCGAGGAGGTCCCGCGCAACAGCAGAGTTCTTCACCAGACCCGCCTTGTTAAGAACGGCAGCGATAGGCATATCTTCGGCGGCGGTCAATTCGATCTCGGGCAAATCATCCGGCAGCTCGCCATCCTTCATACGATTACCCGCCGCACGATGAGCATTGGCCGCAGCCTCCTCACCGTGGAAGCGCGCAACAATTTCTTCAGCAAGCTTGATCTTGATATCACGCGGATTAGCACCCGCCTCTACATCAGTACGGAAAGCATTTATCTCATCCATGGAGCGGAAGCTGAGCAACTCGAAGTAACGCCACATCAGCGCATCAGGAATGGAAACCAGCTTGCCATACATCACGCCCGGCGCTTCCTGGATACCTACATAGTTGCCCAAGGATTTGGACATCTTCTTCACGCCATCCAGACCTTCGAGCAATGGCATGGTCAGAATGCATTGAGCCTCCTGACCATAACCGCGCTGCAACTCGCGCCCCATCAGCAGGTTGAACTTCTGATCGGTACCGCCCAACTCGACATCAGCACGCAAAGCGACAGAGTCATACCCCTGAACCAGCGGATAGAGGAACTCGTGAATGGCGATTGGCTGATTGGTTGTGTAGCGCTTGTCAAAGTCATCGCGCTCAAGCATACGCGCGACGGTGTACTGCGAAGTCAGGCGAATGAAATCAGCCGGCCCCATCTGATCCATCCAGGTGGAGTTGAATGCCACTTCGGTCTTGGCTGGATCGAGAATCTTGAAGACCTGAGTCTTGTAGGTCTCTGCGTTCTCGAGAACCTGCTCGCGAGTCAGCGGAGGGCGCGTCGCACTCTTGCCGCTCGGATCGCCAATCATTCCGGTGAAGTCGCCAATCAGGAAGATCACCTGGTGACCCAACTCCTGGAACTGGCGCAGCTTATTAATAAGCACCGTGTGACCCAGGTGCAAATCCGGCGCAGTCGGATCGAAGCCCGCCTTAATACGCAGCGGCTGGCCGCGCTTGAGCTTTTCAATCAGCTCGGACTCGACCAACAGTTCTTCCGCACCACGTTTGATCAGCGCTAGCTGCTCTTCAACCGACTTCATAACAGACCCGCAAGGCTCAGATTCAAAGGGAACCAACCATACAAGAACGCGCGTCAAATACAAGGTTTGCCCGGCGCACGGACGCCAATCCGTGGACAGAGAGTCCGCGAGCTTGCTTAAGAGATGATTTGGTTATATTTTATACAGTTATTTCATCTTCATCATGTCATTCATCTTTTCCAATTCATCTTTTTCAAAGTCAAAATTACCTATGACCAAAGAATCGTCTAAAGCGCCACCGCTTTACCCGAAGACCCACCTGCTCGCAGCAAGTGGCATCGCCGCTCTTCTGAGCCTGGCGCTTCTGGTGTTTCCTTCCAGTGATGTCGAAGCAAAAAAGACGACCCTGAGTCTTGAACTGGAAAGCCCTGCTGAACAACTGACACAAGATCAAGACGCTGCCGAGGCCATCCAAGCCACAAATGAGCCAGCAGCTTCTCCATTCGCGCAGATCGATAACAGCGCGCAAGACACTCAGGAAACCGCCCAAGCCGCACCCGCACCGGCTGTCGAAGAAAAGAAGGCGCCAAACCACAGGGAAGTGATCGTCGCCAAGGGCGATACTCTCTCCACTCTATTCGAGAAGGTTGGTCTTCCAGCCACTTCGGTGCATGAAGTGCTGGCCAGCGACAAACAGGCCAAGCAGTTCAGCCAACTCAAGCACGGACAGAAACTAGAATTCGAACTGAACCCGGATGGCCAGCTGACCAACTTGCACAGCAAGGTCAGCGATCTCGAAACCATCACCCTGACCAAGAACGACAAGGGCTACGCGTTCAACCGCATCACCGCCAAGCCAACCGTACGCTCCGCCTATGTTCATGGCGTGATCAACAGCTCGCTGTCGCAGTCTGGCGCTCGCGCCGGTCTGTCCCATAGCCTGACCATGGACATGGCCAGTGTGTTTGGCTATGACGTCGACTTCGCCCAGGACATTCGCCAGGGAGACGAGTTCGACGTGATCTACGAACAGAAAGTCGTCAATGGCAAAGCCGTCGGCAATGGCCCGATCCTGTCCGCGCGCTTCACCAACCGCGGCAAGACTTACACCGCCGTGCGTTACACCAATAAACAAGGCAACAGCAGCTACTACACCGCTGACGGCAACAGTATGCGCAAGGCCTTCATCCGTACCCCGGTAGACTTCGCCCGCATCAGCTCGAAGTTCTCCATGGGCCGCAAGCATCCGATCCTGAACAAGATCCGCGCCCATAAAGGCGTCGACTACGCAGCCCCGCGCGGCACGCCAATCAAGGCCGCCGGCGATGGCAAAGTATTGCTGGCCGGCCGCCGTGGCGGTTACGGCAACACCGTGATCATCCAGCATGGCAATACCTACCGAACCCTGTACGGCCACATGCAGGGCTTTGCCAAAGGCGTTCAGACGGGCAGCAATGTCAAACAGGGGCAGGTGATTGGCTACATCGGCACCACCGGGTTGTCTACCGGCCCGCACCTGCACTATGAGTTCCAGGTCAATGGCATGCACGTCGACCCGCTGGGTCAGAAAGTGGCAATGGCTGATCCGATCTCCAAAGCAGAACGCGCACGCTTCCTCGCTCAGAGCCAGCCGTTGATGGCTCGCATGGACCAAGAGAAAGCCACTCAACTGGCTTCGAGTAAACGCTAAGCCATGGCGCTCTATATAGGTGTGATGTCCGGAACCAGCCTTGATGGCCTGGACATTGCGCTGGTCGAGCTAGCCCCGGCGATCAAACTGATCGCCACGCATTACATCCCCATGCCTGAATCCCTGCGCGCCGAGCTGCTTGGCTTGTGCGCCAGCGGCCCGGACGAGATTGCCCGCTCCGCCATTGCCCAACAGAACTGGGTAAAACTGGCCGCACAGGGCATTCACACCCTACTTGCTCAACAGCACCTCAAACCTGACGACATTCGCGCGATTGGCAGCCACGGGCAGACCATTCGCCACGAACCGGCGCGAGGCTTCACGGTGCAGATCGGCAACCCGGCCCTGCTGACCGAACTGACAGGCATCACCGTCGTCGGCGACTTCCGCAGTCGCGACGTTGCTGCAGGGGGACAAGGCGCGCCGCTGGTTCCTGCCTTTCATGAAGCCTTGTTCGAAGAGCGGGTCGGTAACCGCGCTGTACTGAATGTTGGCGGCTTCAGCAACCTCAGTCTTATAGAGCCAGGCAAACCTGTGGCCGGCTTCGACTGCGGCCCCGGGAATGTGCTGCTGGATGCTTGGATTCACCAGCAACGCGGAGACAACTTTGACCGTGACGGTCGATGGGCCGCCAGTGGCAAGGTTGAACCGGTGCTGCTGAAGGCGTTGCTCAGCGATTCGTTTTTCGTGACCAAGGGTCCGAAAAGCACCGGCCGGGAAGTGTTCAACCTGCCCTGGTTGATGCAGCACCTGGCACTGCTGCCAACCTTCGCTGCAGAAGATGTACAGGCAACGCTGCTCGAGCTCACCGCACTGACCATCGTCGAATCACTGCAAAGTGCCCAATCGGACACACAGGAGTTGCTGGTCTGCGGCGGGGGCGCGCATAACGCCACACTGATGAGTCGCCTCGCCAGCCTGCTGCCGAAGGCAAAAGTCAGCAGCACATCCGCATACGGTGTAGATCCAGACTGGGTCGAAGCCATGGCCTTTGCCTGGCTGGCCCACTGCTGCCTCGAGGGCATCGCAGCCAATCGCCCGAGCGTCACTGGCGCCCGAGGCTTGCGCGTATTGGGCGCTATCTACCCCGCATAAACGCCAGACAACAAAACGCCGCAGGACCGTGAGGCCATGCGGCGTTTTATTAATACAGGCGCGCTGATCAGATCGAGAACGATGAGCCACAACCACAGGTAGTGGTCGCGTTCGGGTTCTTGATAACGAAACGTGAACCTTCCAGACCTTCCTGGTAATCCACCTCGGCACCTGCCAGGTACTGGAAGCTCATCGGATCGACAACCAGACTTACACCTTCGCGCTCGACGATGGTGTCGTCATCGGCCACTTCTTCATCGAAGGTGAAGCCGTACTGAAAACCTGAACAACCGCCGCCCGTAACGAATACGCGCAGCTTCAAGCGATCATTCCCCTCTTCATCGACCAGGCTCTTCACCTTGTGCGCGGCACCGTGTGTGAATTGCAAAGCCGTGGGGGTGAAGGATTCGACGCTCATGCTGACTATCTCCCGGCGTTACGCCGCCATAATGCGTGATGACGCGCATTATCCGCTTGTCCTAGAAAATCGGTCAACTATTGTTATGGTATATCAACCATCTCAATCGTCAGCCCGGAATGCAAAAAGGCCCGTTCAACGGGCCTTTTCACTTTGAGTGGTAAAGCCTTACGGCAACATGCCCGCGTGGGAAAGACCCAGACGCTCATCCAGCCCAAACAGGATGTTCATGTTCTGTACCGCCTGGCCCGATGCACCTTTGACCAGGTTATCGATCACCGACAACACCACCACCAGATCACCGTCCTGTGGACGATGCACCGCGATACGGCAAACGTTGGCACCGCGCACGCTGCGGGTTTCCGGATGGCTGCCGGCCGGCATGACATCGACGAACGGCTCGTTGGCATAACGCTTTTCGAACAACACCTGCAGATCTACCGAGCGATCCACCACGGTGGCGTAAAGCGTCGAGTGAATGCCACGGATCATCGGCGTCAGGTGTGGAACGAAAGTCAGGCCAACGTCCTTGCCCGCCGCACGACGCAGACCCTGGCGGATTTCCGGCAAATGACGGTGCCCTTTGACGGCGTAGGCCTTCATGCTTTCCGACGTCTCTGAGTACAACGAACCTACAGCTGCGCCACGACCAGCACCACTGACACCGGATTTGCAGTCGGCGATCAGGCGCGAGGCATCGGCCAACCCCGCTTCAAGCAGTGGCAGGAACCCCAACTGCGTAGCGGTCGGATAGCAACCCGGAACAGCGATCAGGCGTGCCTGCTTGATCTGCTCGCGATTGACCTCCGGCAGACCGTAGACCGCCTCCTCCAACAGTTCAGGCGCACCATGCGGCTGGCCGTACCATTTGGCCCATTCATCGGCATCTTGCAGACGGAAGTCCGCAGACAGGTCGATGACCTTGGTCCCGGCCGCCAACAGTTCACCCGCCAAGGCGTGCGCAACACCGTGAGGCGTTGCGAAGAACACCACGTCGCAGGCACCCAGGGTCTTGATGTCCGGAACGCTGAACGCCAGGCCGTCGTAGTGGCCTCGCAGGTTCGGGTACATGTCGGCCACGGCCAGGCCGGCCTCGGATCGGGAAGTGATAACAACCACTTCTGCTTGCGGATGTTGCGCCAATAGACGCAGCAGCTCGACACCGGTGTAACCCGTGCCGCCGACGATACCGACCTTGACCATAAACCTGCCCTCAACGAACCCACTGGAAAGCCGTCGATAATAGGGGCCGCGCGCGCCTGCGACAACCTGCAAGGTGACGTGCGGAGCGTCAAGCCTCTACTATCCGGGCTACCGTGAACCTGGGAACAACTAAAAATGCTTTATCTATGGCTCAAAGCTTTTCACATCATCAGCGTCGTGTGCTGGTTTGCCGGCCTGTTTTATCTGCCGCGCCTGTTCGTTTACCACGCGCAAAGCGAAGATACCGTCAGCAAGGAGCGCTTCAGCGTCATGGAACGCAAGCTGTATCGCGGCATCATGGGTCCGGCGATGATCGCTACACTGATTTTCGGAGGCTGGCTGATCAGTCTTAATCCAGGTGCTTATTTCAGCCAGGGTGGCTGGATGCACGCCAAGCTGACCCTGGTGGTATTGCTGATCGGCTACCACCACATGTGCGGCGCTCAGGTGAAACGCTTTGCCCGTGGCGAAAACACCCGCAGCCATGTCTTTTATCGCTGGTTCAATGAAGTGCCTGTTCTGATATTGCTGGCAGTCGTAATTCTGGTCGTCGTTCGGCCGTTCTAAATCCAACAGGTATAACTCACCGGGGTACTTCCAATGGCACTGCCCGCTCTGCTCGAACAACGTTTGCGTCTGCCCGTGGTGGCAGCGCCAATGTTCCTGATTTCCAATCCACAACTGGTACTCGCCTGCTGCCGCAATGGCGTGGTCGGCAGTTTTCCAGCACTGAACCAGCGCGAGAGTAGCGGTTTCAAGGCTTGGCTGGAGGAAATCGAAGCAGGGTTGGCAACACTGGAAAACCCCGCGCCGTACGCAGTGAACCTGATCGTCCACAACAGCAACCCACGACTGCAGGCGGACCTGGAAATCTGCATCGAGCACAAAGTGCCGATCGTGATCACCAGCCTCGGAGCCGTGAAAGAGGTGGTCGATGCAGTCCACAGCTATGGCGGCCTGGTATTCCATGATGTGACGACGCGACGCCATGCGGAGAAAGCGGCCGAGGCCGGCGTGGATGGCTTGATCGCTGTCGCTGCGGGTGCCGGCGGGCATGCCGGGACCTGGAGTCCGTTTTCGCTGATCGCCGAAATCCGCCAGTTCTTCGACAAGACTTTGCTGTTGGCTGGCTGCCTAAACCACGGTCACGAAATTCTCGCCGCGCAACTGCTCGGTGCGGACCTCGCCTACTTCGGTACGCGTTTTATCGGTACCACCGAAAGCCATGCGCCTGAGGCCTACAAAGAGATGTTGCTGACTTCCAGGGCCGCAGACATCATCCATACTCCCGCAGTGTCGGGCGTACCGGCGAGTTTCATGCGCCAGAGCCTGGAGGCTGCCGGTTTCGACATGGCCGCGCTGCAAAACAAGGGCGAAGTCAATTTCGGCTCGAAGCTCAAGCCGTTGAGCGACGAAGCCAAGGCCTGGAAAACCGTTTGGTCGGCGGGCCAGGGTGTCGGTGAAATCGATGACCTGCCAAGCGTCGATCAACTGGTGGCGCGTCTCGACGCCGAGTACCGCAAGGCACTGGAACACGCGGCGCAACTGCCCAAGCGCTGGCCGCGCTGAAAGAAACCCGGGCCAGCGACGCCAGGCTGGCCTTACACTCACCGCTTCAACACGCTCGACAAGGATGCCTCGGCCATGAGTGAACCCCGTTACAAGATCGTTTTCGACGGTGCTCTACAGCCCGGTGTCGAAATCACCACGGCCAAGCTCAACCTGGCCGGTCTGTTCAAAAGCGATGTCACCGCTATCGAGCGCCTGTTCAGTGGGCGCGCCGTCGCACTCAAGCGTGATTTGTCTCACAGTGACGCACAAACTTATCTACAGGCGCTGAGCAAAACCGGCATCGACGCCCGGATCGAAACCGAGACGCCGATCGAGTTGAATCTGTCGGACGTTCATGAACACGTCGATACCACACAGGAACCCGATTCCCCCTATGCGCCGCCCCGGGCCAACGTCGGCGACAACCTTCCCGAATTCGCCACACTCAAGCCGTTCAGCGTCGAAGGGCGGATAGGCCGCCTGCGTTTTCTGGCCTGGACCATGGTCCTTAGCCTGGTGACCTTGCCCATCGTGGGCGTGTTCGCACTCATCGGCCTCGGACTGGTCAGTGGAGACTCCACCACAGGCCTGATCATCGGCGGCATCTTTGCGTTTTTCCTGTTCCTCGCGTTCGTGATTGTCAGCATTCTGTTCAGCGTTCAGCGCCTGCACGATATCGGCTGGTCAGGCTGGCTCTGGTTGCTGAACCTCGTACCCTTCGTGGGCAGTTTCTTCCCGCTGGTGATCATGGTCGTGCCAGGCAACACTGGAGCCAACCGTTATGGCCCGCCTCCCCCACCCAACAGCACAGCGGTGAAAGTGCTGTGTTCATTGTGGATTGTATTCGTTGGTCTGTTTTTCGTCGGCGCAATGCTCGGTGGGATCTCCGCGATCCAGCAGGAATACGAAAGCAGCCTGGAAAGCAGCTACGAAAGTGGCTCGGTGATCACCGATGAAATCGACGTTGAGACCCAATCACCCGCAATTTCAACGGACGATGCAGCCGAAGCAGCCCAGCCCCCTGTAGACTCTGCGCAAGAATGAACAGCGCTCCCTGCTCGTGACACCTGCGTCGCAGCGCGGAGCTGTTGCGATGGAGAACTGCATGACTCGTTACGCTCTGATCACTGGCGCTTCCAGCGGCATCGGCCTAGCCATGGCCGAAGCGCTGGCCCGGCGCGGCCGCAGTCTGATTTTGGTGGCCCGACAACGTGATCAGCTGGAAAGTATTGCAATCGAACTGACTCAACGGTTTGGCGTGGAAGTGTTGTTCCGTGCCTGCGACTTGGGTGAACCGTTGCGGCTGTCCGGTTTTCTGCTGGAACTCGAGGAAGGTGACCGGCAGATCGACCTGTTGGTCAACTGCGCCGGTATTGGCACCTGCGGACCATTCCTGGCTCAGGACTGGATGACCGAGCAGGATCTGATCGAAGTCAACATTCTGGCGCTCACTCGCCTGTGCCATGCCATCGGCAACAGCATGGCGCTGCAGGGTGGCGGGCAGATCCTGAACGTCGCCTCGGTCGCAGCCTTTCATCCCGGCCCGTGGATGAGCACTTATTACGCGAGCAAGGCGTATGTGCTGCACTTTTCCGAAGGACTGCGCGTCGAGTTGAAAAAATGTGCGGTCAAGGTCTCGGTGCTCTGCCCCGGCCCGACTCGCACGTCGTTTTTCCGCACCGCGCAGTTGAACGCGGACAAGCTGGCCGACAGCAAGCTGCTGATGAGCCCGGAGGAAGTCGCGCTCTATACCGTTCGAGCCCTGGAGAAAAATCGCGCAATCATTATTCCCGGTCGACGCAACCGCTGGTTTGCCGCCCTGCCCCGGTTCGGCTCGCGATGGCTGATCCGGACAATCACCGGCATGGTCAACAAGGCTTACTGCCCGCGCTGAACTGTCCTACGGTAAAACACTGGGCTGGTGCATTCCCCATGGGTACACTCAGGCCAGCTCAAACAACGGAGAAAACAGCTGTGGATACTCTGTTCACCAAGATCATCAACCGGGAAATCCCGGCGAAGATCATTTATGAGGACGACCAGGTACTGGCCTTCCACGACATCGCCCCACAGGCCCCGGTGCACTTTCTGGTGGTACCGAAAAAGCCGGTACGCACCTTGAATGACCTCACCGAGGACGATAAGGCATTGGCTGGGCATATCCTGTTCACAGCCCAGCGCCTGGCCCTGGAACTGGGTTGCGAAAAAGGTTTCCGCGTCGTCATGAACTGCAATGAAGAGGGTGGACAGACCGTCTATCACATTCATATGCACGTGCTGGGACAGCGCCAGATGCACTGGCCGCCGGGCTGATTGCAACAAACCTTGTGGGAGCGGCGCACCGCTGCTCCCACAAATGCATCACAGCATTGTAATGGCCACTGCAGCACAATGACCCAGCGCAAACCTTCCCCGGCCGATTGGGTTAAACTGGCCGCCGAGATTCCTCCGGAGGTCAGCATGACTACCCAACGTCACTACTCGCCGATTGACCGCCTTCTGCTGCAAGCCGATGCCGCGATGCGTACCTTGTTGCCCTTCAGTGGCCAGCCGTACCGTCCATCGCCCGCCATCGTGCAGCCGGATGCAAAACTGAGCGACGAAGACACCCGGCACGTTGCCGGCCTGATGCGCATCAACCATACCGGTGAAGTCTGCGCCCAGGCGCTGTACCAGGGGCAGGCCCTGACCGCCAAGCTGCCGCAAGTGCGTGAAGCCATGGAACATGCCGCCGAAGAAGAAATCGACCATTTGGTCTGGTGCGAGCAACGCATCAAGCAGTTGGGCAGCCACACCAGCATTCTCAATCCGCTGTTCTACGGCATGTCGTTCGGGATTGGCGCGGTCGCGGGGCTGATCAGCGACAAAGTCAGCCTGGGTTTCGTCGCGGCGACGGAAGATCAGGTGTGCAAACACCTGAACGAACACCTTGAGCAGCTACCGGCGGAGGATGAAAAGTCCCGGGCGATTCTTGAGCAGATGCGCATTGATGAAGAGCAGCATGCCGAAAGTGCACTTGAGGCCGGCGGTTTCCGCTTTCCTGCACCGGTGAAGTTCGGGATGAGCTTGATGGCGAAGGTGATGACCAAGAGTACTTATCGGATCTGAGCATTGTAGGGGCAGTGCGGCCCTCATCGCGGGCAAACCCGCTCCCACAGTTTTTATTAAAGACATGAAAAAGGCGACTGCCGTGAGGTAGTCGCCTTTTTTGTGTTCGAAGATCTTAGTTCGGCATATTGCGCGCGTAGAAGATTTCGAGCATTTCGTGTTTCACACGTTCGGTAACCTGAGTACGTTGCTCAGGTGACAGGTTGCTGGTGGCGTCGCCGAACAGGTAGTTATCCAGTTCGAAGTTCTTCAGCAGCATTTTGGTGTGGAACAGGTTTTCCTGGTACACGTTCACGTCGGTCATCTGGTACGCGTCGCGGGTGTCTTCGGAGAGGTAGTTCTGAATCGAGTTGATCTCGTGGTCGATGAAGTGCTTCTTGCCTTCAACATCACGGGTAAAGCCGCGCACACGATAATCCACGGTCACGATGTCCGAATCGAACTGGTGAATCAGGAAGTTGAGCGCTTTGAGCGGTGAAATGACCCCGCACGTCGACACGTCGATATCCACACGGAAAGTGGCAATACCGTCATCCGGATGGATTTCCGGGTAGGTGTGCACCGTGATGTGGCTCTTGTCGAGGTGGGCCAGGATGATCTCGGGCAATGGACCTGGGGATTCTTCGATCTGACTGTCGGTCGGGGTCACCGGCTCTTCAGAGATCAGAATCGTGACGCTGGCGCCCTGCGGTTCGTAGTCCTGACTGGCAATGTTCAGGATGTTGGCACCAATGATATCGACAACTTCTGTGAGGATCTGCGTCAGGCGCTTGGCGTTGTACTCTTTATTGATGTACTCGACGTAAGCCTGTTGGTCTTGCGGGGTCTCCGCGTAGCAGATGTCATAGATGTTGAAGCTCAAGGTCTTTGTCAGGTTATTGAACCCGTGGAGCTTGAGTTTGCTTTTCACCGTTAAAAACTCTCTATGTATTGCGGCCCGGCCGCGTGATCAAGCATGCCCGTCAGATGCGAACGACGCACCTGCGTAGGACGGTTAACACCTCTTCGCGATGGCGATTTTGGTTGTCTGTTCGGGTGTGCGGCCTGTCGGCTGACAAGCCACTACCCTGAAAAAAGTGGCGCATTATGCAGACGTCAGCAGGGGATCGCCAGAGTCTGCACAGACTTTATGATAGTTGAATGTCGATTCAGCCAAGCTCGATGATTTCGTAGTCGTGAGTGATCTCGACACCGGCAGCGCCCAGCATGATCGACGCCGAGCAATACTTCTCGGCGGACAGCTCAATGGCGCGCTTGACCTGGGCTTCTTTCAGTCCGCGGCCCTTGACCACGAAGTGCATGTGGATCTTGGTGAATACTTTCGGATCTTCGGTTGCGCGCTCGGCTTCGAGGAAGGCTTCGCAGCTCTCGACCGCCTGGCGGGATTTCTTGAGGATGCTGACCACGTCGAAATTGCTGCAACCGCCAACACCCAGCAGGAGCATTTCCATCGGCCGGACACCCAGGTTACGACCGCCGGCATCGGGCGGACCGTCCATGACCACGACATGACCGCTGCCGGATTCTCCGAGGAACATGGCTTCGCCAGCCCATTGGATGCGTGCCTTCATCGCCAAGACTCCACTGTCTAAAAAAGGGTCGCCAGCTTAGCACAGGCCCCTTGATTGACAGCGTTCGCCTTCCTAGGACATGTCCATCCAGCTTATAGGTAAATTCTCGAATAATGCAGGAAGTGTCTGTTAAGCTGACGCCAATTCGCTGGCGCATAGCCAGCCACGCCGCAGTTGCCGCAACTCCTAAAAAACCAACATACCGTGCAGTCATTTCGGGATACAACCATGGTTGCTATTGCCCCTACACCCAAGATCAAGAACCTCGACAAGCTGTTAATGCATTGCCAGCGCCGTCGCTATCAAGCCAAGAGCAACATCATATGTGCCGGCGATCGCTCGGAAACGCTGTTCTTCATCATTAAAGGTTCGGTCACGATCCTGATCGAGGATGACGACGGCCGGGAAATGATCATCGCCTACCTGAACGCCGGGGACTTTTTTGGGGAACTGGGTCTGTTTGAACAAGCGGGCCTGGAACAGGAACGCAGCGCCTGGGTACGCGCCAAGGTCGAATGCGAAGTCGCGGAAATCAGCTATGCGAAATTCCGTGAACTGTCGCAGCAGGATCCAGACATTCTTTACGTGTTAAGCGGACAAATCGCACAACGCCTACGCAACACTACTCGTAAGGTCGGTGACCTGGCGTTTTTTGACGTGACCGGTCGCGTCGCCCGCTGCCTGCTGGAACTGTGCAAGCAGCCAGACGCAATGACCCACCCCGACGGTATGCAAATCAAGGTGACCCGTCAGGAAATCGGGAGGATTGTCGGTTGTTCGCGGGAGATGGTTGGTCGCGTACTCAAGGATCTGGAGGAACGCAACCTGGTGGATGTCAAAGGCAAGACCATGGTGGTCTTCGGTACGCGCTAAGCTCAAAAGCTCAGGCGTCGAACATCTGCGTCAGCATTTGCCGGTAGAGTTCGTCGAGACGTGCCAGCGCAACTGGCGCCGTGAACTTCTCATGCAGGGCGATATGACTCTCGGCACGCACCCGTTGCTCCAGACCGCAAGCCTCGTTAAAGCGATTGACCGCCGCAACCATCGATTCGCGCTCGTTATCCAGCAGCATTGCACCGTGCACCAGTCCTACCGGGCGCTGACCACCCTGAGTTTGGCGCCAGCGCTGGGCGGTGCCCACCATCTTGCGCCCGTCCAGATTGACGTTGAAGCGTCCATCGCAAAACGCACCGTCGATTTCGCCAAGGGATGAAGTGCCACCCAGCTCATCCAGCAACTGACAGATCGGATCGCACAGGCGTCGGTAGCCGGATTCAATGCGGTTAAGGTCGCCTTCGCTGCGCGGTGGCGCGTAAACCAGTGCGATATTGAGGGTCGAGGCCGATTGCGGCACCGGCTCGCCGCCGGTTTCGCGTAACAGCACTGGCCAGCCTGCCGCTGCCGAGACTTCGCACGCGGCCTCGAAACCCGCCAAGCGATTCAAGCGGCGGGGCATGACCAGCGCCCGATCACTCGGTTGCCAGAACAGCAGGCCGAATTCCGCGTCACCGGCACAGACCGATGCCAACAGATCCTGTTCGGCTTGAAGGCCGGCTTCGATGGTCAGGAAGAGAGGTGAGGTCATAAGGTAATCCAAAGGACTTGAAGTCTGTGGTGCATCTTATGCCGCCTTCGCGAGCAGGCTCGCTCCCACAAGGAGCCTGCTGATACCAGAGATCTACTGTGGGAGCGAGCCTGCTCGCGAAAGGGTCGACTCGGTCTATGAACAATCAGTCGAGGGTCGAACCGCTGACGGGAATGCCACGTTCAGGGAAAAACAGACGCTGCAATTCAGTACCCGGGCTCTCGGCACGCATGAAGGCTTCGCCCACCAGAAACGCGTAAACGTCGCTGATCTCCATCAGTTCGACATCGGCGCGATTGAGGATGCCGCTTTCGGTGATCACCAGGCGGTCACGCGGGATGCGTGGCAACAGATCCAGAGTGGTTTCCAGGCTGACCTCGAAGGTGTGCAGGTTGCGGTTGTTCACGCCAACCAGTGGCGTGTCGAGGGTTTTCAAGGCCCGCTCCAGTTCGTCGCCATCGTGGACTTCCACCAGCACATCAAGGCCGACGCTTTTTGCTACCGACGCCAGCTCGGCCATTTTCACGTCATCCAGAGCGGAGACGATCAACAGCACGCAGTCGGCGCCCAAGGCACGGGCTTCGACGATCTGGTATGGATCGATCATGAAGTCCTTGCGGATTACCGGCAGATTGCATGCCGCGCGGGCCTGTTGCAGGTACGCATCGGCGCCCTGGAAGTAATCGATATCGGTCAGCACGGACAGACAGGTCGCACCGCCCTTCTCGTAGCTTTTGGCGATGTCGGCGGGAACGAAGTTTTCGCGGATCACACCTTTGCTCGGCGAAGCTTTCTTGATCTCGGCAATGACTGCCGGCTGTTTCAGCCTGGCCTGAGCCAGCAACGCCTGGGCAAAACCACGGGGTGCATCGGCCGCCTTGGCCAGACTTTCCAGCTCGGCGAGGCTTACGCGAGCGCTACGCTCGGCAACTTCCTCGACCTTGCGCGCTAGAATGTTTTCCAGAACCGTCGGCACACTCATCCCTCATTCTCCACTTTGAATACCGCGGTAAAGGCACCCAGTTCTTCGAGTTTTTCCCGAGCCAGACCGGTGTGCAGGGCGTCGTGCGCAAGCTCCACGCCTTGTTTCAAACTACTGGCCAGGTCAGCGGCGTACAGCGCCGCCCCGGCATTGAGTACAATCATTTCGGCGGCTTTCTGGCCGTTCTCGGTTTTACGCTTGCCCAGCGCATCACGGATCAGCGCCAGCGAAGCTTCCGGGCCATCCACCGACAGACCGTGCAGGCTCTGGCTCTTCATGCCCAGATCTTCTGGTTCGACCCAGTACTCGGTGATCTGATCATCCTTGAGTTCGGCGACAAAGGTCGGCGCCGCCAGGCTGAATTCGTCCAGACCGTCTTTCGAATGCACCACCAACACATGCTTGCTGCCCAGACGCTGCAGGACTTCGGCCAATGGCCGGCACAACGCCTGATTGAACACACCCACCACCTGATGTTTCACGCCAGCCGGATTCGTAAGCGGGCCGAGCATATTGAACAGGGTTCGCAGGCCGAGATCGCGGCGTGGGGCAGCAGCGTACTTCATGGCTTTGTGATGGGTCTGGGCAAACATGAAACCGATGCCGACGTTGTCGATGCAACGCGCCACCTGAACAGGCGTCAGGTTGAGGTAGATCCCGGCTGCTTCGAGTAAATCGGCACTGCCGCTCTTGCCCGAAACCGCACGGTTACCGTGCTTGGCCACGGTGCATCCTGCCGCTGCCACGACAAAAGAAGACGCGGTGGAAACGTTGAAAATGTTGGCACCATCACCACCGGTGCCGACTACATCCACCACGCCGTCGAGGGTCTTGAGTTCGACCTTGTCCGCCAGCTCGCGCATCACTGACACGGCACCGACGATTTCATCGATGCTTTCGCTCTTCATGCGCATGGCCATCATGAACGCACCAATCTGCGCGTCCGTGCATTGCCCGGTCATGATTTCGCGCATCACATCGCGCATTTCATCGGTGGTGAGGTCGAGCTGGTCGACGATACGGCTCAGGGCTGTCTTGATATTCATGAAAAGTCCTTAGCGCGTGCCGCCGGTTTGTTTGAGGAAGTTCGCGAACAGTTCGTGGCCTTGTTCGGTGAGGATCGACTCGGGGTGAAATTGCACCCCCTCGATGTTCAGGGTTTTATGGCGCAGGCCCATGATCTCGTCGACCGAACCGTCTTCGAGCTGAGTCCAGGCGGTCAGTTCAAGGCAGTCGGGCAGGGTTTCGCGTTTGACGATCAATGAATGATAGCGGGTAACCGTCAGCGGATTGTTCAGTCCTGCGAACACGCCCTTGTCCTCGTGGAACACCGGGCTGGTCTTGCCATGCATGACCTGACGGGCGCGGACCACATCACCGCCAAAGGCCTGGCCGATGGACTGGTGGCCGAGGCAGACACCCAGAATCGGCAGTTTGCCGCCAAAGTGTTTGATCACGTCAATCGAGACGCCGGCTTCGGTCGGGGTGCAAGGGCCAGGAGACACAACGATGCGCTCAGGGTTGAGGGCTTCGATTTCGGCAATGGTGAGTTCATCGTTGCGCACGACTTTGACCTGGGAGCCGAGCTCACCAAGGTACTGCACAACGTTGTACGTAAAGGAGTCGTAGTTATCGATCATCAGCAACATGGCGTTAAGAACCTCTTGAATTCACTGACTACTAATACAGCCTTCGAATGAAGCGCCCGCAGCGTCCAGCGCTTGATCGTTCAAGGCGGCCGGCATACGGGCAACGCTCATCGGTCAGCCTTGTGGAGTTTGTTCAGCCAGCGCTACAGCGCGGAACATCGCGCGACGCTTGTTCAGGGTTTCTTCCCATTCCAGCGCCGGCACCGAGTCGGCGACGATGCCGCCACCGGCCTGCACATGCAGTTCGCCGTTCTTGATCACCGCCGTGCGGATCGCAATGGCGGTGTCCATGTTGCCGTTCCAGGCGAAGTAACCGACGGCGCCACCGTAGACACCGCGCTTGACCGGTTCCAGTTCGTCGATGATTTCCATTGCGCGAATTTTCGGCGCGCCGGATAACGTACCCGCCGGCAGAATCGCCCGCAATGCGTCCATTGCCGTCAGGCCGGCCTTCAATTGACCGGTGACGTTGGACACGATGTGCATCACGTTGGAATAGCGCTCGATGACCATCTTCTCGGTGAGTTTCACCGAACCGACCTCCGACACACGACCGGTATCGTTGCGGCCCAGATCGATCAGCATCAGGTGCTCGGCGATTTCCTTGGCGTCCGACAGCAGGTCTTTTTCCAGCGCCAGATCAGCCTCTTCGCTGGCCCCGCGTGGGCGGGTGCCGGCAATCGGGCGCACGGTGATCAAGTTATCCTCGACCCGCACCAGCACTTCCGGCGAACTGCCAACGACGTGGAAGTCGCCGAAGTTGAAGAAGTACATGTAAGGCGTCGGGTTGAAGCAACGTAGCGCGCGGTACAGATCGATCGGGGCAGCCTTGAAGTCGATCGACATGCGCTGGGACGGCACCACTTGCATGCAGTCACCGGCCAGGATGTACTCCTTGATGGTGTCGACGGCTTTTTCGTAATCGTCCTGTGTGAAGCTTGACCGGAAGACCGGGTCAGCCGATTGCTGCTTGCTGAAATCCAGGCCACGGCGCGGAGTGATCGGCTGACGAAGCTTCTCCAGCAGCTCTTCCAGACGCGCGCGACCTTGTTCGAAAGCATCTTCCTGCGCCGGATCGGCCAGGACGATCGCATGCATCTTGCCGGCGAGGTTGTCGAACACCACCACCGCGTCGGAAACCATCAGCAAAATGTCCGGCACGCCCAGTGGGTCCGGATTCGGGCATTTACCCAGACGCTTTTCCACATAGCGCACGCAGTCGTAACCGAAATAACCCACCAGGCCACCGTTGAAACGTGGCAAGCCGGCGATGGTCGGCACGTTGTAGCGGGCCTTGAAGGCTTCGACGAAGGCCAGCGGATCTTCGACGTCATGGCTTTCGGTTTCAACGCCGTCTACGGTCACGCTGACGTGATGATCATGAACCCGCAGCACGGTACGGCAAGGCAGGCCGATGATCGAGTACCGGCCCCATTTTTCGCCGCCCTGTACCGATTCCAGCAGGTAAGAGTTGGGCTCGTCGGCCAGTTTCAGGTAGATCGACAGCGGCGTGTCGAAGTCGGCCAGGGTTTCGCAGGCAAGCGGGATGCGGTTGTAGCCGGCAGCGGCCAAACGCAGGAATTCTTCGCGGATCATGATGTGCCTCGTGGCTTGAGGGTCTGACAGTCAGGTATGCAAACGCGCCGGGGTAACCGGCCAGGAACAAGTCAGGCGCGCCAACGCCAGCGGGCCAGGGCCTTGATGACTTTCATCCAGAGTTTGCGAGTGACCACCACGATGGCGTTTCCAGAAGGGGGTTGGACAGCGTCGGGCAACGTTATCTCAGCGGCCGGATCCAGGCAACCGGGAATTAGTTTGCGCAGATCATCGATAACCAGCGTCGGCGACTCTTCGGCAATCGGCCGCCCATGGTTGTAGCCATAACTCAACGCCACGCACTTGACCCCCGCCGCTTTCGCCGCCAGCACATCGCTGCGCGAATCGCCGACGAACAAGGATTGCGAGGCCGGGATGTTGGTCATCTTCATTACGAAAAACAGCGCGGCCGGGTCCGG
Source organism: Pseudomonas sp. G(2018) (assembly GCF_005502415.1). Classification (NCBI taxonomy): domain Bacteria; kingdom Pseudomonadati; phylum Pseudomonadota; class Gammaproteobacteria; order Pseudomonadales; family Pseudomonadaceae; genus Pseudomonas; species Pseudomonas sp. G(2018). The sequence goes on along the minus strand of NZ_SCOO01000006.1, from coordinate 250,792 downwards.
TTTTTTCTGTGGCAAGGTATCGCCGCCGATGATCAGGCGGAAATAGCGACCGATCTTCATTTGATCCAGCAACGGTGCGACGAAGCGCTCCGGCTTGTTGGTGATCAGCGCCATCTCGACCCCCTGCTTGTGCAGCCATTTCAGGGTGTCGCGCACGCCGGGGTAGACCACGGTCAGCTCATGGCTTTCGCCATACGCCTGCATGAAAATCTCCAACGCTCTTTCGGCCTCGGTGTCATCGACCGCCGAATGGTCGAGACCACCGGCCAGCGCACGGCGAACCAGCACCGGCGCACCATTGCCGACCCACTCACGAACCGATTCGATACCGGCGGGTGCACGGCCGAGCTTGAGCAGCATGTTATCCACAGCCGCTGCGAGGTCCGGGACCGAGTCGATCAAGGTGCCATCCAGATCGAACATCACCAGCCTTGGCAGACTTCCCGGGAACAGCTGCTCGAAACCACTCATGGGCGAGCCAGTTCGGAGCGCATCTTCTCGATCACTTCCTGGTAGTTCGGGGCATTGAAGATCGCCGAGCCGGCGACAAAGGTGTCGGCACCCGCCGCAGCGATTTCACGAATGTTGTTCACGTTCACGCCGCCGTCGATTTCCAGGCGGATGTCGCGACCGGACGCATCGATCAAGGCCCGCGCTTCGCGCAGCTTGTCGAGCGTGCCGGGAATGAACTTCTGCCCGCCGAAGCCCGGGTTGACGCTCATCAGCAGGATCATGTCGACCTTGTCCATCACGTACTTGAGTACGTCCAGCGGCGTTGCCGGGTTGAACACCAGGCCCGACTTGCAGCCGCCTTCGCGAATAAGTTGCAGGGAACGGTCAACGTGCTGCGTGGCTTCCGGGTGGAAGGTGATGTAGGTCGCGCCGGCCTCGATGAAATCACCGACGATGCGGTCCACCGGGCTGACCATCAGGTGCGCGTCGATCGGCGCGGTTACGCCATACTTGCGCAGCGCCGCACACACCATCGGGCCTATGGTCAGGTTTGGAACGTAGTGGTTGTCCATGACATCGAAGTGCACGAAGTCGGCGCCAGCGGCCAGGACGTTGTCCACTTCTTCGCCCAGGCGGGCAAAGTCGGCGGAGAGAATCGACGGAGCAATTACGAAGGGCTGCATGACGCACCTTTTCTGAGCTAAATCACGATGGCGCGCATTGTATACCTCATGCTTTGACGCGCGCACCGTGAGCGCGATGATTGGGCTTTGCCATCAGTTTCAACGGCAGAGGTTCTAATAAGCCGCGCGGTAGATCTTCTCGATATCGACGGCACTGAGTTTGCGCGGATTATTGCGCATCAGACGCTCGATCCCCGCGGCTTCAACGGCCATGGCCGGGATGGCGTCCTCCGGCACCCCGAAACTGCGCAGCCCTGGGGGGATTTCCACAGCCGCGCACAACGTGCTCATGGCCTCCACGGCTTTATCGGCCGCCTCGTTAACACTCAGATGAGCGGTCTTCACCCCCATGGCTTCGGCAATATCCTGCATGCGTTCGATGCAAGCCATCTTGTTCCAGGTCATGACATAGGGCAGCAACAAGGCATTGCTCACCCCATGGGCAATGTTGAAGCGCCCACCCAGCGGATATGCCAGCGCATGCACCGCGCCGACGCCGGCATTGCCGAACGCCATGCCGGCCATCAGGCTGGCGGTGGCCATGTCCTCACGCGCCTGCAGGTTGGACGGGCTGGCGTAGGCCTTGGGTAAAGCCTTGGCGATCAGCTTGATCGCGCCGATGGCCAGGGCGTCGGTTATCGGCGAGGCGTTGACCGACAGGTAAGATTCGATGGCATGCACCAACGCGTCGACGCCACTGGCTGCGGTGACACCGCGCGGACAGGTCAGGGTCATTTGCGGGCTGACCAGCGCCACATCCGGTAACAGGTAGTCGCTGACGATACCCTTCTTCAACTGCGCGACCTTGTCGGAGAGGATCGCCACGTTGGTCACTTCCGAACCGGTGCCAGCGGTGGTTGGAATCGCGATCAGTGGCGGGCCTTTGCGCGGGACCTGGTCGATGCCGAACAAATCCTCCAGCGCCCCGTGATATCCGGCATAGGCGGCAACGCTCTTGGCGATATCGATGGCACTGCCGCCCCCCAGACCGATCAATCCGTCGTGCCCGCCCTCACGATAAACCCGCATGCAGTCTTCGACGATGGCGATTTCCGGGTCGGGCAGTACCCGGTCGAAAATCTCGTAGCTGCGCTCCCCGAGCTGCGCCAGCGCCAGTTCGACCGTGCCGGACTTGACCAGGGCGGCGTCGGTGACGATCAGCGGATTGTCGATGTCCAGACGGGTCAGCTCCGCCGCCAGTTGCTCGATAGCCCCTGCGCCGGTGATCAGTTTGTGAGCGATTTTGAAAGAAGAAAGACTCATGTGCGCAGCCTCTTATAGGTAGGGGAGCTGGGCACAATAGTAGCTGGGGATTTTGGATTGGCTGGTATTCAGGCCGTGAATGGCCGGTAATCCCCAAAACCAAATAAAACACCTGTAGGAGCGAGCTTGCTCGCGATGGAGGTGAACGATGACACGGGTATTCTGGATGCCCGCGTCGTTCTCAGCTTCATCGCGAGCAAGCTCGCTCCTACAGAGAAATGGTGTGCGATTTCAGACCTGCGCGGTACGCAGTTTCTCGCTACGGCCACGCAGCCATTCCAGGGTCAGCAGCAGAATCACCGAGAAGGCGATCAGAAGCGTCGCCGCGGCAGCAATGGTTGGGCTGAGGTTTTCGCGGATACCGCTGAACATCTGCCGTGGCAGGGTTGCTTGCTCTGGGCCAGCGAGGAACAGCGTCACCACCACCTCATCGAACGAAGTGGCGAAGGCGAACAACGCTCCGGAGATCACACCGGGAGCAATCAGCGGCAAGGTGACTCGACGGAATGTGGTCAGCGGCGAGGCACCGAGACTCGCAGCAGCACGCACCAGATTGTAGTTAAAGCCCTGCAAGGTCGCCGAAACCGTGATGATCACGAACGGCACACCCAGCACCGCATGCACCACAATCAGCGAGAAGAAGCTGTTGCCCAGGCCCAAGGGCGCAAAGAACAGATAGCTGGCCACACCGATGATCACCACCGGCACCACCATCGGTGAAATCACCAAGGCCATGACCAGCGCCTTGCCGGGGAAATCGCCGCGGGTCAGGCCGATCGCTGCCAACGTTCCGAACACCATGGCCAGCACCGTAGCCGCCGGGGCAACGATGATGCTGTTCTTCAGTGCCCGCATCCACTCCGCCGAGGCGAAGAAGTCGTGGTACCACTGCAACGAGAAGCCCTGCAGCGGGTACACCAGGAAACTGCCGGAGTTGAACGACAACGGAATGATCACCAGTACCGGCAGGATCAGGAACAACAGAATCAGGCCGCAGAGAATCCGCAAGCTGTAGAACCACACCCGCTCGATGGGCGACATATAAGGACTCAGCATTTCATTCTCCCCTTAGCTCAGGCGCAGGCGGCTCGCGCCCACCAGCCAGCTGTAAATCAGATAAAGCACCACGGTCGCCAGGAGCAGCAGCCCGCCCAGCGCGGTCGCCATACCCCAGTTGATACTGGTGTTGGTGTAGAAGGCGACGAAATAGCTGACCATCTGATCGTTCGGGCTGCCCAGCAATGCCGGGGTGATGTAGTAGCCGATGGCGAGGATGAACACCAACAGACAACCGGCGCCGACACCGGCATAGGTTTGCGGGAAGTACACCCGCCAGAAACTGGCGAATGGGTGACAGCCCAGGGAAATCGCTGCGCGCATGTAGGTCGGCGAGATGCCTTTCATCACGCTGTAGATCGGCAGGATCATGAACGGCAGCAGGATGTGCACCATGGAGATGTAGACACCGATGCGGTTGAACACCAGCTCCACCGGTTTATCGATGATGCCCAGGGCCATCAGGCCGCTGTTGATCAAGCCACCCGATTGCAGCAGAACGATCCATGCCGCGACACGCACCAGGATCGACGTCCAGAACGGCAACAGCACCAGAATCATCAGCAAGTTGCTTTGCCGCGACGGCAGGTTCGCCAGCAGGTAAGCCAATGGATAGGCCAGCACCAGGCAGATCACGGTAATGATCAGGCCCATCCAGAAGGTGCGGGCAAAGATGTCGAGGTAGATCGCCTGGTCGGGTGTGGCTGGAGCCAGCTCGCCGAGGTCGTCGATGCGGTGATCGACGGCGGCCAGGAGGTAATACGGTGTGATGCTGCTGGTATTGCGGCGCACCGCTTGCCAGTAGGCGGGGTCGCCCCAGCGCTCGTCGAGACCTTCCAGTGCTTCTTTATAAGAAGCCGGCTCAGTGGCGAACGGCAAGGCGCGGGCGGTTTTGGTCAGCAGGCTGCGGTAGCCGGCCAACTCCATGTTCAAGCGCTTGGACAAATCGCCCAAGGTCTGATTCTTGCGGGCTTCAGCCAAATCTTCGCTGGCAGCCTTGTAAACCGGTTCAGCGGGCAGGCCGCGGCCATCCCAGCTGGCGATGGCGGCCACGGTGCGCGGCATGCCACCGACCACTTCCGGGTTACCGACGCTTTTGTAGAGCAGCGCCACGATCGGCACCAGGAACACCAGCAACAGAAACAGCACCAGCGGCGCGATCAAGGCCTGGGCCTTCCAGCGGTTGACCCGCTCGGCGTGCTTGAGCCGCTGCTTCAAGGTGGGGTCAGTGCCCGCGTTCACGGGAATGGCGATGGCCATGGCGTACTCCGGAAATCTTTGATCAATCGATAATGTGGGAGCGAGCCTGCTCGCGAATGCGTTTTCAAATTCAACACTGATGCTGACTGATACACCGCTTTCGCGAGCAGGCTCGCTCCCACAAGAGGGCGAGCCCTCTGGTTACTTGGCAGCCCAGGAATTGAAGCGCTGTTCCAGTTGCTCACCGTTATCAGCCCAGAAGCTGACGTCGATCTGCACCTGGTTGGCGATGTTTTCCGGGGTGGTCGGCATGTCTTTGAGGACATCCTTGGCCAGCAACGGTACGGCTTGGGTGTTAGCCGGGCCGTAGGCGATGTTTTCCGAATAGGTCTTCTGCTGCTGTGGCTGCACCGAGAACGCGATGAACTTCTTCGCCGCTTCAGCGCGCGCTTTATCCAGACCTTTCGGGATGGCCCATGCGTCGAAGTCGTAGATGCCGCCGTTCCATACCACTTTCAGGTTGCTTTCTTTCTGTACGGCAGCGATTCGGCCGTTGTAGGCCGAACTCATGACCACGTCACCGGAAGCAAGGTATTGCGGAGGTTGTGCGCCGGCCTCCCACCATTGAATGCTTGGCTTGAGTTCATCCAGTTTCTTGAACGCGCGGTCCTGACCGTCCTTGCCGGCCAGTACTTTGTAGACGTCTTTGGGCGCAACGCCGTCAGCCATCAGTGCGAATTCCAGGGTGTACTTGGCGCCTTTACGCAGGCCGCGCTTGCCCGGGAATTGCTTGGTATCCCAGAAATCCGCCCAGCTGGTCGGTGCGGTTTTCAGCTTATCGGCGTTGTAGGCCAGCACGGTCGACCACACGAAGAAGCCCACGCCGCATGGCTGAATAGCGCCTTTGACGTAGTCTTCGGTTTTGCCGAACAGCGCAGGATCGAGTTGTTCGAACATGTCTTCGTCGCAACCACGGGACAGTTCTGGCGATTCAACCTCTACCAGATCCCAGGACACGCTCTTGGTGTCGACCATGGCTTTGACCTTGGCCATCTCACCGTTGTACTCGCCTGCCACGATTTTGCCGTTACCTGCCGCTTCCCACGGTGCATAGAAGGCCTTGACCTGCGCGGCCTTGTTCGCCCCGCCAAAGGACACCACGGTCAGGTCCGGGCCAGCGGCCATAGCGCTCGCTGCCCCCATCATGCCCAGTGCCAGAGCGGTGAATTTCAGGGATCTCAACATTTATTGTTCTCTCCACGTGCAGGGTTGGTGTTGTTGAAGCAGGGGGCGATCAATGCGCCTCTAGAAGTGGGTCGAGCGCACGAACGTGCTCGACCTGCCAGCCAAGCGGTACCACATCACCCACCGCCAGCCCGGGATCGAGCTCGGCAATCGGTTGCTTCACGAAGAAGTCGGTCTTGCCACAGACTTCCAGGCGAACCCGGACGTGGTCGCCCAGATAGATGAATTCCGCCACCCTTCCCGAGAAGCGGTTGACGCACTGCTCGGTGGCGCCGTTGAGGCTCACGCGCTCCGGTCGAATGGACAAGGTCACCGGCTCACCGGTCTTGCCGACATTCACGGCCAGCGCTTCAACTTTTTCACCACGCCCCAGTTCCACCACGCAGCGGTCGCCGGTCTGACTGTGCAGGCGGCCATTGAGACGGTTGTTTTCGCCGATGAAGTTGGCGACGAAGGTGTTTTTCGGCTCTTCATAGAGCGTGCGCGGTGGGGCGATTTGCTGGATCTCGCCTTGGTGGAACACTGCTACCCGGTCGGACATGGTCAGGGCTTCTCCCTGGTCGTGGGTCACGTAGACCACGGTCACGCCCAGTCGCTGGTGCAGGTGTTTGATTTCCATCTGCATGTGTTCACGCAATTGCTTGTCGAGTGCGCCGAGGGGTTCGTCCATCAGCACCAGTTGCGGTTCGAACACCAATGCGCGGGCCAGAGCCACACGCTGTTGCTGACCGCCGGACAGTTGCGCCGGATAACGCTGAGCAAAGGCGTCGAGCTGCACCATGCTCAGCACGCGCTTGACCTTATCGCTGACATCGCTCTTGCTCAAGCCGCGCACGGTTAGCGGGAACGCCAGGTTCTCGGCCACGGTCATGTGCGGGAACAACGCGTAGTTCTGGAACACCATGCCGATGTCACGCTTGTGCGGCGGCACGTTGTTGATAGAGCGCCCGGCCAGCAGGATTTCGCCCGCAGTCGGGGTTTCGAAACCGGCGAGCATCATCAGGCTGGTGGTCTTGCCGGAACCGGATGGTCCGAGCAAGGTGAGGAATTCGCCTTTGCGAATATCCAGGTTGAGGTCTTTGACGATCAGGTTCTCGCCGTCGTAGCTCTTCTGCACTCCACGAAAGCTGACCAAAACATCATTGGCCCCTGCGCTTGAATCGACCTGGCTCATACCCACACCTTTGTTGTTGATGACTGCTGTGGACTAAGCCTAGTGGACGCCGGGGACCGCGCAAATCGGGACGCAGGAGAGAATCGCCTCAGCCGGATGGAAGGTTGGGGGTAGGGATTGCCCTACAAGGATGGCGGGATTTGGTAAATGCAGCGACAAACGGATAGCCGCAAGCTGCAGGAATGAGCAAAAGCGGTCGGAAAGGACTGTCGTTATTGGATAAGTCTGCTATCGCCAACGATGCGGGGAGCCCACAATTTTAGATCGATGTTCTTCAGAGGAGCTTATGCTCCATCGCGTACTTCACCAGTTCAGCCAAAGAGGTGATGTTGAGCTTCTGCATCAACCGCGCCTTGTGGGTGCTGATTGTCTTGCTGCTCAAGGCCAATTGCTGGGCGATGTCGTTGACATTGGCACCCTGGGCCAGGCGTTCGAACACGGAAAACTCACGTTCCGAGAGCAATGAATGCAATGGCCGCGAATCGGTCAAGCCGACTTCGAAAACCATGCGGTCAGCCAGGTCCGGGTCGATATAACGCCCGCCCGCCGCAACCCTGCGGATGGCTGTCAACAGCAGGGCCGGATCGCTGTCCTTGGTCGCGTAGCCCGCAGCGCCGACCTTTAACGCTCGTGCCGCCATCTGCGCCTCGTCGTGCATCGACAACACCAGGATCACCGGCGGGTTGTTCAGCGCGCGGATCCGCGGAATTGCCTCCAGGCCGTTCACGCCCGGCATGGAAATATCGAGCAATACCACTTCGCAGGGCACATGCCGCAAGGTCTCAAGCAACTGCTCGCCATTGCTCGCCTCCCCTACCACCAGCAAGTCCTTGGCCAGGCCGATCAATTGCTTGATGCCTTCGCGGACGATGGTGTGGTCTTCGGCTACCAGTACACGGATCACGTTCTTCTCCAGATTCAAGATCATTCGCGAGCAGGCTCGCTCCCACAGAGTCTTGGGTCGCTGCACAAATATTTGTCACACCCGAATCAGTGTGGGAACGAGCCCGCTCGCGAAGGCGTCAGACCAGTCAACACAATTTTTCAGGCCTCATCCAACGGCACTCGCACGATCAACGTCGTGCCCTCACCCGGCTCGCTCTCCAGCGACAACTCACCGCCCATGATCAACACCCGCTCGCGCATGCCAACTACCCCAAAGGATGTCGGCCTGCCTGCCGCAGCGACAAATCCTACGCCATCATCGCTGACGGTCAGACACAACTCGTCGCCTTCAAGGGCCAACGTCAGTTCTACAGTATGCGCCTGGGCGTGACGCATGACATTGGTCAGCGCTTCCTGAAGAATTCGAAACAGACCAATCGCCTTGGCATCGCTGAGTACCGGCAAATTGTCCGGCACCTGCACCAGGCACGGAATCTGCGTACGCGCCTCGAAGCGACGGGCCTGCCACTCGATGGCCGATGCAATACCGGCATCGAGAATCGGCGGACGTAACGCCGTCGCCACATCACGCACCAACTGGAACAGCTGGGCGATCAAGCGCTTCATGCTGTTCAATCGTTCGTGCAACCCGGGGTCGAGTTGCGCGTAGGCCAGTTCGCACATGGACGTTTCCAGCTTGAGCACGGTCAGCATCTGACCCAGTTCGTCGTGAACTTCCCGGGCAATGCGGGCCTTTTCCTCTTCGCGCACGCTTTCCAGGTGCGCGGACAGTTCCCGCAGTTGCTCCCGGGAGCTGGCCAGTTCCAGTTCAATGCGCTTGCTTTCGCTGATGTCCCAGACAATTCCGTCCCAGACGTAGGCACCGTCCTCAAGCTGCCGGGTAATCGCCTTGATTTCCGCCCAGCGTTGCTCCCCTTGGCGCGTGAGAATTCGCCCTTGCCACGACCAATCGCTGTCGGTGTCCAGCGCATGATCCTGAGTCTGGTGATAACTGGCCTTGTCGTCCGGATGCACCAGGCTGCGCAGGCCTTTGTCACGGTGGGCCAAGGTGGCCGGCGAATAACCCACCAGAGTTTCACTGCCCTCACTGATGTAGGCAAAGTCGATTTGACCTGTCACCGGCGCCCGCTCCAGGCGAAAGACCAGTCCGGGAACATTCGCTGCGATCCCTTGCAGCCGAGCTTCACTTTCCTGCAAAGCGGCCAGGGCGCGACGGCGTTCAGTGACGTCGGTGAGGTAGACCACCAGATACTCACCACCGCGAAAACGCAGGAAGCTCAGCGAGACGTCTGTCGGCAGGATGCTGCCATCGGCTCGCTGACAATTGGTTTCGAAGCTTTGGGGCGACTCATCGCTGGCCCGGGCGCGTTTCCACAGGTTCAACCAGCGATCCATGTGCAGGCCGGGCTCGAAGTCGATCAAAGGCCGGTCGATGATCCCGCCCGGTGGATACCCCAGCATGGTCTCGGCGGCACGATTGGCGTAGCGCACGTGACTGTCCCAGTTGACCCAAAGGATGCCGACGGTACTCTGGTCGATGGAAAACTGCGTGAGTCGTAACGCCTCCTCGCTGGCGGCACGCAAGGCAATGTCTTCCTGCGCCGCCGCCAGTCGCTGCTCCAGACTGTGCTGTTGGCGTCGCTGCCAGAACACGATGGCCATGCAGCTCAGTGCCAGTACCAACAGCAGCAGGCAGAGGTTTTGCCAAAAACCTGGAGATTCGGTGAGTTTTGGGTACTTGGGTTGCAGCCACTGGTTGTGAAGGTTTTCCAGATCCTTGGCCGGAATAGCCCGCAATGCGCTTTCGACGATACCCGCCAGCTCCGGCTTGTCGCGCCGGGTGGCCACCCTCAGCAATTGCGGCAAGCCGATGTCACCCACTACCACCAATCCGGCGAACTCCGGCTCGATAGAGAGTCGCCCCAGCTGCGCCTCATCGACCACCGCGTAACCGGCTTGCTGGCTCAACAAGAGTTGCAACGCCTGACGCTCCATCGGAACGCCCTGGAGGTTCAGGTGTGGATAGTTGCCGCGCAGGTAATCGGCGGTGGCACTGGGCATGCGCACGGCGACACGGGTCTGGCTGTCGAGTTTTTCCAGCTCCACCGTCCCGGTGCTTTTCTGGTCGCTGACCACCAGTTGCGGCACCCGCATATACGGATCGGAGAACTGCCACAGACGTAATCCGCCGGGGGTCTGGGTCAGCCCGGGCGCGATGTCGATTTCACCCGCGCGCGCCGCAGCTTCCAATTGTTCAACGTCGGGAAAGTTGCGCCAGCTCAGCTCGACCTTAAGCGCCCTGGCCAGCCATTTCATCAGCTCGACGTTGACCCCTGACAAACGCTGCAAACGGCGATCGTATTGCGCGTAGGGCGCTTGCAATACCAGCCCCACTCGTAGCTCGCTCTGCTGCGCCAGCCACTGCTGTTGTTTGGGCGACAAGACGGCAACATGCGCCGGGGGCGCGGCCGCCGCCCAGCCCATCAAGGGAAACCACAAACAGCCGATAACCCACAGGCAGCGAAAACGCATCATCGAACTCTCACACACTGACAAATACTGACCAACCCATTAGGCTGCCGGAATAACTTCTGGCCTGGAATATCCGATGCCCCCTGTCTACCGCCTGGCACTGCCAGCATTGTGCCTGTCGCTGATTCTGCCATGGGCTTTTTCCGTTGAGGCTGCCGACTTGGCACCTTCCGCCCCGGCTGAAGCCACAGAAAAGGCCGCCGAAGAAAAACCGGTGGAACGTCAGCCGCTGCCTGAACGTAGTCAGGAAGAAGCAGCAGCACTTGAGCGAAAAATCCCGGCCCAGCAACAGCAACAACTGCAGGCGGGCAGCGACAACTTCCTGGCCTTGTGGAAGCCGGCCAACACCGCCGAGCCCAAAGGCGCGGTCATTATCATCCCGGGCGCTGGCGAAACCGCTGACTGGCCGCAAGCAATCGGTCCGTTGCGGCGCAATTTGCCGAACGCCGAATGGAGCAGCCTGAGTATCACCTTGCCGGACTTGCAAAGCGATGCCATTGCACCACGCGTTGTCGAAGTGCCGCCTGCGCCCAAAACGCCGGACGTCGGCAGCAAGGACTCAACCACCGCCGCCCCCATCGAACAGGCCGCCGGCGGTGAAGCAGACGTAGTCGACAAGCCTGTCGCCGAAACCAGCGAAGAACAGTCGAAGGCCGACGCTGAGCGGATCTTTGCCCGTATCGACGCAGCCATCGCGTTCGCCGAACAGCAAAGCGCTCGCAGCATCGTCGTACTGGGGCATGGCACCGGCGCATATTGGGCCGCGCGCTACCTGAGCGAAAAGCAACCGTCGCAAGTCGAGCGGTTCCTCATGGTCGCCGCGCAAACACCCATTCAGGCAAAACCGGAACTGGACGAACTCGCGCCGAACCTGAAACTGCCAACCGCAGACATTTTCTATATGGACAAACCGCTGGATCGCAACGCCGCGCTGGCCCGGTTGCAAGCGAGCAAACGCTTGAAAACCTCGGCATTCAGCCAGGTATCGCTCAAGGCGTTGCCGGGTGATAACAAGGCACAGCAGGAGCAACTGGTTCGCCGGGTGCGGGGTTGGCTGAATCCGCAGGGTGTGGCGGATTGATAGACCGGGTCCGCCCCATTCGCGAGCAGGCTCGCTCCCACATTCGATCTTGTGACACTGGAGATCAAATGTGGGAACGAGCCTGCTCGCGAAAGCGGCATCACGAACGACACAAATCTACCCCGCTAACGAAAATCCCGCCGCTGACGAATCAACGTATAGGCACTATGCAATTCCCGGGTCTTCTCGGTTGCCTCCCGCACCTGGGACGCCGTCGCCCCGCTGCCGGCAATCTTGTCCGGATGATGACGGCTGAGCAGACGCCGATAGGCGCGCTTGATCTGCGACGGCTCACTGGTTGCGGACACACCCAAGAGGCGCAATGCGTCCTGATAAGTCACGGCATTGCTGACCTGTGGACGCTTATGCGGCTCATAGTCCGTCGCCAATGCCTGTACCTGATGCGGCGTCCAGCCCAGCCATTTGCCCCACTGAGCGATCAGTTCGCGCTCGCTGGTGCCTGCCCGGCCATCGGCCCAAACCATCCGCCAACAGGCACGCAAAACCCCTTCGGCCGCATGGGGCTGGGCACTCAGGCGACGCAAGTAGCCGCGTAACCGGTCGTTGCCCGACTTGCCGCGATTGAACGCGGCAATCGCCCGACGCTGAGCCGGCTCGTTCATCTCCAACGCGCGCATTTCCTGACGTGCCTGCTGGATATGACCATCAACCACTCGCCCGTCGCACTTGGCCAAACGCCCCAGCAAGACGAACAGCAATTCATCGTTGCGCAGTACAGGGCGACCACCGAGTTTTTCACGCAGATGCGCCCAGCTTTGCAAATGCAGGCGTCGATCCAGCGCCTGCCCCAACAAGGCACCGAGCATGGCCCCCGGAATGCTGGCAATGGCAAAGCCCGCTCCGGCTCCGATCAGAGTCCCTGGCCACAACATGTCAGCGACTCACTTCGATCAGGGCTTGCGCTTCAGCCAGACGCTCGTGAGTGCCGACATCGACCCACTGCCCGTTCAGGCGCTCACCGGACACCTGTCCGTTCGCCATTGCAGTACGCAGCAACGGTGCCAGCTTGAAAGCCCCGGCAGAGCACCCTTCGAACAACTGCGGATGCAGCACGGCGATGCCGCTATACGTCAGGTTCGCGGCGCCGGGCACACCGTCAGAGACCAGGCCGTCGATCAACTGGAAATCCCCGGTCGGGTGATGGGCCGGGTTGTTGGCCAGCACCAGATGAGCAAGGCCGACGATCGGCTGATGCAGCACACTGAAATCGTAATCGGTCCAGATGTCGCCATTGACCACGACAAAAGCCTCATCGCCCAACAACGGCAACGCACGGAAAATTCCGCCGCCGGTTTCCAACGGTTCCCCTTCCGGCGAATACCGGATGCTCACGCCATAGCGCGAACCATCACCCAGATAGTCCTCGATCTGCTGACCGAGCCAGGCATGGTTGATCACGATCTCGGTAAACCCGGCATCGGCCAGCGCGCGCAGGTGGTATTCGATCAGTGGAACCCCGCCTGCACGTACCAGCGGTTTTGGCGTGGTCAGGGTCAGCGGGCGCATGCGCTCGCCTTTACCCGCCGCCAGAATCATCGCCTTCATGCCTTCACCCCGGCCCGCAGACTGGCCAGCAACACATCCAGTTCCGCCAGTTCAGGACGGCGTGCTATCACGGCTTCTATATAATCAAAGAAGCGTGGCACATCGCTCAGGTAACGCGGCTTGCCATCGCGATGGCAGATGCGGGCGAAAATGCCGATTACTTTCAGGTGACGCTGCACGCCCATCAGGTCACTGGCGCGCAGGAAGTCTTCGAAATCCGGCTGCACCGGAATATCCAGCGCCGCGGCCTGCTGCCAATAACTTTCCAGCCAGCCGCGTACGCGTTCTTCGGGCCAGCTGAGGAATGCATCCTTGAACAGGCAGGTTACGTCGTAAGTCACCGGGCCATACACCGCATCCTGGAAATCCAGCACACCGGGATTCGGCTGGCTGAGCATCAGGTTGCGCGGCATGTAGTCGCGGTGCACCAGGACCTTCGGTTGGGCCAGGGCACTGTCGATCAGCAGATCGCTGACCTGTTGCCAGAGTACTTGCTGCGCCGCATCGAACTCGATGCCCAGCTCACGCTTCACATACCACTCGGGGAACAGTTCCAGTTCCCGGCGCAGCAGTGCCACGTCATAGCTCGGCAGCGGTGCCACCATCGGCAACTGCTGAAAAGCCAATAGCGCTTGCAGGGCATCGTTGAATAAATCTTCGGCGTTTTCGCTGTCGATCACGTCCAGATACGTCTTGTTGCCCAGGTCATTAAGCAAAAGAAAACCGCGCTCGAGATCTTCGGCATAAATTTTCGGCACATTTATTCCGGATTTCGCCAGCAAAAAAGCGATATCCACGAAGGGTTTACAGTTTTCCTGGGGTGGCGGCGCGTCCATAATGATGAAACTTTTATCCGCGCCCTCCCACCGAAAATAACGCCGAAAACTCGCGTCGCTACTGGCTGCGGTCAATGTGGCCGGGGGCATGGCACCCCAACCCTGTTCTGCAAAAAGGATCGCCAATTGTTCATCGAGCCAAACTTTCAGGTGTTGCAAACGTACATCTTGGTCAGGCATTGCAAGGGTCTCCGACGGCGCTAGCCGTCAAGCGGGTCATGCTTTATTATCCAGCATCTTTTTCAGACCATCGAGAGGCGTGCGGCCCACACCGCGGGCAGATGGCACGCAGGAAGCCCGGACTAATAAGATGGCATTGAAATCCCCCGCGTTTCGTAAAAAATTTCCGTTGTTGGTAACCGGCAGTCTGCTGGCCTTGCAACCACTAGCCACTTCCTTCGTGGTCGCCGCGGAACAGTATGACTGCTCAGTCTCTGCTTCGGGTGCCTGGGACTGTGCACCTAAAAAACCGGCCGCAGCCTTGCCTCCGCGTCCCGTCCATGACGGTAGCGCAGTCTCCGCAACCGGCGAAACCCCGGCCGAAAGCGGTTCCAGTGAAGACACTGGCGCCAAGCCCGTGCTGGTTACCGAGTCCAAGGGCCGCGGTCTGAAGTCGCGTAGCGAAGACTACAGCCACCTCGATTGGGTTCCCCGCGAACAACTCACTGCAGCACAGCTGGCCGAAACCGGCCCTTACTGCTCCGGTTCCTATATCGAACCGATTCGTCCTGGCATGAATGACAAGACGAGCAAAAGTGACGCGCCAACCTTTATCGGCGCAAAAGCTTCTCGCTATAAGCAGGATGAGCAAGTCGCCACCCTGGCCGGTGACGTGGTCATGCGCCAGGGCAGCATGCAGGTCGAAGCCGACGAAGCCAACCTTTACCAGGCAGAGAGCCGTGGCGAACTGGCCGGCAACGTGCGCATTCGCGACAACGGTGCGCTGATCGTCGGCGACCATGCCGACGTGCAGCTCGATACCGGTGAAGCCAAGGTCGACAACGCTGAATACGTGATGCACAAATCCCGTATCCGCGGTAACGCGCTATACGCCAAACGTGCCGAAAACGCGATCATCCGCCTCAAGGATGGTACGTACACCACGTGCGAACCGAACAGCAACGCCTGGCAGCTCAAGGGCAACAACATCACCCTGAACCCGGCCACCGGCTTCGGTACCGCGACCAACGTGACCCTGCGGGTCAAGGACTTCCCGGTCCTGTATACGCCGTACATCTACTTCCCGATCGACGACCGCCGTCAGTCCGGTTTCCTGCCGCCGACCATCGGCACCGGCAGCGATACTGGCTTCCTGCTCGTCACGCCGTACTACTTCAACCTGGCACCGAACTACGATGCCACGTTGTATCCGCGCTACATGAGCAAGCACGGCCTGTTGATGGAAGGCGAATTCCGCTACCTGACCAAGTCCACCGAAGGTCAGTTCGGCGCGGCGTACCTCAACGACGAAGACAACGAGCGTGAGCTGCAGAGCGACTACGACAAAACGCGCTACATGTACAACTGGCAACACAAGGGCGGCCTCGATTCGCGCGTCTTCACGCAAGTCGACTACACCAAGATCAGCGATCCTTACTACTTCCAGGATTTGCAGACCGATCAGATCGGTGTGACAAGCTCCGACTACGTGAACCAGCAAGGTTCTGTCAGCTATCGCGGCGACAGCTACACCGCGCGTATCAACGCACAGGCTTATCAACTGGCGACCGTGTCGAACATCACGCCGTATGACCGCTTGCCGCAGATCACCTTCAATGGTCAACTGCCTTACCACCCTGGCGGGCTTGATTTCGACTACCAGACTGAAATCGTCCGGTTCGAGCGAGATCTGAGGGATGGAGATTACGTTAACGAGGATGGCACTGTTGAGCCACGCCTCGATAACAACATTTTTGGTCTGGCGCGTGCCAACGGTAACCGCTTGAATGTCGCACCAGCAGTGAGCTTGCCATTGGACTGGACGTACGGTTTCCTGAAACCATCGCTCAAGTATCAATACACTCAATACGATCTGGACCTGGATAGCCAAGGCAAAGCCGACATCGCTATTCAGGGCGCTGAGGGTGACCGCCTGAATGGTACCTATAGCCGGAACCAGAATCGCGGCGTACCTATTGCCAGCATCGACAGTGGCCTGTATTTCGACCGCAACACCCAATGGTTCGGCAAGAACTATCGCCAGACCCTTGAGCCCCGCCTGTTCTATCTCTATGTACCGGAAAAGGACCAGGAAGACATTCCAGTGTTCGATACCGGCGAATACACCTTCAACTATGCGTCGCTGTTCCGCGATAACCGCTTCTCCGGCTCCGACCGTGTCGGCGACGAGAACAAACTGTCGCTGGGCGTGACCAGCCGCTGGATCGAAGACAACGGTTTCGAACGTCAACGCATCAGCGTCGGCCAGGCTTTGTACTTCAAGGATCGCGAAGTTCAGCTGCCGGGCATCGATGCGAAGACCCGCGAAGACGCGCACTCCGACGTGTCCCCTTATGCGCTGGAATACGAATACCGCTGGAACCGCGATTGGCGCGCGACCGCCGATTACAACTGGGACCCGGACAGCCGCAGCCCTCGCTCGGGCAGCGCGATGTTCCACTACCAGCCTGAAGACAATCCGAACAAGGTCATCAACGCCGGCTATCGCTATCGTAATGACCAGATCCGCTACGACCAGAACACCGGTCAATGGCAAGTGGGCGGCGGTGACTACGGCACCCCGGGCCAGCCTGGCTACGTGAAGGATTACTACAAGATCCAACAGCACGACTTCTCGGTGATCTGGCCGATCGTGCCGCAATGGAACGCCATCAGCCGTTGGCAGTACGACTACAACCGCAACCGTACACTGGAAGCCTTCGGTGGCTTCGAGTACGACAGCTGCTGCTGGAAACTGCGCCTGATCAACCGTTACTGGGTTTCCTATGACGAATTCAGTCAGGAAGCACCGCAAAACGAAAAAGGCGACCATGGCGTCTTCCTCCAAATTGTTCTGAAGGGACTCGGCGGCCTCACCGGCGCCAAGGTAGAGAGCTTCCTCGACAAAGGCATCCAAGGTTATCGTGAACGTGAAGACCAAGCTTTCTGATTGTCTGCGCCCGCTGTTGCTGGGCGCGCTGTTCCTGGGTACCGCGGCCAACGCCGCGGTACAGTCCATCGATAAAGTGGTGGCCATCGTCGACAACGACGTGGTCATGCAGAGCCAATTGGACCAGCGCGTTCATGAAGTTCAGCAAACCATCGCCAAGCGCGGTACTGCCGTGCCGCCGGCCAGCGTACTGGAGCAACAGGTGCTTGAGCGCCTGATCGTCGAGAACCTGCAACTGCAGATCGGCGAACGCTCCGGCATCCGCATTACCGATGAAGAACTGAACCAGGCTGTCGGCACCATCGCCCAGCGCAATAACATGACGGTCGATCAGTTCCGCCAGGCCCTGACTCGTGACGGCCTGTCTTATGACGACGCACGTGACCAGATCCGTCGCGAGATGGTTATCAGCCGTGTGCGCCAGCGCCGAGTGGCCGAGCGCATCCAGGTGTCCGAGCAGGAAGTGAAAAACTTCCTGGCTTCCGACCTTGGCAAGATGCAATTGTCCGAAGAGTTCCGCCTGGCCAACATCCTGATTCCTACGCCGGAAAGCGCCAACTCCGACGCAATTCAGAATGCCGCCAAGCAGGCTGACGCGGTTTACCAGCAGCTCAAGCAAGGCGCCGACTTCGGTCAGTTGGCCATCGCCAGGTCCGCCAGCGAAACGGCACTGGAAGGTGGTGACATGGGCTGGCGTAAAGCTGCTCAATTGCCACCACCGTTCGATCGCCTGTTGAGTACCATGGCCGTCGGTGATATCACCCAGCCGATGCGTACGCCAGGTGGTTTCATCATCCTGAAGATCACCGACAAGCGTGGCGGTGAAGCCCAGGTACGTGACGAAGTGCATGTGCGGCACATCCTGGTCAAGCCGAGCCCGATCCGCGACGAAGCGAAAACCAAGGCTCTGGCTGAGTCGCTCTACACCCGCATCGAAGCGGGCGAAGACTTTGGTGAGCTGGCGAAAAGCTTCTCGGAAGATCCGGGTTCTGCCCTCAACGGCGGCGACCTGAACTGGATCGACCCGAACGCACTGGTCCCCGAGTTCCGCGAAGTCATGGCCAACACCCCGCAAGGTCAGCTGTCCAAGCCGTTCCAGACGCAATATGGCTGGCACGTTCTGGAAGTCCTTGGCCGTCGTGCCACCGACAGCACCAACCAGGCTCGCGAGCAACAAGCGATGACCGTACTGCGCAACCGCAAATACGACGAAGAGCTGCAAACCTGGCTGCGTCAGATCCGTGACGAAGCGTACGTAGAAATCAAACTCCCTGGCGCCGACCAGGCAGCGCAGTGAAACCCCAACGTTTTGCGCTGACACCCGGCGAACCGGCCGGCATAGGTCCCGACCTGTGCCTGCTGCTCGCCTCGCAAGCCCAGCCACATCCCCTGATTGCCATTACCAGCTGCGACCTGCTCCTTGAGCGGGCCGCGCAGCTGGGTGTGGCGGTCGACTTGCTGCCGGTCACACCGGACAACTGGCCGGACGTACCCGCACCCGCCAACAGCCTGTATGTCTGGGACACACCGCTGAACGCCGGCGTCGTCGCCGGGCAACTGGACAAAGCCAATGCTGCTTTTGTTCTGGAAACCCTGACTCGCGCCGGCCAAGGCTGCCTGGACGGAGATTTTGCCGGGATGATCACTGCCCCGGTGCATAAGGGTGTGATCAATGAATCCGGAATCGCCTTCTCCGGGCACACGGAATTTCTCGCCGACCTGACCCATACCGCGCAAGTAGTGATGATGCTCGCCACTCGCGGATTGCGCGTAGCATTGGTGACCACCCACCTGCCCCTGCGCGAAATTGCCGATGCGATCACGCCAGAGCGCCTGGAGCGGGTCACGCGAATCCTGCACACCGACCTGCAGGAAAAATTCGGCATCGCCCAGCCACGTATCCTGGTGTGCGGGCTCAACCCCCATGCCGGTGAAGGTGGACACCTGGGCCATGAAGAAATCGATATCATCGAACCCACATTAGAGCGCCTGCGCGGCGAAGGCATGGACCTGCGTGGCCCTCTGCCCGCCGACACTCTGTTTACCCCCAAATATCTGGAGCACTGCGATGCAGTGCTGGCGATGTACCACGACCAGGGCCTGCCCGTGCTGAAGTACAAAGGCTTCGGCGCAGCAGTCAACGTGACCCTTGGCTTGCCGATCATCCGCACTTCGGTCGACCACGGCACCGCTCTCGATCTGGCCGGCAGCGGCAAAATCGACACCGGCAGCCTGCAAGTCGCCCTGGAAACTGCCTACCAGATGGCCGAGACCCGTTTATGACTGAGCAATACCAACACCGTGCGCGCAAGCGCTTCGGCCAGAACTTTCTGCACGATGCCGGCGTTATCGACCGCATCCTGCGCTCCATCCACGCCAAACCCGACGACCGGATGCTGGAGATCGGCCCGGGCCAGGGTGCGTTGACTCAAGGCCTGCTCAATAGCGGCGCCCAACTCGACGTAGTGGAGCTGGACAAAGACCTGGTCCCGATCCTCAATCAGCAATTCGCCGGCAGGGACAACTTCAACCTGCATCAGGGTGATGCGCTGAAGTTTGACTTCAATAGCCTGAACGCCGCGCCGAACAGCCTGCGCGTGGTCGGCAACCTGCCGTACAACATCTCTACACCGCTGATTTTTCACCTGCTGCACAACGCCCACCTGATTCGCGACATGCACTTCATGCTGCAAAAGGAAGTGGTCGAGCGTCTGGCGGCAGGGCCTGGCGGCGGTGACTGGGGCCGTTTGTCGATAATGGTCCAGTACCATTGCCGGGTGGAGCATCTGTTCAACGTCGGCCCGGGCGCGTTCAACCCGCCGCCGAAAGTCGATTCGGCCATCGTGCGCCTGGTGCCTCACGCCGTGTTGCCGCACCCGGCCAAGGACCACCGGTTGCTGGAGCGCGTCGTACGCGAAGCCTTCAACCAGCGTCGCAAGACCCTGCGCAATACCCTCAAGTTGCTGCTGAGCAACGCCGAAATCGAAGCCGCCGGCGTCGACGGCAGTTTGCGCCCCGAACAACTCGATCTGGCCGCCTTCGTGCGCCTGGCAGACAAACTCAGCGAACAACCCCTGCACAAGCCTGCGGACGCCTGAGAGGGTCGAAGCGTTATCGGGTAGGACACCAGCGCCCATGTCTGGTTTACTACCCGATACTTGGCCTAGACTGAACTCCATCAGCTACGCCCCGCGTCCCGCTTCGTTTTTAAGGCCTCTTGCATGTCCGATCCTCGTTATCAGGTCGACGTCAGCGTCGTCACCCGCTATCTGGCAGAACAATCGCAACCCGAACACGACCGCTTTGCCTTCGCCTACACCATCACCGTGCAAAACAATGGACTGATACCGGCCAAACTGTTGTCACGGCACTGGGTAATCACCGATGGCGACGGACATGTCGAAGAGGTTCGCGGTGCGGGCGTGGTTGGCCATCAACCGCTGATCGAGGCTGGCAAGAGTCACACCTACAGCAGCGGCACGGTCATGACCACCAAGGTGGGCACCATGCAAGGCAGCTATCAGATGATTGCCGACGACGGCAAGGAATTCGACGCCATCATTGCGCCATTCCGTCTCGCGGTGCCTGGAGCCTTGCACTGATGGCGACGTATGCCGTTGGCGATCTGCAGGGCTGCCTGGAGGCTCTGCAATGCCTGCTCAAACGAGTGGCGTTCGATCCCGCAAAAGATCGCTTGTGGCTAGTCGGCGACCTGGTCAACCGTGGTCCGCAATCGCTCGACACCCTGCGCTTCCTCTATAGCATCCGCGAATCGCTGGTTTGCGTACTCGGCAACCACGACTTGCACCTACTGGCCGCCGGGCAAAATATCGAACGCCTGAAGAAAGCCGACACCCTGCGCGAAATCATCGAAGCACCGGATCGCGCCGAGTTATTGGAATGGCTGCGCCAGCAAAAGCTCATGCATTACGACGAGCAGCGCAATGTCGCGCTGGTGCATGCCGGGATCCCGCCGCAGTGGTCACTGCGAAAAGCCCTGAAGTACGCCGCCGAGGTTGAGACCGCCCTGCGCGACGACAACCTGTTTCCGCCCTACCTTGACGGCATGTACGGCAACGATCCGGCAAAATGGGACAATGACCTCAAAGGCGTGACGCGACTGCGGGTGATCACCAACTATTTCACCCGGATGCGTTTCTGTACGGCCGAAGGCAAGCTGGACCTCAAGAGCAAGGAAGGTCTCGACAGCGCGCCACCGGGATACAAGCCCTGGTTCCTGCATAAGGAGCGCAAGACCAAGGACCTGAAAATCATCTTTGGCCACTGGGCCGCACTGGAAGGCAAAGTCCTCGAGCCAGGTATTTCGGCCCTCGATACCGGCTGCGTCTGGGGTGGTGCCTTGACCCTGATGAATGTCGACAACGGCGAACGCCTGTCCTGCAAATGCGATGAGCATGGCCATGCCACCAAACCTCCAGCCCCTCCACTCAATTCCGAACCATCGTCAGTCAGCGCCCCGCGCTAGACTGCGCTTTCATCCGAGCCACAGGAGCCCGCCATGAGCGAATTCAAACGCATCCCCCCGGAACAGGCCCATGCCCTGCGCGAACAAGGCGCGGTAGTGGTCGATATCCGTGATCCTGCCACCTATGCCGCCCTGCACATCAGCGGGTCGAAGCATCTGGACAATCATTCGATCTCGGATTTCATCCACGCTGCCGACCTGGAGGCACCGACCGTTGTGGTCTGCTACCACGGCAACTCCAGCCAGAGCGCTGCCGCTTACCTGATCAGCCAGGGCTTCTCCGACGTCTACAGCATGGATGGCGGTTTTGAGCTGTGGCGTACGACTTTTCCTTCGGAAACGGCGCAAGGCTCTTCCGAATAATTTTTTTGTAACGCGCAAGCCCCCGGCATGCGCGGGCTAGCGCGGTGGCAGACGAACGGTCTGCCACAACTAATTACGTATCTCGCCTTTACCTGCCAAATTCCCAACTATCCTTAAGCGCAGGCCATCCAAAACAGGGGAGAGCCGGTACACCGGCGCGCGGATCATCGGGAGTAGCTTTCGGAGTCGTCAGCTCCGAGAGAGTTCTGGGGGGTAAACAGCAACTGCCTGTTCGGTTGCTGCCAGCATCGACTGAGTGATCCGGCGTCGGCTCCACGTATCGAGCGAGGTGACGTCATGAGTATCTTTAGCCACTTCCAACAACGTTTCGAGTCCACACGCCAGGAAGAACTCACGCTGCAAGAGTATCTGGAACTGTGCAAACAGGACCGTAGCGCCTACGTTTCCGCCGCAGAGCGTCTGCTCCTGGCCATCGGTGAACCGGAGCTACTCGACACCTCGACCAACTCGAGGCTGTCGCGAATCTTTTCCAACAAGGTGATCCGCCGTTATCCGGCCTTTGAAGACTTCCACGGGATGGAAGAATGCATCGACCAGATCGTGTCGTATTTCCGCCATGCCGCCCAGGGTCTGGAAGAGAAGAAACAGATCCTCTATCTGCTTGGCCCCGTCGGTGGTGGTAAATCGTCCCTGGCCGAAAAGCTCAAGCAACTGATGGAAAAAGTGCCCTTCTATGCGATCAAGGGCTCGCCGGTTTTCGAATCGCCTCTGGGACTGTTCAACGCCACTGAAGATGGCGCAATCCTCGAGGAAGACTTCGGCATTCCACGGCGTTACCTCAACACCATCATGTCGCCCTGGGCAACCAAGCGTCTGGCTGAATTCGGTGGCGACATCAGCCAGTTCCGCGTGGTCAAACTGTATCCGTCGATCCTCAACCAGATCGCCGTGGCCAAAACCGAGCCGGGAGATGAAAACAACCAGGACATCTCGGCACTGGTGGGCAAGGTCGATATCCGCAAACTGGAAGAATTCCCGCAGAACGACGCCGACGCCTACAGCTACTCGGGCGCACTGTGCCGGGCCAACCAGGGCCTGATGGAATTCGTCGAAATGTTCAAGGCGCCCATCAAGGTGCTGCACCCATTGCTGACCGCCACCCAGGAAGGCAACTACAACAGTACCGAAGGTCTGGGGGCAATCCCGTTTACCGGGATCCTGCTGGCCCACTCCAACGAATCGGAATGGCATACCTTCCGTAACAACAAGAACAACGAAGCGTTCATCGACCGGATCTATATCGTCAAGGTGCCGTACTGCCTGCGGGTCAGCGACGAAGTGAAGATCTACGACAAACTGCTGTTCAACAGTTCGCTGGCAAAAGCCCATTGCGCGCCCGATACCTTGAAAATGCTCGCTCAGTTCACCGTGCTTTCTCGCCTGAAGGAACCGGAAAACTCCAACATCTACTCCAAGATGCGCGTGTACGACGGCGAAAATCTCAAGGACACCGATCCGAAGGCCAAGTCGATCCAGGAATACCGCGACAATGCCGGTGTCGACGAGGGCATGAACGGCCTGTCGACCCGCTTCGCGTTCAAGATCCTGTCGAAGGTCTTCAACTTCGATCCGCACGAAATCGCCGCCAACCCGGTGCACTTGCTCTACGTGCTGGAACAGCAGATCGAACAGGAACAATTCCAGGCTGAAACCCGCGAACGCTACTTGCGCTTCCTCAAGGAGTACCTGGCGCCGCGTTATATCGAATTCATCGGCAAGGAAATCCAGACCGCCTACCTGGAGTCTTACAGCGAGTATGGCCAGAACATCTTCGACCGTTATGTGCTGTATGCGGACTTCTGGATCCAGGACCAGGAATATCGCGACCCGGAAACCGGCGAAATCCTCAATCGCGTGGCATTGAACGAGGAACTGGAAAAAATCGAAAAACCGGCCGGCATCAGCAATCCGAAGGACTTCCGCAACGAAATCGTCAACTTCGTATTGCGCGCCCGCGCCAACAACAACGGCAAGAACCCGACCTGGCTCAGCTACGAAAAACTGCGGGTGGTCATCGAGAAGAAAATGTTCTCCAACACCGAGGACCTGCTGCCGGTCATCAGCTTCAATGCCAAGGCCAGCAAAGAAGACCAGCAGAAACACAACGACTTCGTCACACGGATGGTCGAGCGGGGCTATACCGACAAACAGGTACGACTGCTGTCCGAGTGGTATCTGCGGGTCAGAAAATCGCAGTAACCCGCCACCGGCAAGACCGGTTGTCGTCAGCCCGAGGCCTGTTTGCACTTTTTCTGCTACACAGGCCTCAGGAAGGTGTTCGAAAGTCGGTAGCGAGGTTCAGGCAGTAACCACGGCGCTTGGGGGAGCGTGTACATCCCTTGGCACTCGGCGTGCTGCTTGATGGCTTGCCCCTTTCAGGACAGCTTCTAAGGAGCAGTCATGAGCTATGTGATCGACCGACGTCTCAATGGCAAGAACAAGAGCACGGTAAACCGTCAGCGGTTTCTGCGGCGTTACCGTGATCACATCAAAAAGGCTGTCGAAGAGGCGGTCAGCCGGCGCTCCATAACCGATATGGAGCACGGCGAGCAAATCAGCATTCCCGGCCGCGACATCGACGAGCCGGTGCTTCACCACGGCCGCGGAGGCAAGCAAACCGTGGTGCACCCTGGCAACAAAGAATTCACCAGCGGCGAACACATTGCCCGCCCACCGGGAGGTGGCGGCGGCAGAGGGCCTGGCAAGGCCGGTAATTCGGGCGAAGGGATGGACGAGTTTGTCTTCCAGATCACCCAGGAAGAATTCCTCGAATTCATGTTCGAAGATCTTGAGCTGCCAAATCTGGTCAAGCGCAACCTGACCGGCACCGATACCTTCAAGACTGTACGCGCGGGGATCAGCAATGAGGGCAACCCATCGCGGATCAATATCATCCGCACCCTGCGTTCAGCCCATGCACGGCGGATCGCCCTGTCAGGCAGCAGCCGGGCGAAACTGCGGGACGCCAAGGAAGAACTTCTGCGATTGAAGCAGGAAGAACCAGACAATTTCGGCGATATTCAAGAACTCGAAGCGGAAATCGAAAAACTCAGCGCGCGAATCCATCGTATACCGTTTCTTGACACCTTCGATCTCAAATACAACCTGCTCATCAAACAACCCAACCCCAGTTCGAAGGCGGTGATGTTCTGCCTGATGGACGTATCCGGCTCCATGACCCAGGCAACCAAGGATATCGCCAAGCGCTTTTTCATCCTGTTGTATCTATTTCTCAAGCGTAACTACGACAAAATTGACGTCGTGTTCATCCGCCACCACACCAGCGCCCGCGAAGTAGACGAGGAAGAATTCTTCTATTCACGCGAAACCGGCGGGACCATCGTATCCAGCGCCTTGAAACTGATGCAGGAGATCATGGCCGAGCGCTATCCAGCCAACGAGTGGAACATCTACGCCGCTCAGGCCTCCGACGGCGATAACTGGAACGATGACTCGCCGATTTGCCGCGACATTCTGATCAACCAGATCATGCCGTTTGTGCAGTACTACACTTACGTTGAGATAACCCCACGCGAACATCAGGCCCTGTGGTTCGAATACGAGCGCATCGCCGAAGCCTTTTCTGACACTTTTGCCCAGCAACAACTTGTCTCGGCCGGAGATATCTACCCGGTCTTCCGTGAACTCTTCCAGCGCAGGTTAGTGACATGACCGCCAAAGAGCAGAAGCGCCAACCCATTTCCACCGGCTCCGAATGGACTTTCGAGCTGATCCAGGCCTACGACCGCGAAATCAGTCGTCTCGCGGCCCGCTATGCGCTCGACACTTACCCCAACCAGATTGAAGTGATCACAGCTGAACAGATGATGGACGCTTACGCCTCCGTCGGCATGCCGCTGGGTTATCACCATTGGTCCTATGGCAAACACTTCCTCAGCACAGAGAAGTCCTACACCCGCGGCCAGATGGGGCTGGCCTACGAGATCGTCATCAACTCAGACCCGTGCATCGCCTATCTGATGGAAGAAAACACCATCTGCATGCAGGCGCTGGTCGTGGCGCATGCCTGCTATGGGCACAACAGCTTTTTCAAGGGCAATTACCTGTTTCGAACCTGGACCGATGCCAGCTCGATCATCGATTACCTGGTGTTCGCCAAGCAGTACATCATGCAATGTGAAGAGCGCCATGGCATCGACGCGGTCGAGGATCTTCTCGATTCCTGCCACGCCCTGATGAACTACGGGGTCGACCGTTACAAACGGCCTTATCCGATTTCCGCCGAAGAGGAACGTCGCCGGCAGAAGGACCGGGAAGAACATCTGCAGAAACAGATCAATGATTTGTGGCGGACCATTCCAAAAGGCGCGGACAAGTACAGCGACAAGGACAATGCGCGCTTCCCCGCCGAACCGCAGGAAAACATCCTCTATTTCATCGAAAAACACGCGCCGTTACTGGAGCCGTGGCAGAGGGAAATCGTGCGGATCGTGCGCAAGATCGCCCAGTATTTTTATCCACAGCGCCAGACCCAGGTCATGAACGAAGGCTGGGCAACGTTCTGGCATTACACGCTGATGAACGACCTGTATGACGAAGGTCTCGTCACCGATGGCTTCATGATGGAGTTTCTGACCTCCCATACCAGCGTTGTCTTTCAGCCTGGGTTCGACAGCCCCTATTACAGTGGAATCAACCCTTACACTTTGGGGTTCGCCATGTACCGCGACATCCGTCGCATGTGCGAAGAGCCTACGGAAGAAGATCGCCGCTGGTTCCCGGAAATTGCCGGTACCGACTGGTTATCGACCATCAAGTTCGCCATGAGTAGCTTCAAGGATGAGAGCTTCATCCTGCAGTACCTGTCACCCAAAGTGATCCGCGACCTGAAGTTGTTCAGCATTCTCGACGACGACCAGAAGGACGATCTGCTGGTCCCGGCGATTCATGACGAGGGCGGCTACCGGATCATTCGTGAAACCCTGGCAGCCCAGTACAACCTGGGCAATCGCGAGCCCAACATACAGATCTACAGCATTGACCGCCGCGGCGACCGCTCACTGACACTGCGCCATCAGCAACACGACCGCAAACCATTGGGGGATTCCACCGAGGAAGTACTCAAGCACCTGCACCGCCTGTGGGGCTTCGACATTCATCTGGAGACCCTGCAAGGGGATCAGGTGATGAAAACCCACCATGTTCCCCCAAGAAGCGAACACAGCGAGGGGGATTACGGGCGGCTGGACTTGGCCGTCATCCATCTTTGAGCCTGTTTGTGCCTCCGAAAGCCCGACGCAACGGTTATCCTGTCGAGCTAACGGAGGTTTTTTATGCGGATCTATAAAGTTGGCGGTGCAGTACGGGATCGCCTGCTGGGCATACCTGTCACTGACATTGACCGGGTCGTGGTTGGCGCCACCACCGAAGAAATGCTCGCCCGGGGCTTTCGCCCGGTTGGCGCGGATTTCCCGGTGTTTCTTCACCCAAAGACCGGCGAGGAATACGCCCTTGCCAGGACCGAACGCAAAAGCGGACGCGGGTATGGCGGCTTCACTTTTCACGCCAGCCCCGAAGTGACGCTTGAAGAAGACCTGATCCGCCGCGACCTGACGATCAACGCCATGGCCGAGGACGATCATCAGAACCTGACGGACCCTTATCACGGCCAGCGCGACCTTGAAGCGCGCATACTTCGTCACGTTTCCCCTGCATTCGCTGAAGATCCGCTCAGGGTTCTGCGCGTTGCCCGCTTTTCGGCGCGTTATGCCGAACTGGGTTTCACCGTCGCCCCGGAAACACTGGACCTGATGCGCCAACTCAGCGAATCAGGCGAGCTTGAAGCCCTGACGGCGGAACGCAGCTGGAAAGAAATTTCCCGCGCACTGATGGAAAGCCAGCCACAGGTATTCATCGAAGTGTTGCGCGCGTGCGGGGCACTCAAGGTGTTGATGCCGGAAATCGACGCGCTGTTTGGGGTTCCGCAACCCGAGACTCACCATCCGGAAATCGACACCGGCGCACACACTCTCAGCGTCCTGGAGCAGGCTGCAAAGCACAATCAGCCACTGACCGTGCGCTGGGCTTGCCTGCTGCATGACCTGGGCAAAGGACTGACGCCGCAGGAAGAGTGGCCACGGCACATTGCCCACGAGTTCAAGGGTCTCAAGCTGATCAAAGCGGTCAATGAGCGCTTCAAGGCACCCAGGGATTGCCAGGAGCTGGCGCTGCTGGTGGGCGAATATCACACCCACGGCCACCGCGCCCTGGAACTGAAACCATCGACTCTGCTGGAATTGCTGCAAAGCTTCGACGTTTACCGTCGCCCCCAACGGTTCGAGGAGTTCATTGCGGCGTGCGAGATGGACGCCCGTGGACGCAAAGGCCTGGAACAGAGAAGTTACCCACAGGCGGACTACTTGCGCGGAGCGGCGACGGCGGCTCGTAGCGTTGCGGTTCAGCCGTTGCTGGAGAAGGGATTCAAAGGTCCGGAGCTGGGCGAGGCGATCAAGCGTGAAAGACTCAGGGCGTTGAAGGCTTACAAGCAAGCCGCGTCGATTTGAAAGACTTCGCGAGCAGGCTCCCACACAGGGTTAGTGTAAATCTGTGGGTGCGAGCCTGCTCGCGAAGACGTCAGTCCGCTCACAACAAATTCGAAGGCGTCAGCTGCTCCCCATGCCACTCAAACGCCACCGGCGCCAACACCTGATCAATCTGCGCTTCACCCCACAGTGTCGCAAAGCTTTTGCCCACACCTGGATGCACCCGATCCGGCGCGATCAGCGACAGCGGCCACAACACGAAGGCATTTTTCAGAATTTCGGCTCGCGGCAGAATCAAGCCATCAAAGCTGCCCACCAGATCACCGAACAACAACACATCGATGTCCAGCGGCAAACCCTTGCGGTCTGGCGCATAGCGGCCATTGTCGGCTTCGATGAATTTCAGCCGGCGATCAAGCTCCATCAATGGCAAATCGGTAAAGGCCGACACCACGAAATTGAAAAACGGTCCGCTCTTGATCCCTACCGCCTGGCTTTCGAAGACCGGCGAACAATGGATATCCACGAGAAAACCCGCCAAGGCGTCCAGACCGGCCCGCAAATGGGATTCGCGCTCGATATTGCTACCGAGTCCGAGGTACACCTGAGTCAGCGACATCCGCGCTCGATCTCCACGCCCACGCCGCCGGTAGCGGCAGGAACAGCACCTGGCTTGGTCAGCTTGAGGCGCATCCAGGTGATCTTGAATTCACTCATCAGCACTTCAACCAGACGCTCGGCGAAGGTCTCGACCAGCTGGAACTGTGCCTGTTCGGCAAAGGCCTGGATGCGCGACGAAACGCTCGCGTAATCGAGTGCCAGGGTCAGGTCGTCGCCGGCTGCCGCCGGACGATTATCCCAAGCGAAACTCAGATCAAGACGCAAGCATTGTCGGATGCCTCGCTCCCAGTCGTAGGCACCGATCACGGTGTCGACTTCCAGGCCCTCGATAAACACTCTGTCCAAGCACTTTTCTCCGCTACACGACAAGGGCGCATTGCGCCGTTAGAATCAGGGCGTCCTCGCCCCGGAATAGTTAGCATGTTTTGGTTATTGGCGATCCTCGCCTACCTGCTCGGCTCTCTGTCCTTTGCCATTTTGCTCAGCCGCCTGACCGGTAACCCCGATCCGCGAATGAGTGGCTCGGGCAATGCCGGTGCCACCAACATGTTGCGTCTGGCGGGCAAGAAGCTTGCCATCCTGACCTTGCTCGGCGATTTCTGCAAAGGCCTGTTACCTGTGCTGATCGCCGGCGTTGCGGGCCTTTCGCTACAAGATCAGGCCTGGATCGGCGTCTGCGCCGTCATCGGCCACCTGTTCCCGCTGTACTTCCGCTTTCGCGGGGGCAAGGGTGTCGCCACCGCTGCCGGAATGTTACTGGGCCTGTATCCGCCTGCAGCGCTGCTGGCGGTCTGCGCCTGGTTGCTGACGTTCTACCTGACCCGAACCAGCTCGCTGGCCGCGCTCATCGCCACGCCATTGACCCTGCCGCTGCTGGCTTGGCAAGAACCGGCGGCGCTGCTACCCATGAGTACGCTCACGGCATTGATCGTCTGGCGCCATCGCGGCAATCTACGCGACCTGTTTGCCGGGCGCGAACGGCATTTTTAGATGCCGGACATGAGCGCCACTCATCACAACGCCGACAGCTGCTCCATTGGCCAGCGTGCCTGCACACTGATCGCCAGGCTTTCCTGCTGACCGGCCCTCAAGCGCTGGCAACCGGCAAAGGCAATCATTGCACCGTTATCAGTACAGAATTGCGGACGGGCATAAAAAACATCGCCTTTCATGTCGCCGAGCATTTTTTCCAAAGAAGCGCGCAAGGCCTTGTTGGCGCTCACGCCGCCCGCGATCACCAGACGCTTCATACCTGCCGCCTTAAGGGCACGCTTGCACTTGATGGTCAAAGTCTCCACCACGGCCTGCTGGAACGCCAGCGAGATGTCGCAACGGGCTTGTTCGCTGTCGTCCCCGGCGCTCACGCACTGCTGCCAGGTATTCAAGGCGAAGGTTTTCAAGCCGCTGAAGCTGAAATCCAGGCCAGGACGGTCACACATCGGACGCGGGAAGACGAAACGTCCTGCAACCCCTTGCTCCGCCAGACGAGCGATTTCCGGCCCCCCCGGATAATTGAGCCCCATCATCTTCGCGGTCTTGTCGAAGGCCTCGCCCGCGGCGTCGTCCAGGGTCTCGCCCAGAAGCGTGTATTGACCGATTCCGTCGACCTGCACCAACTGCGTATGGCCACCGGACACCAACAAAGCGACGAACGGAAATTCCGGTGGTTGCGACTCCAGCATGGGTGCCAGCAAGTGACCTTCCATATGATGCACACCCAGCGCCGGAATGCCCCAGGCAAAGGCCAGCGCCTGCGCGCAGGAAGCACCCACCAGCAATGCCCCTACCAGACCGGGACCGGCGGTGTAAGCGATGGCGTCGATCTCGGTTGGCACGCAGTCGGCTTCGGCCAACACCTGACGAATCAAGGGCAGCATGCGCTTGACGTGGTCGCGCGAGGCCAGCTCCGGCACCACTCCGCCATAGGCGCGGTGCAAGTCGATCTGACTGAACAGCGCGTCGGCCAGCAGGCCACGTTCACTGTCGTATAGTGCGACACCGGTTTCGTCGCAGGAGGTTTCTAATCCCAGTACTAGCATGGGTTTGCGCCTTGTTTAGGCTGAATTCGAAGGCGCGCATAATAGTCGCCGCGTGATGCCCCGACCAGCGGTTTTCGATCAGAGGCTTTGCATTCCGAGCGTTGAGGGGTTAACATCCGCAACCCTTAAAAACCGACGTCTTCAAGTGCTCTTTTGCCGCGAGGATGTTGACCCCGGTAATGAATGAAGGTAGCTCTGGATGCCAGCCGTCAAAGTAAAAGAGAACGAACCCTTCGACGTAGCTCTGCGTCGTTTCAAGCGCTCCTGCGAAAAAGCCGGTGTACTGGCTGAAGTTCGTAGCCGCGAATTTTACGAGAAGCCAACTTCTGAGCGTAAGCGCAAAGCAGCAGCCGCTGTTAAGCGTCACGCCAAGAAAGTTCAGCGCGAACAGCGCCGCGCCGTTCGTCTGTACTAATACACAGACGATCGTAGCAAGCTTCTGCCAAGCCCGGCCCTCAGCCGGGCTTATGGCATTTGCGTAAAACGCTTGATGCTTCACCGTCGAAGCCGCAGACGCGACCGAGACGAATCTGCTTCACCGCGTCAGACCTGGCTTTTCTGCCAGCGGTGCACGTCTTTTCTGACGAGCCTTTCAAGGCTACTGACGAGCACACCCACTGATTCCTCTCACGACGATCAGCCCGAGGCACCGTTTGCGTGCCAAACTATGAGCTATCCGAGACCAATGACTGGTCGCAGACGGACTCAGCGCAACACTTTCAAATAGTCGAATACTGAATGTTATTAACGTCAGTGGATTTTCGGCAGATACACTTCCCGACAGCGATTACGCAGACGACACCGGTCGAGCCGCACACCTTGCGCGCCTCACACAACGACCCGCGTTCGGCAGCACCTCGTTTCGGGTCCCTTTCAGCGCAGATGACGAGAACGCCATGGCCGGGCTAATTCCCCAGAGCTTCATTGACGACCTTCTGAACCGCACCGACATCGTCGATGTGGTCAGCTCTCGCCTGCAACTGAAAAAAGCCGGCAAGAACCACACCGCCTGCTGCCCGTTTCACAAAGAGAAAACCCCGTCCTTCAGCGTCAGCCCCGACAAACAGTTCTACTACTGCTTCGGCTGCGGCGCTGGCGGCAATGCTCTCGGCTTCATCATGGACCACGACAATCTGGACTTCCCCCAGGCTGTTGAAGAACTGGCCAAAGCCGCCGGCATGGAAATTCCCCGGGAAGAAAGCGGCCGATCGCACAAACCCCGACAGCCGACTGACTCACCGCTGTACCCGCTGCTCACGGCCGCCGCCGATTTCTACCGCCAGGCGCTCAAGAGCCATCCCCAGCGCAAGGCTGCCGTCGATTACCTCAAGGGTCGCGGCCTCACCGGCGAAATCGCCCGTGATTTCGGCCTCGGCTTTGCACCGCCAGGCTGGGACAACCTGTACAAGCACCTGAGCAGCGACACCCTTCAACAGAAAGCCATGATCGACGCCGGCCTATTGGTGGAAAATGCCGAGACCGGCAAGCGCTATGACCGTTTCCGTGACCGCGTGATGTTCCCGATCCGCGACAGCCGCGGCCGGATCATCGCCTTCGGGGGCCGGGTACTGGGTGATGACAAACCCAAGTACCTGAACTCTCCGGAAACTCCGGTATTCCATAAGGGCCAGGAACTCTATGGCCTGTTCGAAGCCCGCAAGAACAACCGCAACCTCGATGAAATCATCGTGGTTGAAGGCTATATGGACGTGATCGCCCTTGCTCAACAAGGCCTGCGTAACGCCGTGGCCACCCTCGGCACCGCCACCAGTGAAGAACACTTGAAGCGCCTGTTCCGCGTGGTGCCTAGCGTCTTGTTCTGTTTCGATGGCGACCAGGCTGGCCGCAATGCCGCCTGGAGAGCCTTGGAAGCAACGCTGTCGAGCCTGCAGGATGGCCGCCGGGCACGCTTTCTGTTCCTGCCCGAAGGCGAAGACCCGGACACCCTGGTCCGCTCCGAAGGTACCGATGCCTTCCGCGCACGCATCAACCAGCACGCTCAGCCATTGGCGGACTACTTCTTCCAGCAACTGACCGAAGAAGCCGATCCGCGCTCCCTCGAAGGCAAGGCCCATATGGCCACCCTTGCGGCACCGCTGATCGACAAGGTCCCAGGCGCCAATCTGCGCACCCTGATGCGCCAACGCTTGCTGGAAATCACCGGCTTGAGCGGCGAGGCGGTCAGCCAATTGGTTCACAGCGCGCCTCAAGACGCGCCGCCAGCCTATGACCCGGGCATGGATTACGACGCCATGCCGGACTATTCAGACTTCCATCAACCCCAGGAGGCCTACGCGCCCCAGCAGGAATGGACGCCGAAGAAGCCCGGTGCTGGCGGCAAGAAATGGGACAAGAAACCGTGGAGCAAAAACGGCAAGCGCGGTGATCGCGATGAATCCTATGCTCCACGCACGCCAGTGGCGGTAGAAGCCCCGACGCTTATCGCGTTGCGAACGCTTATCCACCACCCACAACTGGCCGGCAAGGTCGAGAGCGCCGATCACTTTGCCAACGAGAGCAACACGTACGCTCAGGTACTAATCGCCTTGATCGAGGCCGTGCAGAAAAATCCTAAGCTAAACTCTATTCAGTTGATGGCCCGTTGGCACGGCACAGAGCAAGGTCGCCTATTGAGAGCACTCGCAGAAAAGGAGTGGTTAATTGACGGCGATAACCTTGAACAACAGTTTTTAGACACCATTACTAGATTATCCGCGGGTCAGCACACGCAGACCCTCGACGAACTCATCAAGAAAGCAAGGCAGCCGGGATTGTCGGCTGAAGAGCAAATTCAGATAGCAAAACAGATGCGCGACCTCTTAAAACAGAATGTTTCCGCATCAAACCCGACCTCAACTGGCGCGTGAGGTCATAGCTCAGGTATAATCCTCGGCTTGTTTTTTGCCCGCCAAGACCTTCAGTGGATAGGGTGTTATGTCCGGAAAAGCGCAACAGCAGTCTCGTATTATTGAGTTGATCAAACTGGGCCGTGAGCAGAAGTATCTGACTTACGCCGAGGTCAACGACCACCTGCCCGAGGATATTTCAGATCCCGAGCAGGTGGAAGACATCATCCGCATGATTAACGACATGGGGATCCCCGTACACGAGAGTGCTCCGGATGCGGACGCCCTTATGCTGGCCGACGCCGATACCGACGAGGCCGCTGCGGAAGAAGCAGCCGCTGCGTTGGCAGCGGTGGAGACCGATATCGGTCGCACCACTGACCCGGTGCGCATGTATATGCGCGAAATGGGGACGGTCGAGCTTCTGACTCGTGAAGGCGAAATCGAAATCGCCAAGCGTATCGAAGAGGGCATCCGTGAAGTGATGAGCGCCATTGCGCACTTCCCTGGCACGGTTGACCATATTCTCTCCGAGTACACTCGCGTCACCACCGAAGGTGGTCGCCTGTCCGACGTCCTGAGCGGTTATATCGACCCGGACGACGGCATTGCACCGCCTGCGGCAGAAGTGCCACCGCCGATCGATGCGAAGGCCGCGAAAGCGGATGACGACTCCGACGACGAAGACGCCGAAGCCTCGGATGACGAAGAAGAAGCCGAAAGCGGTCCGGATCCGATCATCGCCGCACAGCGTTTTGGCGCTGTGGCCGATCAGATGGAAATCACCCGCAAGGCCCTGAAAAAGCACGGTCGCCACAACAAGGCAGCGATTGCTGAGTTGTTGGCACTGGCCGAGCTGTTCATGCCGATCAAACTGGTGCCGAAGCAATTCGAAGGCCTGGTCGAGCGTGTTCGCAGTGCTTTGGACCGTCTGCGTCAACAAGAGCGTGCAATCATGCAGCTCTGCGTTCGTGATGCGCGCATGCCGCGTGCCGACTTCCTGCGCCAGTTCCCGGGCAATGAAATCGACGAAAGCTGGACCGACGCACTGGCCAAGGGAAAGACCAAATACGCTGAAGCCATTGGTCGCCTGCAACCGGACATCATTCGATGCCAGCAAAAGCTGACCGCGCTGGAAACCGAAACCGGTTTGACCATCGCCGAGATCAAGGACATCAACCGTCGCATGTCGATCGGTGAGGCCAAGGCCCGCCGCGCGAAGAAAGAGATGGTTGAAGCGAACTTGCGTCTGGTGATCTCCATCGCCAAGAAGTACACCAACCGTGGCCTGCAGTTCCTCGATCTGATCCAGGAAGGCAACATTGGCTTGATGAAGGCAGTAGACAAGTTCGAATACCGCCGCGGCTACAAATTCTCGACTTATGCCACCTGGTGGATCCGTCAGGCGATCACTCGCTCGATCGCCGACCAGGCCCGCACCATCCGTATTCCGGTGCACATGATCGAGACGATCAACAAGCTCAACCGTATTTCCCGTCAGATGTTGCAAGAAATGGGTCGCGAACCGACGCCGGAAGAACTGGGCGAACGCATGGAAATGCCTGAGGACAAGATCCGCAAGGTATTGAAGATCGCTAAAGAGCCGATTTCCATGGAAACCCCGATCGGTGATGACGAAGATTCCCATCTGGGTGATTTCATCGAAGACTCGACCATGCAGTCGCCAATCGATGTTGCTACCGTTGAGAGCCTTAAAGAAGCGACTCGCGAAGTGCTGTCCGGCCTCACTGCCCGTGAAGCCAAGGTACTGCGCATGCGCTTCGGTATCGACATGAATACCGACCACACCCTTGAGGAAGTTGGTAAGCAGTTCGACGTGACCCGTGAGCGGATTCGTCAGATCGAAGCCAAGGCGCTGCGCAAGCTGCGCCACCCGACGAGAAGCGAGCATTTGCGCTCTTTCCTCGACGAGTGATCACAAAACCCCCGGCCCAGGCCGGGGGTTTTGCTTTATGCAGATTAAATCCCCCGCCATACCCCTCCCGTCGATTTGCCCGTCTACACTCGAATCATTCCCCGAGCCATAACGAGACCGTTATGCCCAGACTGCCGACCGTGCTTTTTTTGCTGTCGCTGATGACCTGGACCGCAACGGCTGGCGCGCTGACTCTGACCGACGAAGAACGTAGCTGGCTTGCGGCTCACCCGGACTTGCGTCTGGGTGTCGATGCGTCCTGGCCACCCTTTGAGTTTCGTGACGATCAGGGCCGTTACCAGGGACTTGCAGCAGACTATATCGACCTGATTCGCCAGCGATTGGCGGTCAAACTCACGCCCATCGAACCCGTCAGTTGGTCGGTTGTGCTGAAGCAGGCCAAGCAAGGCAAGCTGGACCTGCTGCCTGGCATCATGTCGACTCCTGAACGACAGGCTTATCTGTCGTTTACCCGCCCCTATCTGGACTTCCCGATTGTCATCCTGGCCCATGTCGGCGGCCCTCAACCGCGCAAGCTACAGGACCTTTACGGACTGAAAATCGCGGTTGTGGAAAATTATGCGCCCCACGAACTGCTTCGCACCCACCATCCCGACCTGAATCTGGTGGCGATGCCCAACGTCAGTTCGGCCTTGCAGGCGCTAGCAACAGATGAAGTGGATGCCGTGGTGGGTGATCTCGCCTCCAGCGTCTGGAGTTTGCGCCAGCTCAAGCTGGATGGGTTGTATGTCAGCGGCGAAACGCCATATCGCTATCAACTGGCCATGGGCGTACCGCGAGACAATAAGATGCTGGTCGGCATCCTGGACAAAGTCCTGGCGGACATGACCCCGGCCGAAATCAGCACAATCCAGGAACAATGGGTCGGCAACGTCCTCGATCACCGGACTTTTTGGTCCGATCTGCTGGTCTATGGCCTTCCAGGATTGCTGCTGCTGATCACCGTGCTGGCAGCAGTGATCCGCATCAACCGCCGGCTGAGTTCGGAAATTGCCCGCCGGGTTGATCTGGAGCAGGAGCTGCGCAGTAGCGAATATCACTACCGCGGGCTGGTAGAAAGTCTCTCGGCCATCGCCTGGGAAGCGCGGATAAGCGACTTCACTTACAGCTACGTGTCACCCCACGCCGAGGATCTACTCGGATATCCCCTGTCCCACTGGCTGATTCCGGGCTTCTGGCGCAACATCATTCACCCCGCCGACCTTACCCGCGCGCAGAGTTTTTGCGATCATGAAGTGTTGGCAGGGCGTGATCACAGCCTGGATTATCGGGTCATCACCGCTGATGGGCGCTGTTTGTGGGTCCGCGATATCGTCAGCCTGATCGAACACGGCCACGAACCGGTGATGCGCGGGCTGATGATCGACATCAGCGAAACCAAGCGCACCGAAGAAGCTCTTCGTCTGTCGGAACAAAAATTTGCTTCGGTGTTCCAGCAATGCCCGGACATTCTGGTCATTGCGCGTCTCTCCGACGGTTGCCTGCTGGAGGTCAACGAAGCATTCGAAGAGCAGATCGGCCTCAGGGCCGAGGACGTCATCGGCCAGACCGCCACCGACCTCAATATCTGGGGCATTCCCGGCGTGGGGCCCGGCTTGTTGCAGCGCTTGCAGGCCGGAAGCATCCGCAACCTCGAGATGCCCTTTCGCCGCAGCAATGGCCAAGTGTTTACCGGCCTGATCTCGGCCGAACCCTTTGACCTCGATACAACGCCGGCGCTGGTGGTGGTCGTACGCGACATCACCCAGCTCAAGGAAACCCAGCAGCAACTGCAAACCTCCGAAGAGAAATTCGCCAAGGCCTTCCACGCCTCCCCGGACGGCTTGCTGCTGTCACGGCAGAGTGATGGCTTGCTGCTGGAAGTCAACGAAGGCTTCAGCCGCATCACTGGTTTCAATAGTGCGATGTCGGTGGATCGCTCGGCTCTGGATCTCGGGATCTGGGTCAACCTCAACGAACGCAAGCAGATGCTCGACCTGTTGCACCGCGATGGCTTCGTTCGCGACTTCAGTTGCCATATCCGCCGCAGCGACGGGCAGATCCGCCTCTGTGAGGTATCCAGTCGCCCACTGCCGATCGGCGACGAGGATTGCATGCTGACCATCGCCAGGGACATCACTGAGCGGCACCTGATGCAGGAAAAACTGCAACAGGCTGCCACCGTGTTCGAAAGCACCGCCGAAGGCGTATTGATCACCGACACCCAGCAGCACATCAGCGCCGTCAATCGCGCATTTACCGAGATCACCGGGTACAGCGAAAGCGAAGCGCTGGGCCACACCCCGCGCCTGCTTGCCTCGGGCCTGCATGACAGTGCGTTCTACGCCGCCATGTGGCATCAATTGACCGCCGAAGGGCACTGGCAAGGAGAGATCTCCAACCGGCGCAAAAATGGCGAACTCTACCCGAGCTGGCTAACCATCAGCGCGGTGCGCAACCGGGACAAGTTCATCACCCACTTCGTGGCGGTGTTCGCCGACATTTCCAGCCTCAAACACGCCCAGGCCAAACTCGACTACCAGGCTCACCACGACCCACTGACCGGCCTGCCCAACCGCACGTTGTTCGAAAGTCGCTTGCAGACCGCACTCAATACCCAGAGAGAAGTCGGTGGCCAGGGCGCGGTACTGTTCCTCGATCTGGATCGGTTCAAACACATCAACGACAGCCTCGGCCACCCGGTCGGCGACCTGTTGCTCAAGGGCATTGCCGTGCGCCTCAAGGAACAGTTGCGCGACATCGACACCGTGGCACGCCTGGGCGGCGATGAGTTCATCATCCTGCTGCCCGGCCTGCAGCAACCCAGCGATGCCGACAACATCGCCACCAAGCTGCTCAATTGCTTCACCGCACCGTTCCAGGCTGGAGAGCATGAGTTCTTTATCAGTTCCAGCATCGGCACCAGCCTTTATCCGCAGGATGGTTGCGATGTGGCCACGCTGATCAAGAACGCCGATGCGGCGATGTATCGCTCCAAAGCCAAAGGCCGTAACCGGGTCGAAAGCTATACCTGCGACCTCACCGCGCAAGCCAGTGAACGCATAGCGCTGGAGCATGAACTGCGGCGCGCCATCGAACGCAATGAGCTGTACCTGTGCTACCAACCGAAGATCAGCCTCGACGACTATCGCCTGGTCGGTGCCGAGGCACTGATTCGCTGGCGCCACCCGACCTTTGGCGACGTACCGCCGGAGCACTTCATTTCCCTGGCCGAAGAAAACGGCATGATCCTGCAGATCGGCGACTGGGTACTGGAGACCGCCTGCCGGCAATTGCACGAGTGGAACAAAACCTACGCGGGCCTCGGCCCGCTGTCAGTCAACCTCGCGGGCGCTCAGCTGCGTCAACCGAACCTGCTCGGGCGCATCGAACAATTGCTCAAGGACTACCGCCTCAAACCCGGGCTCCTGCAACTGGAAATTACTGAAAACTTCATCATGAGCCAGGCGGAAGAAGCGCTGGCGGTTCTGCATCAACTCAAGCAACTGGGCGTGCAGCTGGCGATCGACGACTTCGGCACGGGCTATTCGTCTTTGAGCTACCTCAAACGCCTGCCACTGGATATTCTCAAGATCGACCAGTCGTTCGTTCGCGGATTGCCGGATGATCCCCACGACGCCGCCATCGTGCGCGCCATCATCGCACTCGGCCGCAGCATGCAATTCACCGTGATTGCCGAAGGCGTCGAAACCCAGGCCCAGCAGCAATTTCTGGCCTTTGAAGGTTGCGAGCAGATCCAGGGCTACATCGTCAGCCTGCCCCTGCCCTCAGACGAATTCGCCGCGACGTTTCTTCGTACAGCCGTATTGGATTTTTCGGATAGCACAGCCGCGAAACCGTCGCTATAATCCGCGACCTACTGGGGCCTATAGCTCAGTTGGTTAGAGCAGAGGACTCATAATCCTTTGGTCCACGGTTCAAGTCCGTGTGGGCCCACCAAACAAGAAAGCCGCGCAATGCGCGGCTTTCTCGTGTCTGACTGCTCAGTTGGCAAAGTTCTCGATCCTTACCTGCCCCTCGGGAAAGGTCGCGATGATTTCCAGTTCACCGCCCATGGCACGGATGTAATTGCGCAACGTGCTGATGTACATGTCGGTACGCCGCTCCATCTTGGAGATTGCCGCCTGGTTGACATGCAGTGTCTTGGCCAGCGTGGCCTGACTCAGTTCCTGCGCCTTACGCAACTCATGCAAGGGCATTTCTTTCAGGTGCTGTTGGAATAGCCGCTCTGCGTTAGCTCGAGATTCCGGCGTCATGCGAGCTTGAAGTTCAGAAAATTTCTTAGCCATCGTTGTGGCCCTCTTTACGCAGTGTTTCCAAATGTTCGCCATACAACTTGTCCGCCAGCGGGACATGCTCGTCATACCAACGGCCCTGACCGGTTTTGTTCCCTCCGATCAAAAGTAGAGCGCATCAACGTGGATCAAATGCATACAGCACACGATAAGGTCGCCCCGCATGCTGGACCCTCAGCTCTCGGAGATTGCCAAATCGAGAGCCTTTGATGTCACTGCTGTGGGGAAAACGTAGCCCTGGCCCGAAGAACTCCAGCAAATTGACGCTGGCCGAAACCGAGGCCTGTTCTTGCGCATCCAGCCCCTCCCACCAGACTCCAAACTGGTCGGTGTACTCAATATCCCAGCCCATACAATATGCCACCCAAGGAATATGATCTCAAGGGAATAACTTTATGAGCTTGAGCGGCTACCCGACCACGCTTGGTACTTCCCAAAATTGTTAATGACCGTTTCCAGCACCTGATCGTTGAGCCTTGGCCCCCACTTGATTGATGGTTCATGGGAGATCATTGAGGCGTTTGAAATGTTGTCAGGAAGCGTCAATCACAAGCTTTTTGCGTGTTTTCCGCTTAAACATTGTTTACTTCAGGTGTCGCAATATCGGATGACGCCGTAGGGTCTTGTAGGCAAACTCCGAATCTTGCTTTTGGGCACTTTGCCGCCTTGTTGCGCTTTTCTTCGACGGGATAGTCTCCGGACGTCGCTGACCATTCAGCGAACGGGCTTGGAAACCCGTCAAGTCAAACGCAACAGCCCCATCACAACTGCGTACATTTTTTTGCAGCCCTGTGTTATGGCAGCTGTGCGTGGGACGTCTTCGGACGTGCCGGTTTCCTTGACTTCCGGTTTTCCAACCTGCGCACAGCTGCCACCCATTCGCTTGGAAACGAACGTGGCAGCTCCTCAAGTTAAGGAGCTACACCATGACTAAAGCAAATACGTCCGAACCGTCAGAGTTAAAAACCGTCGGTTTCACACCCTTCCTGTATCTCTCTGACCAACCTTTGTTCCACGTCTGCCGCGACGTCCCCATCGCCGATGCCCTGGCCCAAGCCTCTGACCTGCTGTTCCTCGCCAAATCCCTGACCGTGGATGCCGCCTACGCCCAAGACTCCGACCGGCACGCGTGGGCAGCACACTATCTGACGACGATGAGCAAAGCGGTGGTTGATGATGTGGTGAAGGTGCTGACGCGTCGGCCAATCAGGTGAAGAACTTGTAGGAGCGAGCTTGCTCGCGAAAAAAAACCAAGGGCACCGCTAGAATCTGGTTTACGCGTTTTCGTTCACGACCTTCGCGAGCGAGCTCGCTCCTACAGAGGGGCCAACCGCTCAAGCTTTTCCCGCGTAAACACGACCTCATAGGTGTCTGCCGGCCTGCCCCACTGTTCGACCAGGGCCATGCGTTCTACCAATGCCTCTCCGAGTTCGGTAATGGTGCCTGCCAACGCTTCGACGATCTCTTGAGTGCGCAACCACAGATGATCGTTGATCGCCTTCAGCTCGGCCGTGATGCTGTCGCACGCTGCCGGATCGGTATAGGGATAGGTGATGTTGCGCAGCAGTTGTCGCAACTCCCTGATCTTTGCGTCATCCCGCTCCGCCCCAAATGCACCATTGAGGATGGTGATCGCTTTTGTTTTATCGACACGTTTCTCGCGTGCACGCGCGGAAGGTAACGTCTGCGCCATGGCGCCCGCGAAGAGGATCATCATCCGGGCTTCCAGGTACTCCTTCATGGCTTCCA
Source organism: Pseudomonas sp. G(2018) (assembly GCF_005502415.1). Lineage (NCBI taxonomy): Bacteria > Pseudomonadati > Pseudomonadota > Gammaproteobacteria > Pseudomonadales > Pseudomonadaceae > Pseudomonas > Pseudomonas sp. G(2018). The sequence continues at coordinate 208,808 of NZ_SCOO01000006.1, read as the reverse complement.
TCGACGAAATTGGACGCACCAGGCTGATGGAAGCGCCGCCTTTATGCCTCAGGTCCATGGTCACGCTCAGGGTCACGCCGCCCGTTTCAAATCCCAAGGCTCGCGCCACAATGTAATGGCCCATTTCGTGATGGGCGATCTGCAAGGCATGTTCGCGCACTGCTGCAGGCATCTTTTTCATTGCCATCGCGTCGGCTCTCCCGTTCGACTACGCGTGACTGTAGCTTCGCTGAAGTTTCACACAGAAAAAAGCCGCGCAATCGCGCGGCTTTTTCATACCTGCATCTCAGCCCTTAATTGGGCAAAGCGTAGGCAATCACATAGTCCCCGCGATCCGTCGACTGACGCGCACCGCCCACTGTCAGCAGGATGTACTGCTTGCCGGTTTTCGGCGATACGTAGGTCATCGGCCCGGACTGGCTGCCCACCGGCAAGCGCGACTTCCAGATTTCGTTGCCGTTGCCGGTATCGAAGGCGCGCAGATAGAAGTCCTGGGTGCCGGCGAAGAACAGCAGGCCGGACTGGGTGGCCAGGGAGGCGCCGAGGGTCGGCATGCCGATCGGGATCGGCAGGTGCATGCGGATGCCCAGCGGGCCGGTGTCCTGTACCGTACCGACCGGGACTTGCCACATCAGTTTGTGGGTCTTGAGGTCGATGGCGGACATGGTGCCGAACGGTGGTTTCTGGCACGGAATGCCGACCGCCGAGAGAAAGCGCTCGCGCATGGCGCCGAACGGCGTGCCTTCCTGCGGCACCACGCCCATTTCGATACCGCTGGCACCGGCACCGATCTTGTCGCGCGGGATCATGTAGTTGGCCAGGCCCAGGCGCATGTCGTTGACGAACATGTAATTCGTGTTCGGATCAACCGAGACGCTGCCCCAGTTCATGCCCCCCAGGGAGCCCGGGAATTGCAGGGCGCGATCCATGCCCGGTGGGGTGTAGACGCCTTCGTGACGCATGCCCTTGAACTGGATGCGGCACATTAACTGGTCGAATGGCGTGGCGCCCCACATGTCGGCTTCGGTCAGGGTTTTATTGCCGATTGACGGCATGTCCACCGAGAACGGCTGGGTTGGCGCGTAGCGTTCGCCGGGCACATGGCCTTGCGGCACCGGACGCTCTTCGACACGGGCGATGGGCACGCCGGTTTCGCGGTTGAGCAGGAAAATCTCGCCTTGCTTGGTGACTTGCGCCAGGGCCGGCTGCATGCCGCCCTTGTCGTCCGGCACGTCGTACAGCAGCGGTTGGGCTGGCAGGTCGAAGTCCCACAGGTCGTGGTGAGTGGTCTGGAAGTGCCAGCGCACCTGACCGGTCTTCACATCGAGGGCGACGATGGACGAACTCCATTTGTCATCGAACTCGGTGCGCTGACCGCCGAAGAAATCCGGTGTGGCGTTGCCGGTCGGCAAGTAGACCAGACCGAGTTTGGCGTCGTAGGACATGGCCGACCATACGTTCGGCGTACCACGGGTATACGTCTCGCCCGCCGGAGGGCGTTTGGTGGTGTCCGGGTTGCCCGGATCCCACGCCCACACCAGCTCGCCGCTGTGCACGTCGTAGGCACGCACCACACCTGGCGGTTCGCCGGTGGAGTAGTTATCGGCCACGCGGCCACCGACGACCACCACATCCCCTGCGACCAGTGGAGTCGAGGTTTGCTGGTAGTAACCGGGCTTCACTTCGCCCATGTCGGTGGTCAGATCGACGGTGCCTTTGTTGCCGAACTCTTCACACGGTTTGCCGGTTTCGGCATTGATGGCGATCAGGCGCGCATCGCCGGTCGGCAGAAACAGACGTTTCGTACAGGCTGCGGGCTGATTGTCCGAAGAAGCCGGGGTTTCGGAATAACCCAGGCCGCGGCAACGCTGCCAATTAGGCGCGGTGCCTTGCGGGTCGAACTTCCAGCGCTGGGCGCCGGTGTCGGCGTCGAGGGCGAAGACTTTGCCGTAGGCGGTGCAGGTGTAGACCGTGTCGCCGATTTGCAGCGGGGTGTTTTGGTCTTCGGCACCGGCGCCGGTGCTTTGCGGGATGTCGCCGGTACGGAAGGTCCAGGCCACCTGCAGTTTGTCGATATTGCCCTTGTTGATCTGGTCCAGCGCGGCAAAGCGATTGCCGGCCGTGGTGTTGCCCCAGTGCGCCCAGTCTTTCTGCTCGTTGCCCGGCGCGACCGGCGTTACCGTGGGCTCTGTGGTGGCCTTGACCACGTGGGTTGGCACGAACATGTAGGCCATCGTTGCGACGACACCGACGCCCAGAATGCCTGCAAGACCGTAGGCGCCACGGCCCGCCGTCGCGCCCGAAGCGCGGACCAGTGTCGGGTAGATCAATGCGACGACCAGACCGATCACGGCGAACGTCAGCACACGCGAAACCAGCGGCCAGTATTCGAAACCGGCATCCCATACCGCCCAGATCGCCGTCAGAATCAGTGCCAGGCCATACAGCCAGGCGCCCTGTGGTTTGCGGCGGGCGATCATCAGCCCGGAAACCAGCATCGCCAGGCCCATCAGCAGGAAATACCAGCTACCGCCCAACACGATCAGATAACCACCGCCACCGACCAGGCCGAGCCCGATCAGTGCGATCAGGACACCCAGCCCCGCCAGCAACCATTTGCTGCCGGCGGCAGCCCCAGAAGTATTCATCTCGGAAATTTTCCCCATTTGTGACAAGGGGGCGAATAATGTACTACCTAGTTACTTATGGCAATTTGTCGCAGGCAAAAATGGCACGAACGGTCGTGAAACCAGATCACGCATCCGTTGTGCAGGATGTGCCTGTAACATGCTCATCCACCGATCCATACCGCTGGAGATGCTCCATTGCCTGACACTCGCCCGCCCGTTCTTGACGAAATCGACCGCCAGTTGATTGCCGCCCTGCAGATCAATGCCCGCGAAAGCGTGGCCATGCTCGCCCGGCATCTGGGCATCGCCCGCACCACGGTGACTTCACGTCTGGCGCGACTGGAAAAGGCCAAAGTGATCACCGGTTACGGCGTGCGTCTTGGCCAGCGAGTGGTGGATGGTGGATTGCAGGCGTACGTGGGGATCACGGTGCAGCCGCGCTCCGGGAAGGAAGTGTTGCGCCGGCTCAGTGCCATGGCCCAAGTGCAACAGCTATGTGCCGTGAGTGGCGAATTTGATTATGTGGCGTGGTTGCGCACGGACTCGCCGGAGCAACTGGATCAGTTGCTGGATCAGATTGGCAGTGTGGATGGGGTGGAGAAGACGACGACTTCGATCATTTTGAGTAGCAAGATTGATCGGGGGCAGCCGGTTTGAGCTTTCAGTCTTGAATGGGTGGTGTCTGGGCTGACGCTTCTGCGAGCAGGCTCGCTCCCACAAGGGTCGGCATTGTCAATTCGATCAATGCATTCGTCATATCGATTGATTATTTAGCAAAACGACGACACTTTGCGTCTTATTAACGTGTTCTACGCTCTCTAGAATGGCTGGCATCTTTTCCTATACTCAGACGCGCATTCCCCATCGGGTCGCCAGCAAGGTCAGCCATGAACAAGAACAATCGCCATCCTGCAGACGGTAAAAAACCAGTCACCATTTTTGGTCCGGACTTTCCTTTCGCCTTCGACGACTGGATCGAGCACCCGGCCGGCCTGGGCAGCATTCCCGAGCACAATCACGGTGCCGAAGTGGCGATTGTCGGCGCCGGTATCGCTGGGCTGGTGGCAGCATACGAACTGATGAAGCTCGGCCTCAAGCCGGTGGTCTATGAAGCTTCGAAGCTGGGCGGTCGTCTTCGCTCCCAAGCGTTCAACGGCACCGATGGCATCGTCGCCGAGTTGGGCGGCATGCGTTTTCCGGTGTCGTCCACCGCGTTCTATCACTATGTCGACAAGCTGGGTCTTGAGACCAAACCCTTCCCCAACCCGCTGACGCCTGCCTCCGGCAGCACCGTCATCGATCTGGAAGGTAAAACCCATTACGCGCAGAAACTGGCGGATCTTCCTGCATTGTTCCAGGAAGTGGCTGACGCCTGGGCCGACGCCCTGGAAGCCGGCTCGCAATTCTCAGATATCCAGCAAGCGATCCGCGACCGCGACGTACCGCGCCTCAAGGAACTGTGGAACACCCTCGTGCCACTGTGGGACGACCGCACCTTCTACGACTTCGTCGCCACCTCCAAAGCCTTCGCCAAATTGTCGTTCCATCACCGCGAAGTTTTCGGCCAGGTCGGTTTCGGCACCGGTGGCTGGGACTCCGACTTCCCCAATTCTATGCTGGAAATTTTCCGCGTGGTGATGACCAACTGCGACGATCACCAGCACCTGGTGGTCGGTGGCGTGGAACAAGTCCCGCAAGGCATCTGGCGCCATGCACCGGAACGTTGCGTACATTGGCCACAAGGCACCAGCCTCAAGTCGTTGCACAGCGGCGCTCCACGCTCCGGCGTGAAAAAAATCGCCCACGCGCCGGGTGGCCGCTTTGCAGTCACCGACAACAACGGCGATACCCGCGAATACGCTGCAGTGCTGACCACTTGCCAGAGCTGGCTGCTGACCACCCAGATCGAATGCGAAGAAACCCTGTTCTCGCAAAAGATGTGGATGGCCCTGGACCGCACCCGCTACATGCAATCGTCGAAAACCTTCGTGATGGTCGACCGCCCGTTCTGGAAGGACAAGGATCCGGAAACCGGCCGCGACCTGATGAGCATGACCCTCACCGATCGCCTGACCCGTGGCACTTACCTGTTCGATAACGGCGACGACAAGCCTGGGGTGATTTGCCTGTCGTATTCGTGGATGAGCGATGCGCTGAAAATGCTCCCGCACCCGGTGGAAAAACGCGTGAAACTGGCGCTGGATGCGTTGAAGAAGATCTACCCGAAAGTCGACATCGCCGCGCGGATCATCGGCGATCCGATCACCGTTTCATGGGAAGCCGACCCGCATTTCCTCGGTGCCTTCAAAGGCGCCCTGCCCGGCCACTATCGCTACAACCAGCGCATGTACGCGCACTTCATGCAGGACGAGATGCCAGCGGAACAACGCGGGATTTTCATTGCCGGCGACGACGTTTCGTGGACGCCCGCCTGGGTCGAAGGCGCGGTGCAAACGTCGCTCAACGCGGTGTGGGGCATCATGAAACATTTCGGCGGAGCCACACATAAAGAGAACCCGGGCCCGGGTGATGTGTTCAAAGACATAGGCCCTATCGCCCTTCCCGAGTAAGAGGAATCCCCGATGCGTGTAGCCCTTTACCAATGTCCACCGCTGCCTCTGGATGTCGCCGGCAACCTGCAACGTCTGCAGCAGCTGGCGCAGGAAGCCAAAGGCGCCGATTTGCTCGTGCTGCCGGAGATGTTCCTGACCGGTTACAACATCGGCGTCGATGCCGTCAGTGTGCTGGCGGAGGTGCACAATGGTGAGTCGGCACAGCAGGTTGCGCGCATCGCCCGATCCACCGGGATCGCCATTTTGTATGGTTATCCCGAACGCACCGAGGACGGCCAGATCTACAACGCCGTGCAATTGATCGACGCCCAGGGCGAGCGCGTCTGCAACTACCGCAAGACCCACCTGTTCGGTGATCTTGACCGTTCGATGTTCAGCCCCGGCACCGACGAATTCCCCGTGGTTGAACTCAACGGCTGGAAACTCGGCTTCCTGATCTGCTACGACCTGGAGTTTCCGGAGAATGCCCGACGCCTGGCCCTCGAGGGCGCCGAGCTGATTCTGGCACCGACGGCGAACATGATTCCCTTTGACTTCGTCGCTGACGTCACCGTCCGCTCCCGCGCCTTCGAAAACCAGTGCTACGTGGCCTACGCCAATTACTGCGGACACGAAGGCGATATCCACTATTGCGGCCAGAGCAGCATCGCCGCGCCGGATGGTAGTCGCATCGCCCAGGCCGGACTCGATGAAGCCTTGATTGTCGGCGAGCTGGATCGTCAATTGATGGTCGATTCCCGCGCCGCCAATCGCTACCTCATCGATCGCCGCCCCGAGCTTTACGGCGCGCTTAACAAGCGCTGATCCGCTAGCATTGGCACTTCACTGTTCTGGAAGTGCCCATGCCTGCGCTGAATCTCCCTCGCCCCCACACTGAAACCCTGGCCAACGGTCTGCGGGTAACGCTGCGTCATGCGCCCGATCTGAAACGCGCCGCTGCTGCGTTGCGGGTCGCCGTCGGCAGTCATGATGTTCCGTTGGCGTGGCCTGGCCTGGCGCACTTTCTGGAGCATCTGCTGTTTTTGGGGACCGAACGTTTTCCTGCGGACCAAGGGCTGATGGCCTATGTCCAGGGTCATGGCGGTCAGGTGAATGCACGCACCTGCGAGCGCACTACCGATTACTTTTTCGAATTACCGCCTCAGGCTTTCAGCGGCGGGCTGGAGCGTCTGTCAGACATGCTCGCCCATCCGCGTATGAATGTGGATGATCAGCAGCGGGAACGGGAAGTTCTGCATGCGGAGTTTGTTGCCTGGTCCCAGGATGCGACGGCTCAACAGCAGTATTCGCTGTTCGATGGACTTTCTGAAATTCATCCTCTGCGGGGTTTTCACGCTGGTAATCGCGACAGCCTGCCGGTTGCGCAACCTGAGTTTCAGCAAGCGCTGAAGGATTTCTATCAACGGTTTTATCAGACCGGGCAGATGACTTTGAGCCTGGCGGGCCCTCAACCACTCGAAGAATTGAAGGCGCTGGCCCAAGTGTTCGCCGATGCCATTCCCGAAGGCAAAAGAGCCCCGCAACAAGCACCTGCACCGCTGATAAATGCTACGAACAGAAGTTATCAACAGATGAACGAACGGCGCCTGGACCTGCTGTTCACGTTCGAAGCGCTGCCCGAGTCATCCCCTGAAGCCCTGGCGTTCCTGTGCCATTGGCTGAACGTAGCGAAACCCGGTGGGCCGCTGGCTGAACTGCAACTACGCGGGCTGGCCCAACAGTTGAAAGCAGCTCCGCTGTATCAATTCGCCGGGCAAGCCCTGCTGCACATCGAACTCACGCTAAACAGCAATGCGCAGCCAACAGCGATCCGCGAACAGCTATTGGATTGGCTGGGCTTTTTCGCTCGGCAAGACTGGAGTGAGTTGCGCAACGAATACTCCGTTCTGCTCCTGCGCCAGCAGCAAGTCAGCGGCGCCTTGCAACTGGTGCGACTGGACAGCGAACAGCGTGAAGCCGGGCTATCCGAAAAAGGCGTGACAGCGCTCAAGGAAATCCTCCGACAAATCGGTGCTGTGGATAACTTCACCGGCCAATGGCAACTGCCGGCGCCCAACCCGTTTTTGCGCTCCGAAACGCCAACGCCCAACGCCGGGTTGATTCGCGGCCAGACCAGCGCCCACCGTGGCCTGCGCACGTTTGCCCAGGATCGATCGCGCAGCCGCCGCGAGCGTTCGCCGATGCAATTCAGCCAGGCGTTGCCGGATAACAGTGCTGAAGGTGCGCTGTATCTGCGTTGGCGCCTGGACGCGGCACCTTGCAGCAGTCTCCAGTCCCGCCTGGAAAATAACCTGCAACCATTGCGCGAGGAAGCCCGGCAGGCGGGTGTGGATATTTCCTTCAGCGCATCGGGCAATGAATGGCTGCTGAAGATGGTCGGACTCCAGGAGCCGATGCCCACTGTCCTGGAACATTTGCTGAAAACGCTGGCACACCCTGATGACGTTTTCCCACAGGACGAACCGACGACCGTTGCGTTGATGCCGATTCGGCAACTGCTCAACGCATTGCCCGCTCACTGCCTTGAGCCCAGCGCGGAATCGGATGACTTGCAGCAACTCTGGTCGAGTGCCCGCTGGGACGGCCTGGCGATGGGCTTCTGCGCCCAGACCCAAGCGGCAATGGGCCTGTCACTGAGCCGCATACCCGGCACACCGGACAACCAGCTGACACCACCGCCAACGATTCGCTCGCAACACCGCTGGAGCCAGGTCGACACCGGCTCCAGCGAACACGCGGTATTGCTGTTTTGCCCGACCGCATCCACGGACATCGCCGACGACGCAGCGTGGCGCTTGCTCGCTCACCTCACTCAGACGCCGTTCTACCAGCGCCTGCGCGTGGAGTTGCAGCTCGGCTACGCGGTGTTCAGCGCACTGCGCCAGATGCACGGGCAAACCGGGCTGCTGTTTGGCGTGCAATCACCCAACGTCGCACCGTCGGATCTGTTGCAACACATCGAACAGTTCCTCAATGAGTTGCCAGAAATGATCCACGGCATAGACGACGCCAGTTTCGTCACTCTGCGCCAAGCCTTGGTCGATCAGTTCTGCGCTGAAGCATTACCCAACACCCAAGCCGCTGAACTGCTCTGGCAAGGCAAGCTGGCCAACCGTTCGTCGGAATATTTGGTGCAACTGTCCGAAGCGATTCTTCTGTTGGATCAGCCTGCGCTCATCGCCGCCACACGACGCCTGATTCAAGCCGAAGGCGGTTGGCGTTGCCTGTCCAGCGGGCCGTGTCCTGGCTCGCCTTGGCAAGTGGCAAAATGATCATTACCGAGGCTGCAATTAACTTTCTCGAACATTTGCAGCCAATTCCTTTGAAATTTTAAGTAACATAGCTGCCTAACTATCTGACACCTCTTGCCGGAGGTGGACTATATGTATAGATGCCACCAGTCCCATCACTTGAAGGAACGCCCCCATGTCTTGGACCAAACCTGCTTACACCGACCTGCGTATCGGCTTTGAAGTCACCATGTACTTCGCCAGCCGCTAATCTCTGCCTTGGCAGACATGCAGTACGACGCCTCGGTTATGCCGAGGCGTTTTATTTTCAGCGTTACTTTTAATTTCCGCGTTGCAATGATGGAGCATCCATGCTTGTCCAGATTCTAGGTTCCGCCGCCGGCGGCGGTTTCCCCCAGTGGAACTGCAACTGCGTGAACTGCGCCGGTTTTCGCAACGGCAGCCTGCGGGCCAAGGCGCGAACCCAGTCGTCTATCGCGATCTCCGATGACGGCGTGAATTGGGTGCTGTGCAATACCTCACCGGACATCCGTGCCCAACTCCAGAGCTTCGCCCCGATGCAACCGGGCCGCGCGCTGCGCGATACCGGTATCGGGGCGATCATCCTGATGGACAGCCAGATCGACCACACCACTGGCCTGCTCATGCTGCGTGAAGGTTGCCCGCATCAGGTCTGGTGCACCGACATGGTCCACGAAGACCTGAGTACCGGTTTCCCGCTGTTCAACATGCTGACTCACTGGAACGGCGGCCTGACCTGGAACCGCATCGAACTGGACCAGAGCTTCAATATCCCGGCCTGCCCTAACCTGCTTTTCACTCCGCTGCCACTGCGTAGCGCCGCACCGCCCTACTCGCCGCACCGCTTCGACCCACATCCGGGCGACAACATCGGCCTGATCGTCGAAGACCTGAACACCGGCGGTAAACTGTTCTACGCGCCAGGCTTGGGCAAAGTCGATGCATCATTGCTGGAGATCATGGCCGGCAGCGATTGCCTACTGGTGGACGGTACGCTGTGGGACGACGACGAAATGCAGCGCCGTGGCGTCGGCACCCGCACCGGCCGGGAGATGGGCCACCTGGCGCAGAACGGCCCGGGTGGCATGCTCGAAGTGCTGGAGCAACTGCCCGATCAGCGCAAGGTACTCATCCACATCAACAACACCAACCCGATTCTTGATGAGGATTCGCCGGAACGCGCGGAGCTGGATCGACGCAATGTTGAAGTGGCGTATGACGGCATGAGTATTGTGCTGTAGCGGATGGCCCCTTTGCGGGCAAGCCCGCTCCCACAGGTTTACGCGGTCATTGTGGGAGCGTGGCTTGCCCGCGATAACGCCAGACCAGACACCGCAAATCCAACGGTTATGCCCCGGAGACCCACAATGACCGACACCCCATTGTCCCCCGCCGAATTCGAAGCCGCCCTGCGCGCCAAAGGCGCCTATTACCACATTCACCACCCCTACCACGTGGCGATGTACGAAGGCCGGGCAACCCGCGAGCAGATCCAGGGCTGGGTCGCCAACCGCTTTTACTATCAGGTGAACATCCCGCTCAAAGATGCCGCGATCCTGGCCAACTGCCCGGACCGCGAGATCCGCCGTGAATGGATTCAGCGTCTGCTCGACCACGACGGCGCCCCCGGCGAAGACGGCGGCATCGAAGCCTGGCTGCGTCTGGGCCAGGCAGTCGGCCTCGACCCCGATCAGCTGCGCTCCCAGGAACTGGTGCTACCCGGCGTGCGTTTCGCTGTTGACGCCTACGTCAACTTCGCCCGCCGCGCCAGTTGGCAGGAAGCCGCTAGCAGCTCGCTGACCGAACTGTTCGCACCGCAGATCCACCAGTCGCGCCTGGACAGCTGGCCGCAGCATTACCCGTGGATCGACCCGGCCGGCTACGAGTATTTCCGCACGCGCCTGGGCCAGGCGCGCCGTGATGTCGAACACGGCCTGGCGATCACTTTGCAGCACTACACAACGCGGGAAGGCCAGGAGCGCATGCTGGAAATTCTCCAGTTCAAACTGGACATTCTTTGGAGCATGCTCGATGCCATGAGCATGGCCTACGAACTCAAACGCCCGCCCTATCACAGCGTGACCGGGCAACGGGTCTGGCACAAAGGAATCACCTTATGAGTTTCGATCGCAGCAAGACTCCAACCTGGCGTCCCGGCTATCGCTTCCAGTACGAACCGGCACAAAAAGGCCATGTGCTGCTGTACCCGGAAGGCATGATTAAACTCAATGAAAGCGCCGCGTTGATCGGCGGCCTGATTGATGGCGAGCGGGACGTTGCAGCGATCATCGCCGAACTCGACAAGCAGTTCCCCGGCGTGCCCGAGCTCGGTGACGATATCGAGCAATTCATGGAGGTCGCCCGTGCTCAGCACTGGATCGAACTTGCCTGATAACGCGTCAGACAAGTTACCGCCCAAACCGGAAATCGGCCTGCCGCTATGGCTGCTGGCCGAGCTGACCTACCGCTGCCCGCTGCAATGCCCATACTGTTCCAACCCACTGGATTTCGCCGAACAAGGCAAAGAGCTGACCACTGAACAGTGGATCAAAGTGTTCCGCGAAGCGCGGGAGATGGGTGCGGCGCAGTTGGGTTTTTCCGGGGGGGAACCGCTGGTGCGCCAGGACCTCGCCGAGCTGATCGCCGAGGCGCGCAAGCTGGGTTTCTACACCAACCTGATCACCTCCGGCATCGGCCTGACCGAGCAGAAAATCAGCGACTTCAAGAAGGCAGGCCTCGATCACATCCAGATCAGTTTCCAGGCCAGCGACGAGCAAGTGAACAACCTGCTCGCCGGTTCGAAAAAAGCCTTCGCGCAGAAGCTGGAAATGGCCCGCGCGGTGAAGGCCCACGGCTATCCGATGGTGCTGAATTTCGTTACCCATCGGCACAACATCGACAAGATCGACCGCATCATCGAGCTGTGCATTGCCTTGGAGGCGGATTTCGTCGAACTTGCGACCTGCCAATTCTACGGTTGGGCGCAGCTCAATCGCGTGGGGCTGTTGCCGACCCGGGAACAACTGGTCCGTGCCGAACGCATCACCAATGAATACCGCACCAAACTGGAAGCCGAAGGGCATCCGTGCAAGCTGATTTTTGTCACGCCGGACTATTATGAAGAACGCCCCAAAGCCTGCATGAATGGCTGGGGCAGTATTTTCCTGACCGTCACGCCGGACGGAACGGCGCTGCCGTGTCACGGTGCCCGACAGATGCCGGTGCAATTTCCCAACGTGCGCGACCACAGCATGCAGCACATCTGGTACGACTCGTTCGGCTTCAACCGTTTTCGCGGTTACGAATGGATGCCCGAGCCGTGCCGCTCCTGCGATGAGAAGGAAAAAGACTTCGGTGGTTGTCGCTGCCAGGCGTTCATGCTCACGGGTGACGCGAGCAATGCCGACCCGGTGTGCAGCAAATCGCAACATCACGGCGTGATCCTCAAGGCCCGCGAAGAGGCTGAGCACGCGACCCAGACCATCGAACAACTGGCCTTTCGCAATGAACGAAACTCACGCCTCATCGCCAAAAGCTGAACCCTTCAGCGCCGCCAAAGCCGTTGCGGCCGGCATCGATTTTGCCGAACTGCTGGTCGGCCAACAGGGCTTGTTCTGGAACGAATACCGCCCGGAGGACGCCGCCTGCCGCATCTGGCATTGGCGCAATGGCGCAGCGAACTGCCTGACGCCACCGGGTTTCAGCGTGCGCAGTCGGGTGTACGAATACGGTGGTGGCGCGTTTTGTCTGACGGACGATGGGGTGGTTTTCGTCAACGAGGCCGACCAGCAGCTGTATCACCAATCGCTAAAGGGCGAGGCACCCGAGGTGCTGACATCCGGCATCTGCCGCTACGGCGACTTGCAGTACGCCAAGGGTCAGGTGCTGGCGGTTGAAGAAAACCGCGATCGGCACCGCCTGGTGGCGATCGATCTGGCCGACCGCAAGCGCCATTTGCTGGCCGAAGGCGCCGACTTCTACGCCGCCCCGACCCTCAGTCCTGATGCGCGGCGTTTGGCGTGGATCGAGTGGAGTCGCCCGGACCAGCCCTGGACCGCGACCCGTTTGATGGTTGCCGAACGCCAAGGCGGTGGTGACTTTGGACCGGCCCGCTGCGTGGCCGGTGATGGCGCTGAAGAATCCCTGCAACAACCACGGTTTGATAGCGGCGGCCGATTGCTGTGCCTGACGGATCGTGGCGGTTACTGGCAGCCTTGGATCGAGTCGGCAAACGGTCTGATCCCATTGCCGAGCGTAGCGGCCGATCATGGCCCTGCCCCTTGGCAACTCGGCGGCTGCACCTGGCTACCGCTGGGCGAGGACCACTATCTGGCGAGTTGGACCGACGGCGGTTTTGGTCGATTGGGCGTTTGCGGGGTCAGCTGTGAAGAGTTCACGGGCGACTACAGCCGCTTTCGCAGCCTCGCCCTGGATGAACAATTCATTTATTGCATCGCGGCCTCGCCGGTCAGCTCCTCTGCGGTGATCGCCATCGACCGCCAGACCCGTCAGGTCAAAGTGCTGGCCGGCGGCATCGCGCCCTTGCCCGCCGAGCAGATCAGCCGCCCGCAAACCTTGCGCTATCCAAGCGGATCGGGCGAGGCCCACGGTTTTTTTTACCCGGCGATGACTGGCAAAGCAAAACCGCCACTGGTGGTGTTCATCCACGGCGGACCGACATCCGCGTGTTACCCGATGCTCGATCCGCGCATTCAGTACTGGGCCCAGCGCGGTTTCGCCGTGGCCGACCTCAACTACCGCGGCAGCAGTGGCTATGGCCGGGCCTACCGCCAGGCGTTGCATTTGGGTTGGGGGGATGTCGATGTCGAAGACGCTTGCGCGGTGGTCAGCCATCTCGCCGAACGCGGATTGATTGATGGTGCCAAGGCGTTCATTCGCGGCGGCAGCGCCGGTGGTTACACCACACTCTGCGCGCTGGCCTTCCACGACGTGTTCCGGGCCGGCGCCAGTCTTTATGGGGTCAGCGATCCCGTCGCCTTGGGTCGGGCAACACACAAGTTCGAGGGCGACTACCTGGATTGGCTGATCGGCGATCCCGTACAGGACGCCGAGCGCTACGCCGCAAGAACGCCGTTGTTGCATGCGGGCAACATCCGCGTACCGATGATCTTCTTTCAGGGGGAACTGGATGCCGTGGTCGTGCCACAACAAACCCGTGACATGGTCGAGGCGTTGCAGAACAACGGCATTCTGGTCGAGGCTCATTACTACGCGGACGAACGCCATGGCTTCCGCAAGGCCGGCAACCAGGCCCATGCGCTGGAGCAGGAGTGGTTGTTTTATCGGCGGGTGATGGATCAGGAAGACTGAAGTCTGTGCTCAGAACAGAAATTGCGGCGCGCCCATTCGCGGGCAAGCCCGCTCCCACAGATTTTGTGTACACCACATACCCTGTGGGAGCGGGCTTGCCCGCGAAAGCTATCTACCAGGCGACACAATACTCAACGCTTGGCGATGATATACACCGCATGCACGATCCCCGGGATGTAACCACACAGGGTCAACAAAATATTCAGCCAGAACGCCCCGCCGAATCCTACTTGCAAAAACACACCCAGTGGCGGCAACAGAATGGCGATGATGATGCGAATAAAATCCATGGGTTCAGCTCCTGATTGAAGTCGGCTCATGCGAACCATACATGCAATCGACCTGTGCCGTTGGTCAGGGTTCACATCAATACTTCAGGGCACCATCGCATCACGGTAAATCAGCAGACAAAAAAAACGCCCCACACCAAAAAAATCAGGCGTGGGGCGCGCGTTATACCGCGAGACGGTTCGGGAATTCGTGCGGGATGCGTCTGCGTCAGACGGCAATCCCCTTACGGCACTGAACTTGTGTGGTGCGTACCCGGGAGAAGGCGCGGGCCAGGCGCAGCAGCATTTCGTCGATGCTGGCTTTGCTGACAGTCAACGCAGGGGTAAAGCGCAGGCAGTCCGGTTGTGGGGCATCGACTAGCAAGCCTTCGCACAACGTCGCCTTGACCACGGCGTCGGCGCAAACGTCGGAAAGGGTCAGGCCCCAGAGCAGCCCTTGTCCACGCAATTCGCCGTGGCCATAACGATGGGACAAACGCTGCAGACCTTCACGCAGGTGCTTGGCGGTTTCACCGACATGCTCGAGAAATCCTTTGTCCTGCACGCTGTCGAGTACGGCCAGGCCCGCCGCGGTCATCAGCGCATTGCCATGGTGGGTACCGCTCATTTCGCCGGTGTCGAAACAGCAGGCCCTGCCCCGCGCCAGCAAAGCCGCCAGGGGCACGCCACCACCCAGCCCTTTGCCGAGCACCACGATATCGGCCCGGACGCCATAGGATTGTTCGGCGAGCAAGGTACCGCAGCGGCCGATGCCGGTTTGCACTTCGTCGAAGATCAACAGGATGCCGAGTTCTCGGCAGAGGCGCTCGACGCCTTTGAGATAATGCGCCGTGGCCGGAATCACCCCGGCCTCGCTCTGGATCGGCTCGAGCATGATCGCCACCGTCTGCTCATCCACGGCCGCGTGCAGTGCCGGAAGATCATTGAACGATACATGGCTGAAGCCCGGAAGCTGCGGCTCGAATCGGTTGATCAGCGGCGAACTGCCCGACGCCGGGATCGTCCCCAGACTACGGCCATGACACCCCTTGCTGGCAACGATGATTCGCGAGGCACCGCCGCGATGTTGTTGGCCCCATTTGCGCGCCAGTTTGATCGCCGCTTCACAGGCTTCGCTGCCGGTGTTGAGCAAATACGCTTGGTCGCTGGCGGTGCTGGTACACAAGCGCTCGGCGAGGTTGAGCATGCCGCGATTGTGCAGGCCGAAGCCGGAATTGATCAGTGACTGAGCCTGCGCCGTTATCGCATTGACCAACGCTTTGGGGCTGTGGCCGAGGCTGTTGGCCCCGCCGCCCTGGGAAAAATCCAGATACGCACGGTCATCGCTGTCCCACAACCATGAACCCTGGCCACGCACAAAAACCTGCTGCGGCCGCTCGACACTGGGCATCAGACACTCGCTGGAAAGGTTGTCGCCCCTGGAAGGAAAAGAAGCGTTCGTCACCAGATCATCAAGACTCGGTGAATGACGGCGCAGGCTGAACAGATTCATGGGTTCAGCCCTCGCTTGAGGTTTTTTGAGTTACCTATGTAAACACCATCGACGGAAGCGGTATTCATCGCGCTCTGTGGCCCTGTAAGCCTTGTGAATAGCGTTAGACTAGGCTCAGCCAAGGCGTTGAGCCATTTCGATTTACGAGCATTTTCGATAAGTATTACTTATGGATTTCAAGCAACTGCGTTATTTCGTCGCGGTCTATGAAGAAGGCCATGTGGGCCGCGCCGCCGAGCGACTGTCCATCTCCCAACCGGCGCTGTCCCAGCAGATCCGCCACCTCGAACAGATCCTCGATGTGAGTCTGTTCGAGCGCAGCAGCAAACGCCTGCTGCCGACGCTCGCGGCCCACACGCTGTACAACCACGCCCTGCCCTTGCTCGATGGTCTGCAACGGGCGCGCGAAGCGCTAGGCAATTTCAAGGGGCAGGCGCTGCGTACGCTGGCCATCGGTGTCTTGCAGACCGTGCATACCAGCCTGGTGCCGCAGATGCTCGAACGGGTACGCAGGGAGCAACCGCATCTGGTGGTGCAGATCTATGAACTGACGGGTCTGGAGATCGAGCGACGACTGCTCAATGGCTCGCTGGATATCGGCATCAGCTACTTGCCGCCCCGCCAACCGGGGCTGCATGGCGTGATGTTGTACGAAGATGAACTGACCCTTGTGATCCCAGCCGAGCATCCGTTGCGGGAATTCAAGAAAGTGTCCATTAGCCAGGCCGCTGAATTGCCCATGCTGCTCCTGGGTGAGGAGTTTCAGGTGCGGCAAATCTGGCAGGCGCAATTGGCAAACCTGGGACGTCGGCCACAGGTGCAAGCCGAACTGAACAACATGGCCGGGATTCTCGACAGCCTGCCGCACACGCGGTTGGCGACTGTGTTGCCGGGGCGTTCACAAAAGGCGCATGGCAATAAGGATTTGCTGTGGAAACCCCTGAGCGAACCACGGGTGCCACTGAAAGTCGGATTGGTGTGTCGCGATGTGCAACGGCAACAGGCCTCGCTGGCGTTGCTGCGGACATTGCTTGAAGAGGTGATGAGTCGACCGGATGAACGGGATGGCCTGAGCTGAATACTTTTTCGCAGGCATAAGAAAACCCCGCCGAAGCGGGGCTTTGCAGACTGTTTCCCTGACATCCATTTCACTCCGCCGTCCTGGCAGAATCCTACGTGTCCGTGTTGTTGCTTTGCGCTTCCTGCGCGACGTCCATGAGAAGTAGATTAGCTGTGGATCCAATCTGCTTCTATGGGAGAAAAGCAGCACGTCATGTAAGAGAATGCTTACATGACGTTACATTGTCAGAACTGTGCCGCATCCAGCAGAAACAGCGACTCGCTGCCGGCTTTCACCGAGGCGCTCAACGAGTGAATCCGCGGCAGCAGGCGGGCGAAATAGAACCGCGCCGTACCCAGTTTGCTCGCGTAGAACTCGTCCTGCGCTTCCTTGCCGAAAGCTGCCTTGGCCATCAGTGCCCACATGTAGGCGTAGGCCACGTAACCGAAGGTTTGCAGGTACTCCACCGAAGCGGCGCCGATTTCGTTCGGATTGGCTTTCGCACGATCCAGCAACCAGGCCGTCAGTTCGTCGAGGGTGGTCACGGCATCGTTCAACGGCTTGGTGAACTCCACCAGGTCAGGGCTGGCAGTCGCCGTGAAGTGGCGAATCTCGTCGGCGAACAGGTTGTAGAACGCTCCGCCGCTGCCGACGATCTTGCGTCCCACCAAATCCAGCGCCTGAATGCCATTGGTGCCTTCGTAGATCTGGGTGATACGCACGTCGCGCACCAGTTGCTCCTGGCCCCATTCGCGGATGTAGCCGTGACCGCCGAACACCTGCTGGCCGTGCACGGTGGTTTCCAGGCCGAGATCGGTCAGGAACGCCTTGGCCACCGGGGTCAGCAGTGCCACCAGATCTTCCGCACGTTTGCGCGTGGTGGCGTCTTCGCTGAACTTGGCGGTGTCCAATTGCATCGCCACGTAGGTCGAGAAAGCACGACCACCTTCGTTCGAAGCTTTCATGGTCAGCAACATGCGACGCACGTCCGGGTGGACGATGATCGGATCGGCCACCTTGTCCTTGTTCTGCGCGCCGGTCGGCGAACGGCTTTGCAGGCGGTCGCGGGCGTATTCAACGGCATTCTGGTAGGAGCGCTCGCCGCTGGCCAGGCCTTGAATACCAACGCCCAGACGCTCGTAGTTCATCATGGTGAACATCGCCGCCAGGCCTTTGTTCGGCTCACCGACCAGATAACCCACGGCTTCGTCGAAGTTCATCACGCAGGTCGCGGACGCCTGGATGCCCATCTTGTGTTCGATCGAACCGCAGTTGGCCGGGTTGCGCGCGCCCAGGCTGCCGTCGGCATTGACCAGGAACTTGGGCACCAGGAACAGCGAAATGCCTTTCGGCCCCGCCGGGGCGTCCGGCAACTTGGCCAGCACCAGATGGATGATGTTTTCGGTGAGGTCGTGCTCGCCGCCGGTGATGAAAATCTTGGTGCCGCTGACCTTGTAGGAACCGTCGGCCTGAGGTTCGGCCTTGGTGCGGATAATCCCCAGGTCGGTGCCGGCATGCGGTTCGGTCAGGCACATGGAGCCTGCCCAGACCCCGGCGTACATGTTCGGCAGATAGGCGGCTTTCAGTTCTTCGCTGGCATGGGCATTGATCGACAGGCAAGCCCCGGCGGTCAACATCGGGTACAGGCCGAACGACAGGCTGGCGGAGTTGACCATTTCCTCGACCTGGGCCGAAACCGCCTTGGGCATGCCCATGCCGCCGTAGGCCGGATCACCGCCCACGCCTACCCAACCACCTTCAGCGTAAGTCTGATAGGCCTGTGGGAAACCGGCCGGGGTGGTGACAGCACCGTCCGCCCAGTGGCAACCTTCTTCGTCAGCCGCGCGGCTCAGGGGTGCGATGCTTTTGCTGGTGACCTTGCCGGCTTCTTCGAGAATGGCTTCGACCGTTTCAGCGTCAACGGTATCGGCCAGCGCCGGCAACTCGGCCCAGAGTTTGGCGACCTCGAAAACTTCATTGAGGACGAAGCGCATATCGCGCAGGGGCGCTTTGTAGTCAGCCATGGCAAACCTCGCAAGATCTAATACAGGTGATTCACAGGAATAGTGTTTTGAATGGGTCCGAGTGTAACCCAACAACTTTTGTGACACATAGGGTCAACACGTGACCGTTTTGTAATTTTTAGTCATCGCCATGTGCGAGGAGTGAGGGGGTGAAACTGTAGGAGCGAGCTCGCTCGCGAAAAACCTGAGGGCGCCACTGGGTGTCAGGTTTCACACATTATCGTTCGCGACCATCGCGAGCGAGCTCGCTCCTACAAAGGGCTGGCGTCAGAGCGCAAACAACTCCGCCGGCAGCTGCATCAGGCAGTCACTCCCCGCCTCGATCGCCGCCCGATGAGCGGCGGTACGCGGCAACAATCGCTTGAAGTAAAACTCGCTGGTCGCCAGTTTCGCCCGGCAGAAATCGGCATCGCCTTCACCCGTTTCAAGCTGTGCCTGCGCCACCAACGCCATGCGCAACCACAGGTAGCCGAGGACGATGTAGCCGCTGTACATCAGGTAATCCACCGACGCAGCACCGACTTCATCGGGATTTTTCATCGCCGCCATGCCCACCTGGGTCGTCAACTCACCCCATTGCTGATTCAGCTCATTGAGTTGAGCCACATAGCTGGCCAATTGCGGATGCCCGGCATTCGCCGCACAAAACTTGTGAACGATTTTGGTGAAACCACGCAGCAGTTTGCCCTGGCTGCCGATGACTTTGCGCCCAAGCAAGTCCAGCGCCTGGATGCCGTTGGTGCCTTCATAGATCGGTGCGATGCGGCAATCGCGCACCAGTTGCTCCATCCCCCACTCGCGGATAAAGCCATGACCACCAAACACCTGCATGCCGTGGTTGGTCACTTCCAGGCCGGTTTCGGTCATGAAGGCCTTGCAGATCGGCGTCAGGAACGCCAGCAGGTCTTCGGCATCCTGACGCGCCGTTTCATCCGCACCCAGGTGCGCGGCGTCCAGCAACTGCGCAGTGAAGTAGGTCAGTGCGCGGTTGCCTTCGTTGAAGGCCTTCATGGTCAGCAACATCCGGCGTACGTCGGGATGCACGATGATCGGGTCGGCCGTTTTTTCCGGGGCTTTAGGGCCGGTCAACGCACGCATCTGCAAACGCTCATAGGCGTACCTGATCGCGCCCTGGAAGCTCGCCTCGCCCAGACACAAGCCCTGCATGCCGGTGCCCAGCCGCGCGTGGTTCATCATGGTGAACATGCAGTTCAGGCCCTTGTTCGCTTCACCAATCAAAAAGCCCTTGGCCTCGTCGAAATTCAGTACGCAAGTGGCCGAAGCCTTGATGCCCATTTTGTGTTCGATGGAGCCGCAAGACACACCATTACGCGCCCCTGCTTCACCCGCGGCATCGGGCAGGAACTTGGGCACGATAAACAGCGAAATGCCTTTGGTCCCGGCCGGTGCATCCGGCAGTTTCGCCAGCACCAGGTGAATGATGTTGTCGCTCATGTCATGTTCACCGGCAGAGATGAAAATCTTGCTGCCGGAGATGGCATAGCTGCCGTCGGCCTGGGGTACGGCGCGGGTCTTGATAATGCCCAGGTCGGTGCCGCAATGGGCTTCGGTCAGGCACATGGTGCCGGTCCACTGGCCGGCGGTGAGCTTGCTCAGATAGGTCTGTTTCTGTTCTTCGGTGCCGTGCGCGTGGATCGCCGACATGGCGCCATGGGTCAGGCCGGGGTACATGCCCCACGACGTATTGCTGGAAGCCACCATTTCGCTGATGACCAGCCCCAGAGAGCTGGGTAAACCCTGGCCGCCGTATGCCGGATCGGCCGCCAGGCCATGCCAGCCACCTTCCACGTATTGCGCGAAAGCCTGCTTGAAGCCTTTGGGCGTCGTCACCACGCCATTGTCGAAATGGCAGCCCTCTTCGTCGCCGCTGCGATTGAGGGGCGACAGCACGTTCTCACAGAATTTCGCGCCTTCCTCAAGGATCGCATTGATCATGTCCGGGCTGGCGTCATTGGCGCCCAGCGCCACGTAGTTGCTGTGAAAGTCGAAGACGTGGTCGATCAGAAAGCGCATGTCGCGCAGGGGAGCTTTGTACTCGGGCATGGTCATTTCTCCGGCGGCAGATTTGTTCAACCTACTGCTGGCAACCATGCCTCACAATCACAGTCCAGACGCTGAATGCGCCATCATCACTCAACCGTAGCGGCGTCCATGCGCACGGCGCCACGGCGGTTCTGCCCGAATGCCATCACGCAGTTACGCCCGGCGCCCTTGGCACTGTAGAGCGCCTGGTCGGCGGACTTAAGCACTTCCTCAGGGGAGCGTTGTTCAATCCGTTCGGCAACGCCGATGCTGACGGTGACCGACACGCTCGAAGCGGCGGAACCGGAGCGACGCTGGCGCCCCTGATTATCATCCTGCGGACGGTTGTCCTGATTGCGTAGATGAATGTTGTAGGTGGCGATGGATTCGCGGATCACTTCCAGATGCGGCATGCATTCTTCGAGAGTCTTGCCTGCAAACACCAGGGCGAATTCTTCACCACCGTAGCGATACGCCTTACCGCCGCCACCGATTTTCGACAGTTTGCTGGCCACCAGTCGCAACACCTGGTCACCGACATCATGGCCGTGGGTGTCGTTGAATTTCTTGAAGTGGTCGACATCGCTCATCGCCAGCACGTAGTTGCGTCCCAGACGCTGCATGCGTTCGTTCAGTGCGCGGCGGCCCGGCAGCCCGGTCAGCTCGTCGCGGAAGGCCATTTGATAAGCCTCATGGGCCACGGCGGCGGCGATCATCAACATCACCTGGCTGCACATGATGTTCAAGGTGAACGGCAGAATAAAAGTTTTCGGCAACATCCAGAACAGCCCGAGCAAGCCCACCAGTTGTGCGGCGTGGAGCGGTCTCGGGTTGCGCCAGTATTGCCAGGCCAGCAGCACGAACGACGCGATGAACACCGGGTACGACAGCTGGATCAGGCTCATCCAGGCGCCGTGCAAGGCCGGCCAGCGAATCTCCGACAGCCACATCAGCAACGCCTGTGGATAGCTCTGCTCCAGCCCCAACGCCACGCTGCCCACCGCCAGCAACACAGCGAAACGCGCCACCATGTCCTGGAACAGGTGCGTTCGCTCCTGCCACGCAGCGAATACGCCAAACAGCAACGGCAACAACAGGCAGCACAAATGAAAGACCACCGCGGCGTCTTCGCGCACTTTGCCGTTGTCGCGGTAGTAGTCCGTCTGGGTGTCGAGCAGGAAGTAGGCGATGTACACCGTGACCATCAGAAACAGTTCACGTTGACGTCGGTAAACCGCGCAATAAGCACCGCCGAGCAGCAGCACCAGGGTCGGCAGTACGTTGAACAGCGAGGTGAAGAAGACGTTCAGATCCTTGACGTACGCAGCCGCAAGCCCCGCCAGCAACAGCAGCAACGACGGCAGGAAATGACTGAAACGTACAGCGGAAGAACGCGGCAAGGGTAAAGCTCCGACCGTCATAGCAATTTGATGGCATTGTGCCTGTAATGCAGGTCAATAAGCACACACATTCTGACCAAGGTCACATGGCCATCATTGTTAACGGCAGAGGCCCAGACTTACTGAACAATTGGACGAGGTTTTTTTCGGCAATGCGTAACCGGAGCATCTAGTTGCACTTCAGTAATAAACCATGCCCGACATGTGGCCATTGAACATTCTTCAAGCAAAAAAAAACCGCTGATCCCGAAGGACCAGCGGTTTTTTGAAGAACGGCGCTAAGGCTTAGTAACCCAGCGCGAAGTCTTCTTCTTTCATGTCCATCAGGTTGTTGGCACCCGACAGCATGGTTGCAACGTGAGTGCGGGTACGCGGCAGGATGCGCTGGAAGTAGAAGCGCGCAGTCTGTAGCTTGGCGGTGTAGAACGCCTCCTCGGAAGTGCCGGCAGCCAGCTTCTCGGCCGCCAGGCGCGCCATGTCGGCCCAGAAGTAGGCCAGGCAGGCGTAACCGGAGTACATCAGGTAGTCCACCGAGGCCGCGCCGACTTCTTCGCGATCCTTCATGGCAGCCATACCGACCTTCATGGTCAGCTCGCCCCATTCCTTGTTCAGTGCAGCCAACGGTGCAACGAACTCTTTGACCGCTTCGTTACCTTCGTTGGTCTGGCAGAACTTGTGCACGATCTTGGTGAAACCTTTGAGGGCTTCGCCTTGAGTCATCAGTACTTTACGACCCAGCAAGTCGAGTGCCTGGATGCCGGTGGTGCCTTCGTACAGCATAGAAATGCGGCTGTCGCGGACGTTCTGCTCCATGCCCCACTCGGCGATGAAACCGTGGCCGCCATAGATCTGCACGCCGTGGTTAGCCGATTCGAAACCGACTTCGGTCATGAAGGCTTTGGCGATTGGGGTCATGAACGCCAGCAGTGCGTCGGCTTTCTTCTTTTCTTCTTCGTCCACGCCGTACTTGACGATATCGACTTGCTTGGCGGTGAAGTAAACCATCGCGCGGTTGCCTTCGGCGAACGCCTTCATGGTCAACAGCATGCGGCGTACGTCAGGGTGCACGATGATCGGGTCAGCAGCTTTGTCCGGCGCTTTCGGACCAGTCAGCGAGCGCATTTGCAGCCGATCGCGAGCGTATTTCAGGCCGCCCTGAAAGCCGACTTCAGCGTGGGCCAAGCCTTGCAGCGCGGTACCCAGGCGTGCGGTGTTCATGAAAGTGAACATGCAGTTAAGGCCCTTGTTCGCCGGGCCGATCAGGAAACCGGTGGCCGCGTCGAAGTTCATCACGCAGGTGGCGTTGCCGTGGATGCCCATCTTGTGTTCCAGGGAACCACAGGACACCGCGTTACGTGCGCCGATCGAACCGTCTGCGTTCGGCAGGAACTTCGGCACGATGAACAGGGAAATGCCTTTGGTACCCGCCGGTGCATCCGGCAGGCGGGCCAACACGATGTGGACGATGTTGTCGGCCATGTCGTGTTCACCGGCCGAGATGAAGATCTTGGTGCCGGAAACTTTGTAGGAACCATCGGCCTGAGGCTCGGCCTTGGTACGCAGCATGCCCAGGTCGGTACCGCAGTGAGGTTCGGTCAGGCACATGGTACCGGTCCACTCGCCGGACACCAGCTTGGTCAGGTAAGCCTCTTGCTGCTCAGGCGTGCCGTGCTCGGAGATGGTGTTCATTGCGCCGTGCGACAGGCCCGGGTACATACCCCACGACCAGTTGGATTCGCCCACCATTTCGCTGATGGCCAGACCCAGGGATTCCGGCAGGCCTTGACCGCCGTGTTCGACGTCGTGGGCCAGGCTTGGCCAGCCGCCTTCGACGAACTGCTTGTACGCTTCCTTGAAGCCAGTCGGGGTTTTAACGCCGGACTCGCTCCAGGTGCAGCCTTCAAGGTCGCCCACGCGGTTCAGCGGAGCCAGTACCTGCTCACAAAACTTGGCGCCTTCTTCGAGAATGGCGTCAACCATGTCCGGAGTTGCGTCCGCGCAAGCCGGAAGGCTCTGATAGTGCGCTTCGTAGCCGAGCAGTTCGTCACGAACGAAGCGAATATCACGCAAGGGGGCCTTGTAGTCAGGCATAGCGATAAACCTCTGCTGATGTAACCGGGAATGAACGACCGCGTGGATTTGTTGTGGCGGTCAAACAGTTGTTTGAAACATACGTTTACGCCAAAAGCTTGTCAAGCGCCGATCTTTTGCCATTCGTCATCACCCCATCGCCACACCAACGCGCACAGCAACGCACCAGCGCTCGATGAGCTACACGCAGTGTAGGAAAGAATAGTTTGCAGAGAAGGACTTACGCAGAAAAACGCCGCGAATGATCGCGGCGTCGGCGTTACGGGTTCAGAAGCGTCAGGCGAAGGTATCGATCAACGTACCGAGCATTTCATCGGATGCCTTGGCGACTTTGACACCCAGTTCCACCTGAAATTTGCCCTGGGCCATCTCCACCATGCTGCTGGTCAGGTCCGATTGCTGGCTGCGATCGACCGAACGCAGGCGATCAATCTGAACCTCGGATGACTGGCTGGTGACCGATCGCTCGATCGTATTATTGGCGATCTGCCCGGCGGCTTGATCGACACGGTTCTGCCCTGTCTGAATAGTGCTCAGACCGGCGTAAAAAGCGGTGCTTCCTGAGATTTCCATGGGAGAACTCGTCCTTGCAAAGGATCAACAGCGGGCATTGAAGCAGACGCGTGAGCAAAACACCCGACAAAAACACTAATGGCACAGTGCCTTGTCATAGACAAAGCCCACACCTTCAGTCCAGCAAATCCAGCTGAAGATGCTCCGCCACCGCTTCGGCCGTGACCATCTTGAGTTTCGGTACCCGCCCAAGACACGGCGCCGGGATCCTTTCGGCCAGGGTTGCCAGGTTTTCTTCCAGCCGTGAGGTCTTGGCGTCGATGATGTTGGCCACCCACCCCGCCAGTTGCAAACCGTCCTGGGCGATGGCCTCGGCCGTTAGCAACGCATGATTGATGCAGCCCAAACGCACGCCGACCACCAGAATCACCGGCAGATCCAGCGCCATCGCCAGGTCAGACAGATTGTCCTGATCAGCCAAGGGAACACGCCAGCCACCGGCGCCTTCGATCAAGGTGAAATCGGCCTGCATGTCGAGTATCTGCCGCATGGGTTCCAGCAGCACCTGCACCGTCAACGCGACTCCTGCCTCGCGTGCCGCCAGATGCGGGGCGATGGGCGGTTCGAAGGCAAACGGATTGACCTGTTGATAAGTCAGTGGCACCGAGCATTCCGCCAGCAGCGCCAAAGCATCGGCGTTGCGCAAGCCCTTGGGCGTGACATCGCAACCGGAGGCGACCGGTTTACCCGCCGCCGTACTCAGGCCCGAAGACCGTGCGGCGTAGAGCAAACCGGCGGCCACCGTGGTTTTGCCGACATCGGTGTCGGTGCCGGTGATGAAATAGGCTGCGCTCATAAGGGTTTCTCCATAACGGCGTACACCACTTGATAAGTCGCCGGCAGGCCCTGGGCCTGACGAAATTGCTCATATGCCTCGATCAAACCCAGAATCCGCGCCCGACCGGTCAATCCGCCCGGTCGGCCAGGGTTGAGGTTATGCGCGCCCAGCGCCTTGAGTTCATGGGTCAGGCTGCGCACATCCGGGTAGTACAGCACGTGGGGACGGGTTTGCAGGCTGATCGGCTGCAAACCGCTGGCCGCGCATAGCTGCTGATAAACCGCGAACTCCCGGAAGCGGTTGACGTGCACCATGCCATCCACCTGCCGCCAACTGTCACGCAGTTCAAACAACGTGCCCACGCACAGACTAGCAAACGCGAAAATTCCGCCAGGCTTCAGCACCCGATGAGCCTCGCTGAGTACCGAAGCGAAGTCCGCGCACCACTGCACCGCCAGGCTGGAATAGATCAGGTCGCAGGTCGAATCGCGCAGCGGAAGATTCTCGGCGTCGCCGGCGATGAAGTGCGTGGCACCGCCCAATGGCCGTGCGTGATTGAGCATGCCTTCGGCGATGTCCAGCGCCACTCCGTGCCCCGTCGGAAACCGCTCACCCAGTGCGCGACTGAAATGCCCCGTGCCGCAGCCCAGGTCGAGCCAGCGTCCCGGAACGAAGTCGTCCGGTAAACGGCTCAGCAGCTGGCTGCCGACATCACGCTGCAATTCGGCCACGCTGTCATAACTCTCCGCGGCACGGGAGAAGGACGCCGCTACCTGGCGTTTGTCAGGCAACCCCCCAG
The DNA here is from genome assembly GCF_005502415.1 of Pseudomonas sp. G(2018). Lineage (NCBI taxonomy): Bacteria > Pseudomonadati > Pseudomonadota > Gammaproteobacteria > Pseudomonadales > Pseudomonadaceae > Pseudomonas > Pseudomonas sp. G(2018). Next base: position 182,452 of record NZ_SCOO01000006.1, on the reverse strand, counting down.
GTGGGGTGGGAAGGGATAAATCAGTCATCGCCGCACTCATGCAAAAAGGCCTGGATCGCCCCCGCCACACCGTGGGGATCTTCCAGAAGAAACGCGTGGCTGGCCTGTTCGATCAGGCCGATTTCGACGTCGGGCAGCAACGCCAGCAAGTCGCCCGCCGCTTCGGCAGGCACCAGCCCGTCGAGGCCGGCGAACAGATGCAACTGCGGACCGCGAAAAGCCTGCAAGGCTTGCCGGGTATCCAGTTGCGCGAGGACTTCCAGGCCACTCATCAACATGGGCGCGGCGCTATGTGGCGCCCCCCCCAACAGCAACCGAGACAACCCGCGCGGGTCTTCGGCGCCTTGTGCGCAGAGCAAAGAAAAGCGTTTCAAGGTCATGCGCGGGTCGGCGATGCAGCCCGCCAGAAACGCATCGAAGGTTTCCCCGGGCATCGCGCTTGGCCACTGCTCATGGGCGACAAAAGAAGGGTTACTGGCCAGCGTAAACAAGCCGCAGCATCGTTCACCGCGACGCGCCGCCAACGCCGATGCAAGCATGCCGCCCAGCGACCAACCGCCGAGCCAGGTATCCTGAGGGATCGTCGAGTCGAGTTCATCGAGCCATTCCTCAGGATCGCTCGATTCAAGTTCCGGCAATGGCTCGATTTCCACCCGCAGGTGTTCGTCCAGGCCTTGCAGGGCCGCGGCCAAGGGTTCCAGCGGCGAAATTCCGAGGCCCCAGCCGGGCAGCAGAATCAGTCGGTCACGCATCGCTTGGCTCCGGTCCAAGTTGTTTAAAACAATCGGCCAGTCCCTCTAACAATAGCTGCACCTGCGCTTCGCTGTGAGCGGCGGTCAGGGTCACGCGCAGACGGGCACTTGCGGCAGGCACGGTCGGCGGGCGGATCGCGGTCACCATCAAACCGCGTTCGCGCAACATCTGCGATAAGCGCACCGCGCGCCCGGCGTCACCAATCATGATCGGCTGGATCGGCGTGAAGCTGTCCATCAATTCCAGGCCGATCTGCTCGGCGCCCTGGCGGAACTGACGGATCAGCGTCTGTAGATGCTCACGACGCCAATGCTCGCTGCGCAGCAGTTCCAGGCTTTTCAACGTGGCGCAGGCGAGGGCGGGCGGTTGGCTGGTGGTGTAGATGTAAGGCCGGGCGAACTGGATCAGGCTCTCGATCAGCTCTTCGCTGCCGGCGACAAACGCCCCCGCCGTGCCGAACGCCTTGCCGAGAGTGCCGACTAGCACCGGCACGTCTTCCATGCTCAATCCGAAATGCTCGACGATGCCGCCGCCATTAGCGCCCAGCGGGCCGAAACCGTGAGCATCGTCGACCATCAGCCATGCGCCCTTGGCCTTGGCTTCCCGGGCCAATGCCGGCAGATCAGCGATGTCTCCGTCCATGCTGAACACACCATCGGTGACCACCAGCGTATTGCCGGTGGCTTTCTCAAGACGTGCGGCCAGGCTCGCCGCATCGTTGTGCAGGTAGCGATTGAAACGCGCCCCGGACAACAGTCCCGCATCCAGCAGGGAGGCGTGATTGAGCCGGTCTTCGAGCACCGTGTCGCCCTGCCCCACCAACGCCGTGACCGCGCCAAGGTTGGCCATATAGCCGGTGGTGAACAGCAAGGCGCGCGGACGACCGGTCAGGTCGGCCAGGGCTTCCTCCAAGGCGTGATGCGGACCGCTGTGGCCGATCACCAGATGCGAAGCGCCGCCGCCAACACCCCATTTCGAAGCACCCGCGCGCCAGGCTTCGATCACTTGCGGGTGATTGGCCAGGCCCAGGTAGTCGTTATTGCAGAACGCCAGCAATGGCTGGCCATCGACCACCACTTCAGGGCCCTGCGGGCTTTCGAGCAGCGGGCGTTGTCGGTAAAGGTTTTCGGCACGACGGGCAGCCAGGCGTGCGGCGAGATCGAAAGACATGCAGGCCTCGCGGGTCAGAGTTCAGAAGCGCTCGGAGTACCTTGTGGGAGCGGGCTTGCCCGCGATGACGGCATCAGGTTCAACATAGATGTCGACTGATAAATCGCTATCGCGGGCAAGCCCGCTCCCACAGTGTTCAGTATTCCAATCAGCGGAATCAGGGGGGAGCAATCAAACAGCCGCGTTATAAAACTGCTCGCTGCTCTTCTGCTCCACCAGCGCCTGTTCAATGGCCGCCTGATGCACTTCATCGGCGTGCTCTTCGCGGGCTTCCGGCAGGATCCCTAAGCGCCCGAACAGTTGCATGTCCTTGTCGGCCTGCGGGTTGGCGGTGGTCAGCAGTTTCTCGCCGTAGAAAATCGAGTTGGCGCCGGCGAAGAACGCCAGGGCCTGCATCTGCTCGTTCATGGCTTCGCGGCCGGCGGACAGACGCACATGGGATTTGGGCATCAGGATCCGGGCGACGGCGAGCATGCGGATGAAGTCGAACGGGTCAACGTCGTCGGCGTTCTCCAACGGCGTGCCGGCCACTTTCACCAGCATGTTGATCGGCACCGACTCCGGATGCTCCGGCAGGTTGGCCAGCTGGATCAGCAGGTTGGCGCGGTCATCGAGGGACTCGCCCATGCCGAGGATGCCGCCGGAACAGATCTTCATCCCCGAATCACGCACGTAGGCCAAAGTTTGCAGGCGCTCGCTGTAGGTGCGGGTGGTGATGATGCTGCCGTAGAACTCCGGCGATGTGTCGAGGTTGTGGTTGTAGTAGTCGAGGCCAGCCTTGGCCAGCGCTTCGGTCTGCTCCTGATCCAGGCGACCGAGGGTCATGCAGGTTTCCAGACCCAGAGCCTTCACGCCTTCGACCATCTTCAGCACATACGGCATGTCCTTGGCCGACGGGTGCTTCCACGCCGCGCCCATGCAGAAACGGGTTGAACCGATGGCCTTGGCGCGAGCGGCCTCTTCGAGGACCTTCTGCACCTCCATCAGCTTTTCTTTTTCCAGGCCGGTGTTGTAGTGGCCGGACTGCGGACAATATTTGCAATCTTCCGGGCAGGCACCGGTTTTGATCGACAACAGGGTCGACACCTGGACACGGTTGGCGTCGAAATGCGCGCGGTGCACGGTCTGCGCCTGGAACAGCAAGTCATTGAATGGTTGAACGAAGAGTGCTTTGACTTCGGCCAAAGACCAGTCATGACGCAGGGTTGCAGAGGTGCTGGCGCTCATGGGCGATACCTTTATTTTAAGCAGTACAAGGTTTTATGCTGGGCAAGCGACTGCGGGATGGAATACCCACAGGCGCAACACGGATGTTCGGCATATTTAAGGAAGAGCGATGCGCTGTCAACCACGACACAATGGACAGGTTTACATCTGGTTAAAAAATAAACAGTCATGTTTGCTTTGCAACGAAGCCGCCGATGGCGATACGCCCCTCTGCATGGCCTGCGAAACGGAGCTTCCCTGGCTCGGCGATCAGTGTCAGACCTGCGCCCTGCCGTTGCCCGCGGCTGGCCTGACCTGTGGCCAGTGCCTGAAGCAGCCGCCGGCCTTCGAACACGTCATTGCACCCTGGACCTACAGTTTTCCGATAGACAGCCTGATCACCCGCTTCAAACACAGCGCGAAATGGCCCTTTGGCCACCTGCTGGCCGAGCTGCTCGCACAAGCCCTGCAACATCGCTTCCAAGATGATTTGCCGCGTCCCGATTTACTGGTGCCGGTGCCGCTGGCCACCCGACGGCTGCGCCAACGGGGGTTCAATCAGGCCGCGATGCTGGCGCGCTGGCTGAGCATCCGATTGCACTTGCCATGGGATGAAAGACTGCTACTGAGGCCCCAGGACACCAGCGCACAACAGGTGCTGAACGCCAACGAGCGGCGAAAAAACCTGCGCCATGCGTTCGCGCTGGCACCCGGCGCATCGTTCAAAGGACGTCACCTGGCGTTGGTGGACGATGTGCTGACCACCGGTGCCACGGCGCAGGCATTGGCCCGCCTGCTGATGGACGCAGGTGCCGCACGGGTTGATGTGTATTGCCTGGCCCGTACACCGAAACCCGGCGACACGATTTGACCACTGAAAACACAAAAAACCTGTGGGAGCGAGCCTGCTCGCTCCCACATAGACTGCGCTCGACTTGACTCCCGGGCTTGCAGAAGCCAACGTCCTCACCACCACAGTCCGAAGCGCTCTGCCATGTCCCTGCCCACATTGTTGTCCCAGCACATTGTCCGTCGCCCGCAACGCATCGCCCTGCTGCAACACATTGCCGAACAGGGCTCGATCACCCGCGCGGCGAAAAGCGCGGGCCTGAGCTACAAGGCCGCCTGGGATGCCATCGATGAACTCAACAACCTGGCGCAGAAGCCATTGGTGGAGCGCAGCGTCGGCGGCAAGGGTGGTGGCGGCGCCAAACTGTCCAGCGAAGGCGAGCGGGTTTTGCGCCTGTATCAAAAGCTGCAAGCCTTGCAGGCCCAGGTGCTGGAAGCCGCCGAAGAAGCCAGCGACCTCGACCTGCTCGGCCGCTTGATGCTGCGCACCAGCGCGCGTAATCAATTGCACGGCAAGGTTGCCGCCATCGAAACCCAAGGCCACAACGACAGGGTTCGCCTTGAACTGGCCGAAGGCTTGAGCATCGACGCACAAATCACCCACGACAGCACCCTGCGCCTGGAGCTGCAACCCGGCACCGAAGTGGTGGCGCTGATCAAGGCCGGCTGGCTTGAATTGCTCGGCGCCGAAGACGTCGCAACGCCCGGACACAATTGCCTCAAAGGCACGATCATGGAAATTCTCGACGCCGAAGACGGCCCCAGTGAAGTTCGCATCGCCCTGCCCAACGGCCAGACACTCTGCGCACTGGCCGATCCCGAACATCTGCAATCGCGGCGCTTGGCCACGGGAAAACCGGTGAGCGTGCAGTTTTCGCCGTCCAACGTGCTACTGGGTACGCCGTTGTAAACGCGCTGCAACAAAACCTTCATCACCCATCATTAAGGTGACTGCAAAAACCGCAGGGAGCCTGATGTGAGCCTATTGGAAGAACACCAAACCACCGACCTCGAACAAATGGTCGGCCTCAGCCGCCGTGGATTCATCAGCGCAGGAGCCCTGTGCGGCGCCGCGATGTTTCTGGGCGGCAACTTGTTGAGTCGCAGCGTGTTGGCCGCCAGTGTCAGTGCCGGCACCAGCCAATTGCTGGGTTTCGACAGCATTCCCGCGGCCACCGCCGACAGCATCAGCCTGCCGCCAGGCTACAAATCCTCGGTGCTGATCAGTTGGGGTCAACCCTTGCACAAGAACGGCCCGGCCTTCGACCCGAGCGGCCATGGCAGCGCCGAGCAGCAGGAAGTGCAGTTCGGTGATCACAACGACGGCATGAGCCTGTTCGCCTTTCCCGACGACCCCAACCGGGCGCTGATGGCGATCAACAACGAGTACACCAACTACCGCTACCTCTACCCCCACGGCGGCATGCCGCAATCGGCCGAAGAGGTGCACAAGGCATTGGCCGCCGAAGGCGTGGCGGTCATCGAAGTGCAGCGCAAAAACGGTCACTGGCAATTCGTCCAGGATTCGCGCTACAACCGCCGCATCCACGGCAACTCCCCGATCAGCCTGAGCGGTCCGGCCGCTGGCCACGAGCTGCTGAAAACCAGCGCCGATCCGCACGGCAAGACCGTTCTCGGCACCTTCCAGAATTGCGCCAACGGCAAGACACCCTGGGGCACTTATCTGACGTGCGAAGAGAACTTCACCGATTGTTTCGGCAGCACCCAGGCCGAGCAGAAGTTCGACGCCGCACAGAAACGCTATGGCGCGCTGGCGGCCAGCAAAGAGATCAACTGGCACCCACACGATCCGCGCTTCGATTTATCGAAGAACCCCAACGAACTCAACCGCCACGGCTGGATTGTGGAGATCGATCCGTTCGATCCGCAATCGACCCCGGTCAAGCGCACCGCACTGGGTCGCTTCAAACATGAAAACGCCGCCCTGGCCGAAACCAATGACGGCCATGCCGTGGTGTACATGGGCGACGATGAGCGCGGCGAATTCATCTACAAGTTCGTCAGCCGCGACAAAATCAATCACAAAACCCCCAAGGCCAACCGCGACTTGCTCGACCACGGCACCTTGTACGTGGCGCGTTTCGACGCCGGCGACAGCAATGCCGATCACCCGAAAGGCCAGGGTGAATGGATCGAACTGACCCACGGCAAAAACGGCATCGATGCCGACAGCGGTTTCGCCGATCAGGCGCAAGTGCTGATTAACGCGCGCCTGGCGGCTAGCGTGGTGAAGGCCACGCGCATGGATCGCCCGGAATGGATCGTGGTGAGTCCCAAGGACGGTCAGGTCTACTGCACGCTGACCAACAACACCAAGCGCGGTGAAGACGGACAACCGGTCGGCGGGCCTAATCCGCGGGAAAAAAACGTCTACGGGCAAATCCTGCGCTGGCGCACCGACCGCGACGATCACGGTTCGAAAACCTTTTCCTGGGACCTGTTCGTGGTCGCCGGCAACCCGCAAGTGCATGTCGGCACGCCGAAGGCTGGCTCTTCGAACATCACGCCGCAGAACATGTTCACCAGCCCGGATGGTCTGGCGTTCGATGAAGCCGGGCGGTTGTGGATTCAAACCGACGGCGATGTCAGCAATACCGGTGATTTCGCCGGCATGGGCAACAACCAGATGCTCTGCGCCGACCCTGTGACCGGCGAAATTCGCCGTTTCATGGTTGGACCGATTGGTTGCGAAGTGACGGGCATCAGTTTCTCGCCGGACCAGAAGACGCTGTTTGTCGGGATTCAGCATCCGGGCGAATTCGGCGGTTCGACCTTCCCCGAGCACTTGCCCAACGGCAAGCCGCGCTCTTCGGTCATTGCCATTACCCGTGAAGATGGCGGGATCATCGGCGCCTGATAAGCCCCCATCGCGGGCAAGCCTCGCTCCTACAGTATTGATGTATGACCTGTAGGAGCGAGGCTCGCCCGCGATGACGTCAGTCCAGACGCCCCACATCTCAAGCCTGAACACTAAAGTCGGCTCGTCTGCGCTACCATGCCTGGCCGGACGCAGCAGCCTGCTGCGCGCAGGAGTCAGCATGGCCCACCCGTTTGAAACCCTCACCCCAGACCTCGTACTCGATGCCGTAGAAAGCATCGGTTTTTTGAGCGATGCGCGCATTCTGGCGCTCAACAGCTACGAAAACCGTGTCTATCAGGTCGGCATCGAAGACTCCGAGCCGCTGATCGCCAAGTTTTACCGCCCGCAGCGCTGGACCAACGAAGCGATTCTGGAAGAACACCAGTTCACCTTCGAACTCACCGAAGTCGAGGTGCCGGTGGTTGCGCCGTTGATCCACAAGGGTGAAACCCTGCACGAACACAACGGCTTCCGTTTCACCCTGTTCCCCCGCCGTGGCGGCCGCGCGCCGGAGCCTGGCAACCTTGATCAGCTGTATCGCCTGGGGCAACTGCTCGGTCGCCTGCACGCGGTCGGTGCGACCAAACCGTTCGAGCACCGCGAAGCACTGGCAGTCAAAAACTTCGGCCATGACTCGCTGGCGACCTTGCTCGAAGGCAATTTCATACCGCGCAGTTTGCTGCCGGCCTACGAGTCCGTAGCCCGCGACCTGCTCAAACGTGTGGAAGATGCCTACAGCAACACACCGCACCAGAACATCCGCATGCACGGCGATTGCCACCCGGGCAACATGATGTGCCGCGACGAGATGTTCCACATCGTCGACCTCGACGACTGTCGCATGGGTCCGGCGGTACAGGACATCTGGATGATGTTGGCCGGCAACCGTCAGGAATGTCTGGGACAGTTGTCGGAATTGATGGACGGCTACAACGAATTCCACGATTTCGACCCGCGGGAACTGGCGCTGATCGAACCGTTGCGCGCCCTGCGCCTGATGCACTACAGCGCTTGGCTCGCCCGGCGCTGGGACGACCCGGCCTTCCCGCGCAGCTTTCCGTGGTTCGGCACCGAGCGGTATTGGGGTGATCAGGTGTTGGCGTTGCGTGAGCAATTGGCCGCACTCAACGAAGAACCACTCAAACTTTTCTGATTCACCCAGATTCAATGTGGGAGCGAGCCTGCTCGCGAATACGGTGGCACATCCAGCACATCTGTGGCTGGCACACCGCTTTCGCGAGCAGGCTCGCTCCCACAGGTTGTCAGTGCTCACCATTCCAGCAGGACATTAGCAACCAAACCTCCTTACAATCCCTTCTTTGTTAGCTGCCTAAGCAAGGATTCTGCATGCAAGCTGCCAACCCGCGTCGCGGGTACATTCTGGGTCTGAGTGCCTACATCATCTGGGGACTTTTCCCGCTCTACTTCAAAGCCATCGCCAGCGTTCCCGCCGTGGAGATCATCATCCATCGGGTGCTGTGGTCGGCACTGTTCGGCGCCTTGTTGCTGTTGGTCTGGAAGCACCCGGGCTGGTGGCGCGAATTGCGGGAAAATCCGCGACGGCTGGCGATCCTGGCGTTGAGCGGCACGCTGATCGCGGCCAACTGGTTGACTTATGTGTGGTCGGTCAATAACGGACGCATGCTCGAGGCCAGTCTCGGCTACTACATCAATCCGCTGGTGAACGTGCTGCTGGGCATGCTGATCCTAGGCGAACGGTTGCGGCGCATGCAGTGGATTGCCGTGGGCCTGGCGACGATCGGTGTGGCACAACAGGTGTGGCAGGTCGGCAGCCTGCCATGGGTGTCGTTGGTGCTGGCCCTGACTTTCGGTTTCTACGGACTTATCCGCAAACAGGCACCGGTCAAGGCGCTACCAGGGCTGGTGGTCGAAACCTGGATGCTGGTACCGATTGCCGTCGCCTGGTTGCTATTCAACCCGGCCGCCAGCAGCGCCCAGGCAGAGTTCTGGACCACATCCGAAGCCTGGTGGCTGGTGGCGGCCGGGCCGGTGACGCTGGTGCCGCTAGTATGTTTCAACGCCGCTGCCCGGCATTTGCCCTACACAACCCTCGGTTTTCTCCAATACCTGGCGCCGACCCTGGTATTGCTGCAGGCCGTGTTGCTGTTTGGCGAGCATTTGTCGTCGAGCACGCTGCTGGCGTTCATCTTTATCTGGGCCGGTCTGGCGGTTTACAGCGTTGATGCGTGGATAAGTCTGCGCCGCCGAAACTGATCAAAAAACGTACAACCCTTTGCAGGCCACGTTTGACGTGGCCTGCAAGGTTCCTTCCCAAGGTTATCCACAGCGTGATCCCCGGCGTTTGTGCGCAAGTTACTGAATGCTGGCGATTTTTTGATCAAACCCTGCCAAGCCACGGCGGATGTGGCCTGGCGGGCTGTCTCTACAGGTTATCCACAGGCAGGTGCACGTTTAACTTGGATAACCCATCAGGGTTCACTGCGCAGCACCAACTCCACCATCAGATCATCGGCCAGGGTTTCCAGGCGTGATTGCAGGACATCGAGGGACAGCGTCAATGGCACCGCAAGGATCGCTTCGGCGTGAAACAGCGGCTCGCTGCTCATCGGTGCCGGGCGCACTTCAGTCACCAGCCGTTCCAGGTTAACGCCCTGTTCACTCAGCAACCGCGTGATATCGCGCACGATCCCCGGCCGGTCATTGCCCACCAGCTCCATGGCGATGGGTTTCCAGGTGCAGGATTGTTCGATACCGCTTTCGGCAATCATCACGCGAATGCCTTGGGCAGACAACGCTAGCAGTGCATTCACCAGCTCATCGTAGCCTTCGGCCGGTACCCCCACCCGAAGAATCCCGGCAAATTGCCCGGCCATGCGCGACATGCGGCTTTCCAGCCAGTTACCGCCATGCTCGGCAATGCATTGGGCAATGCGCTCGACCTGCCCAGGCTTGTCCGGAGCGAAAACTGTGAGTACGAGGTGGTCCATGGCGCAGCCCTCTGGTCATGATTTTTGTTTTAGAAATCCAAGTATAGGCAAGGGTTAAACCTGCGCTGGCAGGTCTGACGCCTGCTCGCGAATGGATCCCGCTGATGCACCTGCCAACCATAAATCGTGTACAACTTTTTATATTTAACTGGAACAATCTCATACTTTTTTGAGAACATCCCGATCCCCGACGTGACTGCAATGCGTCACGGGGTCGCAGAACGACGTAATTAGTCTAATTTTCACAAGCGCAATTCATCATGTAGTATGCCGCAGCGCGCACTACATAACGTTGGATCGATGTCTGCCACAGGCGCAGTCGCATCCCTGAAAGCCCCGTCAGCAAGGCCTCAACGCCGTTGATTGGTCCCAACCCAGCCGTCAGAAATGGCATGCACTGGTCGCAGGGTTTGTGGTTTAAATGCCAGAGGCTTCATTGTTAAATTGAAGAGCTGAAAAGCGAAATAGCTGAGCAGAGTGAGGCAAGCAATGACTGAACACGTTCAAGTCGGTGGCCTGCAGGTCGCCAAAGTCCTGTTCGACTTCGTGAACAACGAAGCCATTCCCGGAACCGGCCTCACCGCCGATCAGTTCTGGGCCGGTGCCGACAAGGTCATTCATGACCTGGCGCCGAAGAACAAAGCCCTACTCGCCAAACGCGATGATTTCCAGGCTCGTATCGATTCCTGGCACCAGGAACGCAAAGCTCTTGGGACAGCTCAGGTGCACGACCCGAAGGCCTACAAAGCCTTCCTGCAAGACATCGGTTATCTGCTGCCAGAAGCGGCCGATTTCCAGGCGACGACGCAAAACGTCGATGAAGAAATCGCCCGCATGGCCGGCCCACAACTCGTGGTGCCGGTGATGAACGCCCGTTTCGCACTCAATGCTTCGAACGCCCGCTGGGGTTCGCTGTATGACGCGCTGTACGGCACCGACGCCATCAGCGAAGCCGATGGCGCGGAAAAAGGCAAAGGCTACAACAAGGTTCGCGGCGACAAGGTCATCGCCTTCGCCCGCGCCTTCCTCGACGAAGCGGCGCCATTGGCCGCCGGTTCCCACGTCGACTCCACCCGTTACACCATCGTTGACGGCAAACTGGTTGTCGCCCTTGCCGGCGGCAGCAACACCGGCCTGCGCAATGACGCTCAATTGATCGGCTTCCAGGGCGACGCTTCGGCACCGACCGCGATCCTGCTGAAGAACAACGGCCTGCACTTCGAAATCCAGGTCGATGCCAGCACCCCGGTCGGCCAGACCGACGCTGCCGGCGTCAAAGACGTCCTGATGGAAGCCGCGCTGACCACCATCATGGACTGCGAAGACTCCGTCGCCGCCGTCGATGCCGATGACAAGGTGGTGATCTACCGCAACTGGCTCGGTCTGATGAAGGGCGACCTGTCGGAAGAAGTCGCCAAGGGCGGCAAGACCTTTACCCGTACCATGAACGCCGACCGCACCTACACCTCGGTCGACGGCAGCCAATTGAGCCTGCACGGTCGCTCGCTGTTGTTTGTGCGCAACGTCGGTCACCTGATGACCATCGACGCGATCCTCGACAAAGATGGCAACGAAGTGCCGGAAGGCATCCTCGACGGTCTGGTGACTGTTCTGGCGGCGATGCACAACCTGAACGGCAACACCTCACGCAAAAACACCCGCACCGGCTCGGTCTACATCGTTAAACCGAAAATGCACGGCCCTGAAGAAGCCGCGTTCACCAACGAGCTGTTCGGGCGCATCGAAGACGTGCTGGGTCTGCCGCGCAACACCCTCAAAGTCGGGATCATGGACGAGGAGCGCCGTACCACGGTCAACCTCAAGGCCTGCATCAAGGCGGCGAGTGAGCGTGTGGTGTTCATCAACACCGGTTTCCTCGACCGCACCGGCGATGAAATCCATACCTCCATGGAAGCCGGCCCGATGGTGCGCAAGGCGGACATGAAGGCGGAAAAATGGATCGGCGCCTACGAGAACTCCAACGTCGATATCGGTTTGAGTACCGGCCTGCAAGGTCGTGCGCAGATCGGCAAGGGCATGTGGGCCATGCCTGACCTGATGGCGGCGATGCTGGAACAGAAAATCGCTCACCCCCTGGCCGGTGCCAACACCGCCTGGGTGCCTTCGCCGACCGCCGCCGCGCTGCACGCACTGCACTACCACAAGGTCGACGTGTTCGCCCGTCAGGCCGAACTGGCCAAACGTGCCCGAGCATCGGTGGACGACATCCTGACCATCCCGCTGGCAGTCAATCCGCAGTGGACCGCCGAACAGATCAAGAATGAACTGGACAACAATGCCCAGGGCATCCTCGGTTATGTCGTGCGCTGGATCGACCAGGGCGTCGGCTGTTCAAAAGTGCCGGACATCAATGACGTCGGCCTGATGGAAGACCGTGCCACGCTGCGTATTTCCAGCCAGCACATCGCCAACTGGCTGCGCCACGGCATCGTCACCGAAGAACAGGTGATGGAAAGCCTCAAGCGCATGGCGCCGGTGGTTGACCGTCAGAACGCCAATGACCCGCTGTATCGCCCGCTGGCACCGGACTTCGACAGCAACATCGCCTTCCAGGCAGCCGTCGAGCTGGTGATCGAAGGCACCAAACAGCCGAACGGCTACACCGAGCCTGTTCTGCACCGTCGTCGTCGCGAGTTCAAGGCTGCCAATGGCCTGTAACTGAGCGCTGATGCCGGACATGAAAAAGCCCTGATCGAAAGACCAGGGCTTTTTTTGTCGCTTGGAAACAGCAGCGCTTGCCCGCGAAAGCAATTGAACAGGAAACACAAACCCTGGATCAGGGCCCCATCCCCAACTCATGCTTGACCAACCCCAGCAACTTGCCGGAATCGATGGGCTTGAGCAGAAAATCCACCACGCTCAAATGCATCGCGGCGATGGCGTCTTTCACGTCGGCGTCACCCGAGACGATGATGATCGGCATCGCCGCCCGTACCGACTCCCGCACCTGGCGAATCAGATCCAGGCCATCGACATGCCCCATCCGCAGATCGGTGATCACCAGGCCGATCGAGGGTTTCTCTTCGAGCATCTTGAGCGCGGTTTCACCGCTGGCCGCCGTCATGCAACGAATGCCGTCCAGCGCCAGAATCTCTGACAGCAGCTCCCGAGCGTCTTTATCGTCGTCAACGATCAGCACCCGCTGCGGTGGCAGGTCGGGTTCCTGCATGACGGCACTGAGCGCTTCGCGCTCGGCGTCACTCAAAATATCGTGGTCGGACATGGCGCTCTCTACATGTTCAATTCAATTCCCTGACACAGTGGTGAGACATCACTAAGCAGAGCTTCAATGTGCACTTCGTCGGATACTTTTCCAATAGCAGAATAGAGCGATTTTTCTCGCAAATGCGTAAGGCTTTTCCGACACTCAATCACACAGATTGCCTACCTAGACTTACGTCCAATGGGCACCCTGACCGCAGGGGTCGACCATGGGTGAGTCATCCGACAACAACAAATCCAAAAAGACTGCGGTAATGGTTATGAGTAAAGCGGACGCCTTCATACAGGCAGGGAAAACCGCGGTGTTGCAGAACATCCAGGGCACTTTGCAATTCCTTCAGCGCTTCCCGCCCTTCAACCAGATGGAACACGCCCACCTGGCGTATCTGGTCGAGCAATGTCAGCTGCGTTTTTATGGCCCCGGCGAGAGCATCATCAAGCCCGCCGATGGCCCGGTTGAGTACTTTTACATCGTCAAGCAGGGTCGGGTCGTGGGCGAACGTCCGCATTCGGCCAAGGGCGGCACCGAAACCACCTTCGAAATCACCACCGGCGAATGCTTCCCTCTCGCCGCGCTGCTGGGTGAACGTGCGACCCGCACCGAACATCTCGCAGCTGAAGACACCTTTTGCCTACAACTCAACAAGCTGGCGTTCATCAAGCTATTCGCCATTTCCCACACCTTTCGCGACTTTGCCCTACGCGGCGTGAGCAGCCTGCTGGATCAGGTCAACCAGCAAGTCCAGCAAAAAGCTGTGGAAACCCTCGGCACCCAATACTCGCTCAACACTCGCCTGGGTGAGTTGGCCATGCGCCATCCGGTGACATGCGGCCCGGCCACGCCGCTGCGTGAAGCCGTGACCCTGATGCATGAGCAGCAGGTCGGCAGCATCGTGGTGGTCGATGAACACAAGGCGCCACTGGGGATTTTCACCCTGCGTGATTTGCGCCAGGTGGTGGCGAACGGCACCGGTGATTTCGCCGAGGCCATCGAGCGGCATATGACCCAGTCGCCGTTTTACCTGACCCCGGATCACAGCGCGTTCGATGCAGCGATTGCCATGACCGAGCGACATATCGCCCACGTCTGCCTGGTCAAGGATCAGCGCTTGTGCGGTGTGGTCTCTGAACGGGATCTGTTTTCCCTGCAACGGGTCGACCTGGTGCACCTGGCCCGTACCATTCGCAATGCCCCGCGCGTGGAAAACCTGGTGGCGCTACGTGGTGAAATCGGCCAATTGGTGGAGCGGATGCTGGCCCACGGTGCGTCTTCGACGCAGATCACCCACATCATCACCCTGCTCAACGACCACACCGTGTGTCGGGTGATCGAACTGACCCTGGCCGAAAAAGGCGACCCCGGTGTGCCGTTCAGCTGGCTGTGTTTCGGCAGCGAAGGTCGCCGCGAACAGACGCTGCACACCGATCAGGACAACGGCATTCTGTTCGAAGCCCGGGACGCGGCCCATGCAGCGGAAATCCGTGGCAAATTGCTGCCCATCGCGCACCAGATCAACCAAAGCCTGGCGCTGTGCGGCTTCACACTGTGCAAGGGCAACATCATGGCCGGCAATCCCGAGCTGTGTCTGTCCCGGGTCGAATGGGCACGTCGCTTTGCCGCGTTTATCCGCGAGGCGACGCCGGAAAACTTGCTGGGTTCGAGCATCTATTTCGATTTGCGCGTGGTCTGGGGCAGCGAGCAAGGCTGTGAGCAGTTGCGTCGCGGGATTCTCGATCAGGTCGGCGACAACCGCCTGTTTCAGCGCATGATGGCCGAGAATGCATTGCGCAATCGCCCACCCGTAGGCCGTTTCCGCGAGTTCGTGCTGGCGCGCAAGAATGGCGAGAAAGCCACCCTGGACCTGAAGATCCAGGGCCTGACGCCCTTTGTCGACGGCGCCCGATTGCTGGCCCTGGCGCATGGCATCGAGACCAACAATACCCTGGAGCGTTTTCGCCAACTGGTCGATAAAGAGGTCATCGAGCCACTGGACGGCGCGGCGTACGAAGAGGCCTATCACTTCATCCAGCAAACCCGCATGCAACAACATCAGCTACAGACCCGGGAGAATCTGCCCTACTCCAATCGGGTCGATCCGGATAGCCTCAATCATCTGGACCGGCGAATCCTGCGTGAATCCCTGCGCCAGGCGCAACGCCTGCAAAGCAGCCTGACCCTGCGGTATCAACTATGAGCTACCAGCTATGAACCTGTTTTCATGGCTGCGCCCGGCCGGCCCGATTTTGTCCGGGGAACTGCAACAGCGTCTGCAACGCTTGCCGACGGCGACCGCGCTGAGCGAATGCAGCCTGCGCGAACAACGCTGGGTGGTGCTCGATCTGGAAACCACCGGGCTGAACCTGAACAAGGATCGGGTACTCTCCATCGGCGCGGTGGTGATCGAGGATGGCGCGATCGATTTCAGTCAGCAGTTCGAACGCACCCTGCAATGCGCCGAACTCAAACTCGGCCCCAGCGTTTTGATTCACGGCCTGGCGCCCAGTGCAATTGCCGCCGGCAGCGAACCGGCGCAAGCGTTGCTCGAGTTCATGGAGTTCGTCGGCGACAGTCCGTTGCTGGCCTTTCATGCGCCCTTCGACCAGCACATGCTCGGGCGCGCCCTGAAAGACTACCTGGGCTACAAGTTGCAGCATGCCTTTCTGGATGTGGCCGACATCGCACCGCTGCTGTGCCCGCAGGCCAACATCCGCGAGGCGGGGCTGGATGAGTGGATCGACTGGTTCAAACTGGAGGTCTTCGAGCGCCACAACGCCAGCGCCGATGCCCTGGCCACTGCCGAACTGGCGCTGATCCTGTTCAGCCGGGCACGGCAGCAGCAGGTGCATAGCCCGTTGAATTTGCAGCAGCGGTTGAATCAATGGAAACGGCGGCAGCAGACGCCGTCCTTCTAAATCTCTTGTGCCTGTACCGGCCTCTTCGCGGGCAAGCCCGCTCCCACAGGGTCATGCGCAATCCCTGTGGGAGCGAGCCTGCTCGCGAAGAACGATAACGCGGTCCAACTGCCTACCTCCCCTCAAAAGCCACCCGACCAGCGCCAATTGCTTACCTTCCTCGCCTCTGACACAATCGCGAACAATTCTCGTTAGTTAACACTTCCCAATCGGTGATGCTGCGTGTCGTCAGTCCCAAGCCCTCAAAGTGAGCTCGTCGGTGCGCTATATCGCGACCATCGCAGTTGGCTATTGGCCTGGCTTCGTCGCAATGTCGCCTGCCCGCAACGGGCCGAAGACCTGAGCCAGGACACCTTCGTGCGCTTGCTGGGCCGTGAAGAGTTGAAAGAACCCCGCGACCCCCGGGCGTTTCTGGTGGCGATTGCCAAGGGTCTGCTGTTTGATTATTTCCGCCGCGCCGCGTTGGAACAGGCCTACCTCACCGAATTGATGCTGATTCCCGAAGCCGAGCAACCGTCGGTGGAAGAGCAGCAAATGATCCTCGAAGACCTGAAAAACATCGATCGCCTGCTCGGCAAGCTGTCGAGCAAGGCCCGAGCGGCGTTTCTCTACAACCGGCTCGACGGCCTGGGCCACGCGCAAATCGCCGAACGCCTCGGTGTGTCGGTGCCCCGCGTGCGCCAGTACTTGGCCCAGGGCATCCGGCAGTGCTACATCGCGTTGTACGGGGAGCCGACATGAGCCCGGTCAGTTCCAAACCGGTATCGGCGCAAGTCCTGGATGCGGCGATCGCCTGGCAATTGTCGCTGGATTCGGCCAACCCGGTGGAGCGCGAAGAATTCGCCAAATGGCACGCCGCCCACGAAGAACACGCGCGGGCCTGGCGTCAGTTGGGCATGCTCGATCAACGCTTCAGCGTCGCCAGCGGCCCGGCCCGCAACGCCCTGCTGCAATCGCGCGAAGGCATTCGCCGACGGGTGCGCAGGCTCGGCAGCGGTCTGGCCAGTGTCGTCGCGGTGATAGGCCTGGTGTTGTTTGCCGGTGATCGTTACCTGCCGGTCGACTATTGGCTGGCCGACCAACGCACCGCCACTGGCGAGCAACGCACCATTCGCCTGACCGACGGTACGCTGATCAACCTCAATACCCACAGTGCCGTGGACGTGCGCTTCGATGCCAAGCAACGGCTGATCGTCCTGCAGGAAGGGGAAATCCTCGTCGAGACCGGTCACGGCGACGCCCGGCCGTTCATCGTCGAAACCCGTGAAGGCAGCATGCGCGCGCTGGGTACGCGGTTCCTGGTCAAGCGCGAAGAACAAGGCACGCGCCTGAGCGTGTTGCAGTCCGCGGTGGCTGCCCATCCGCAAGCGAGCCCTGACGAGCAAATTCTGCGCGAAGGCCAGCAAGTGCTGATCCGCAACGACGGCCTGGGACCGGTTGCCGCGCTCAACCAGGGCGCCGATGCCTGGACCCGCGGCATGTTGGTGGTGGACAACGCACGCCTGGAAGACCTGGTGCACGAGCTCGCTCGCTATCGCCAAGGACATTTGGGAGTGGCCCCGGAGGTGGCCGACTTGCGGATCACCGGCAGCTTCCCGCTCAAAGACACCGACCTGGCCCTGAGCGCCCTGCTGCCGACCTTGCCGGTGCAGATCGAACAGCGTACGCAGTGGTGGGTGACGGTGGCGGCGAAGACTGAGGCCAAGCCCTGATTTTATGGTGTCTGGACCGGCGCAATCGCGGGCAAGCCACGCTCCCACAGGGCTTTGTGTCGTGCACAGAATTAACGCTCGATACAAATCCTGTGGGAGCGTGGCTTACCCGCGATAGGGCCATCAGCCTCACCACGGATTGATGAATCGATATTATTTTCATCCAGCCCTATCACTTTTCAAATCTCGTCCGGCACCTAGGCAATTGAGAAGTATTCACTTTCAGGAGCCGCTGTATGTCCCGTTCGCTAGACACCTTGTTGCGCCCCAGTTTGCTGGCGATTGCCATTGCCCTTTGCAACCCTTTGGCCAGCAGCCAACTGATCGCCGCTGAACAGGCATCTAGCGTTCGCGCCTACAACTTGCCCGCCGCGCCATTGGCCAGCACCCTGAACCAGATCGCCAGCCAGGCCGGTCTGGCACTGTCGTTGAATCCATCGCTGGCCGCGGGCAAGACGTCTGCCCCGGTCAAAGGCCAGTTCGATGCCGCCGGCGCCCTGCAAGAAGCCTTGCGCGGTACCGGCCTGCAGCTGGAACAGAGCGGCGGCACCTACACCCTCGTAGCTGTACCCGAGGGCGCGATGGCCCTGCCGGCCACCAGCGTGATCGGCGTGGAAAACACCGAAAGCGCCTGGGGCCCGGTAGAAGGGTATGTGGCCAAGCGCACGGCCGCCGGCACCAAGACCGACACTGCACTGGTCGAAGTCCCCCGTTCGATCTCGATTGCCACCCGCGAGCAAATGGACGACCGCAGCGTGCATAGCCTCGACGACGCCGTGCGCTATATGCCCGGCATCACCGCCAGCAGCTACGGCAGCGACACCCGCGCCGACTGGATACGTGTGCGCGGCTTCGAACCGACCCAATTCCTCGATGGCCTGCCGCTGCCTAAAGGTGTGTACGCCAACCCGAAACAGGAAACCTGGAACCTCGACCGTCTCGCCCTGCTGCGCGGCCCGGCCTCGTCGATCTACGGCCAGACTCCGCCGGGCGGCCTGCTGGACATGGTCAGCCGTCGTCCCAGTGCTGAATCGAGCAACGAAATCCAGCTGCAATACGGCAGCGACAATCATCGCCAGATCAACTTCGCCAGCACCGGCAAGATCGACGATGAAGGTCAATTCCTCTACAGCCTGAGCGGTGTGGTGCGCGACAGCGGCACCCAGATCGATCACGTCGACAACAAGCGCTACAACATTGCGCCGAGCGTGACCTGGAACATCGACGAAGACACCAGGTTCACCTTGCTCACGCAATTCACCCGTGACGATACCGGCATCACCAGCCAGTTCCTGCCGATCCAGGGCACCAAGATCAACATGCCGTTCGGTGATGTTTCCCACCACAAGAACCTGGGCGACCCGGACTGGGAATACTACGACCGCACCTACTACGCGCTGGGCTACGCCTTCGAACATCGCCTCAACGATGTCTGGCAGTTCCGCCAGAACCTGCGCTATACCAAGTCCGACCTGTCCTTCCAGGGCATCACCGTCGGCGCATACCCGTTCACCCTGGTCGACGACGAAGGCAATGTGGGCCGCTCGACCACCAGCGTCGACGAAGACATCAGCCAGTTCGCCGTGGACAACAACTTCCAGGCCGACTTCGATACGGGCGAAATTCGTCACACCCTGCTGATCGGTCTCGATCATCAGCGCAGCAACACCAATTACACGTCGATTTTCGGCAGCGCTCCGCCCACCAACGTCAACAACCCGATTTATGGTCAACCCATCGTTCGTCCACCGCGCTCGTCGGCGTTCTATGACTACGATCAGAAGACCTACCAGACCGGCTTGTACATCCAGGACCAGATGGCCCTCGACCAATGGCGCCTGACCCTGGGTGGTCGCGAGGACTGGGTTCACACCGGCACCAAATTCTTCAACAAGGGCGATGCCACCAACACCGAGCGCGACACCAACTTCAGCGGCAACGCAGCGATCAGCTACGTGTTCGATAACGGCTTCGTCCCGTACCTGTCGTATGCAGAATCGTTCCAACCGACCAGCAACGCCACGGCCTCGCCGACCGATTCGTTCAAGCCGACCGAAGGCGAACAATGGGAGCTGGGCATCAAGTACCAGCCACCGGGCAGCAACACGTTGCTGAGCGCCGCTGTGTATGACCTGACCCAGAAAAACGTCTCCGTCACCACCACCAACTCGGATAACGTCTCGATCACCAGCCAGACCGGTGAAGTGAAAGTCAAAGGCCTGGAGCTGGAAGCAGTGTCCGACGTGACCGAGAACCTCAAGGTCATCGCCGCTTACACCCTGGCCAAGTCCGAAGTGCAAAAAGGCGATTTCAAAGGCAATCGCCTGCAATTGATGCCTAACCAACAGGCTTCGCTGTGGGCCGACTACACCTGGCACAACGGCGTGCTGGACGGTTTTGGCATCGGCGCCGGCGCGCGTTACACAGGCAACACCTACGGCGACCAGGGCAATACCTGGCTGGGCAAGGCTGACGCCTACACCGTGTTCGATGCGGCGGTCCACTACAACCTGGGTCGTCTGGACAACAGCTTGAAAGGGGCTTCGCTGGCGCTGAACGCAACCAACCTGTTCGACAAGGATTACATTTCCACCTGCGACGGTTTCTATTGCTACTACGGCGACCAACGCAGTGTCGTGGCCAGTGCCACCTACAAGTGGTAACGGCTTGATCTGACACGCCCAGTACCCAGGCCGTCCAGCAAGGACGGCTTTGGTATTTCTGAAGGCCATGAAATGAAAAGTAAAACAATTCGCCGCTGGTCCTTCGTCCACACCTGGACCAGCCTGATCTGCACCGTGTTTTTGCTGTTGCTGGCACTGACCGGCCTGCCGCTGATCTTCCACCACGAGATCGACCACTTGCTGGGCGATGCCGCCGAGTTGAAGCAAATCCCGGCGGACACCCCGCTGCTGAATTTGCAGCAGCTTGTGCTGGCAGCTGAAAAACATCGCCCGGGCGAAGTCATGCAGTATTTCGGTTTCGACGAAGACGAGCCGAACGCCGCGATCGCGATCATGGCGCCCACCGCCGGCACCGAACCAAACTCGTCCCACACCTTCATGCTCGACGCCCGCACCGGTGAAGCGCTGGAGATGCCGTCGGCCAATGGCGGCTTCATGATGGTCATGCTGCGCCTGCACGTGGACATGTTCGCGGGGCTGCCGGGCAAGCTGTTGCTGGCGTTCATGGGCCTGCTGTTCGTGATCGCGATCGTGTCCGGCACCGTGCTGTACCTGCCGTTCATGCGCCGCTTGACATTCGCCACTGTGCGCCAGGACAAATCCACCCGCCTGCGCTGGCTCGACCTGCACAATCTGATCGGCGTCGTGACCTTGACCTGGGCTTTGGTGGTCGGCGTGACCGGCGTGATCAGTGCCTGCGCCGACCTGCTCATCGCCGCATGGCGCAATGACAGCCTCAGTGCGATGGTTGCGCCGTACCGCGATTCACCGCCGCTGACGCAACTGGCGCCCGCCACGCGTTTGCTCGACATCGCCAAGGAGGTTGCACCGGGCATGCAGCCTGATTTCATTGCCTTCCCCGGCACCCGTTTTTCCAGCGAACACCACTACGCCGTGTTCATGAAAGGCAGCACGCACCTGACGTCACACCTGCTGACACCGGTTCTGATCGACGCCAGCACCCTGCGGGTCACCGCCGTGGCGGAGCGCCCGTGGTACATGGACGCCATGGGCATGTCGCAGCCACTGCATTTCGGTGACTACGGCGGCATGCCGATGCAAATCCTCTGGGCGACCCTGGATGTGCTGACCATCATTGTGCTCGGCAGCGGGGTTTACCTGTGGGTGGTGCGGCGCAAGGCCGCCAGACCGGTGCTGGAAAAAGCGGAGAGCGTGGCATGAAACCCCGGCAGTCGAACTTCTGGAAGGTCTTCGCCACGCCCACCGTCATCGCCCTGTTCAGCGCAGCGGGGTTGTTTGCCGCGTTGCTTGGCGATGGGGTGTGGGATGCGCTGAGCTGGTTGGGGTTGGGCATTCCAGCCGCTCTCGCCTTACGCGGCCTGCTGCAACGCCACTGATCACCCGCTTCCTGTAGGAGCGAGCTTGCTCGCGATGCACCCGAGAGCGCCTCGGGGTGTCAGGACTCCAGCGTCATCGTTGGCGACCCTCGCGAGCAAGCTCGCTCCTACAGAGGCCCACGCGCTATGCTGCCCCGACACTGCCACTGACCGAGACGTTGCCATGTCCGCCCCGAGCATGACCCTGTACCACAACCCGCTCTCCCCCTTCGTTCGCAAAGTCATGGTGCTGCTGCACGAAACCGGTCAACAGGACCGCGTGGCCCTGCAAAACTGCGTACTCACGCCGGTCGATCCGGACAAGGCACTGATCGACGATAACCCCCTGAGCAAGATCCCGGCCCTGCGCCTGGCCGACGGCAGTGTCATTCACGACAGCCGCGTCATCCTCGACTACCTCGACCACCAGCACGTCGGCAACCCGCTGATCCCCCGAGAAGGCTCCGCACGCTGGCGGCGCCTGACCCTGGCCTCCCTGGCCGACGGAGTCATGGACGCGGCCGTGATGGTGCGCTACGAAGTCGCCCTGCGCGCCCCGGAAAAACACTGGGACGCCTGGCTCGACGGCCAGCGCGACAAAATCCGCCGCGCCGTGGCGCTGCTGGAAAAAGACGCGATTGCCGAACTGACCAGCCATTTCGACGTGGCGGCAATCAGTGTGGCCTGTGCGTTGGGGTATCTGGATCTGCGCCATCCCAACCTGGACTGGCGCACGGAGAATCCGCAATTGGCGGCGTGGTATTTCGAGGTGAGTCAGCGGCCTTCGATGTTGGCGACGAGACCGAAGATTTGAATTTGGCAAGGGGAAAAAACTAGCAGTTCTGATAGTAGGCAGCAGCTGAAAAAGCTCCGATGCTCAGGGTCTGAATGTAGGAACCTTGTTCGGAGTTCAGCCCATGCCTATCTCACCGCGTGAAACCTCAAAGTGCAACTACCACTACGACGCGCTGGACCGCTTAGCGCACAGGACACCACACTCTGAATCTGACACCAGGCGCTTTTACTGCAACGACCGATTGGTAACCGAAATTCAAGGCGCGAAGCGGACCCATATCTTCCAGCATGAAGATCAGTTATTGGCGCAACAGCAGTCCCAAAGTGGTAAATGCGATACAACCCTGCTGGCGACTGATCAACAGCGCTCGGTATTGCACACGCTCACCACAACATCACTTCGCGCCTTCGCATACACGCCGTACGGTCATAACCCAAAGAATGGATTGCCCGGTTTGCCGGGGTACACCGGCGAACAGCCGGATCCGGTCACCGGGCACATCCATTTGGGAAATGGGTTTCGGCAATTTAATCCAGTGTTGATGCGGTTTAACCGTCCAGAAAGTACCCGGTACAGCCCGTTTAGGGAGGGTGGGTTGAATGCTTATGCGTATTGCGCGGGCGATCCAGTTAACAACAGAGATCCAAATGGGCATGCATTTTTTGGAGTTCTTTTGACTGTCTTGGGCGTTGGCGCCATTGCTGGAGGCTCAGTGCTTATTAAGAAGAATGAATCTTCAGCTCCGCTGTTTTTTGTTGGTCTTGCACTGACCGCTTTAGGAGTCGGCATGACGCTAGGAGGTTTGGCTTTTGCCTCTGTACCGGGCCGCAGGCCAGGTTTGCACCCTGTGGCACGCATTTCACAAAGTCGGTACGCAAACAGGGCTTCAATTTCAAGTGGCTCTACATATTCGGCGAGATCTTCTATTTCAAGTGGTTCTACATATTCAGCGAGATCTTCAATTTCAAGTGAATTATCATCTCTAGGTCGTAGTCAGCCTACTTCGCGCCAAGCAGCGAATGCGCTAAATCCCGCAAACAACAGGATCGACTTACCACCCCCCTACCCATTCAACCAATTACCGAGTGCCAGGCCAGTATCACCTCCACCCCCATATGAGTCCTTGGAAATGACTAATATTCGCCAACGATGATAGGTACCCGCTCAAACATTGCTCGCGAAACAAATGCCGTGCCCTCAGCAACCCGGTTTGTTCGCAATAACACGACGAGCCGGTTTTTGATCTCGCTCGCACACTCGATCTTCGGTTCGAATGTATTGTGCGTTTAGAGAAGATCCCTCGTGGGAGCGAGCCTGCTCGCGAAAGCACCAGCACGGTTTATCTGGTAGCCACTGCAAAATCAGCGTCGCCAACACCTCCCCTTCCCGTCGATCCTCACGCAACCCCACCCACCCACTCATTCCAGCGCTCCAAGATCAAACTCCAGCGGCTTGGCCACCTTCTGCCCAACCCCATACCAATCCAGCTTGCGCGTCAGCACCATGAACACACCCAACAACCCGAACAGCAACAACGACCCCATCAACAACGCGTAATCCTCGGCACTCAGCAAGCCATAAAGCAGGCCATACAACGCCGCCAACCCCGCCGAAAAACTCAAGCCATGGCGCACGCTGCGCAGCACGTGGCAGACATAGAACCCGATCAACAACACACAACCGCTAGCCGACAGCAAATACGCCAAGGCAAAACCGATGTGTTCGGACAGCGACAGCAACAACAGATAGAAGAACGCCAGTGCCACGCCCACCAACGCGTATTGCACCGGGTGCACCGCCAGGCTTTTCAGCACTTCGAACAGGAAGAAACCGGCGAACGTCAGGACGATGAACAGCAGCGCATATTTGATGGCGCGATCGCTTTTCAGGTACTGGTCCACGGGGTCAATGAAGCTCACGCCAAAGCTGCGGCCATGAAACGCCTCGCAACTGCTGCGGGCGACGCAACCATTCAAGGCTTCTTGCAGGTTTGTGGAGAAAAACGAGGTTTGCCAGTTGGCGGTAAAACCCTGATCGGTGATGTCACGCTGGGCAGGCAGGTAGTTGCCGATGAAGCTCGGATGCGGCCAGTTGGCGGTCAGCGAGACGTTGCTGGTCTTGCCCACCGGCAGGATCTGCAACTGGCCAGTGCCCTGCAGCTTCAGGTCGAAACCGAAAGCCAACTCAGTGTTTTGCTTCGCATCCAACACCGGCAGCGTCACATGGACACCCTCGCCCAGCCAGCCGACCTGACTGCCCGGAACGAAGTCCAGTTTCTGGTCGTTCAGTTCGAGTTTCAAGGCATTTTCGATGCCGCGAATATCGCTGATGCCGACCGCAAGAAACGGCTGGTCGAATTGATAGTCGGCGAAGTCTTCCTTGATGCCCAGTTGTGCCGGCAACGAAAAATGGCCACTGATGCGGTTGTCGGCATGGAACAGACGCGCCTGATAAATCCCCCGGGCACGCAATTCGGTCTGCACCTGGCCGTCGAGTTCAAAGCGCTCTGGCAGGAAATACAACCGGCCGCGCTCTTCGCCGATCTCCTGATAGCGCTGGTTGGTTTTCTCGTTGAGCTTCCAGGTACGCACCACTTTACGGTACGGCACCACCATCAACGGCCCGCTCAATTGCTGGCTGTAGCTGGAGCTGCGGGCGATGTCTTCGAGTACGCCATCGCGCAGTTGCTGGCGGTCCTGGATCACGCCGTTGATCATCAACAGCGGAATCAGCAA
Organism: Pseudomonas sp. G(2018); assembly: GCF_005502415.1. NCBI lineage: Bacteria > Pseudomonadati > Pseudomonadota > Gammaproteobacteria > Pseudomonadales > Pseudomonadaceae > Pseudomonas > Pseudomonas sp. G(2018). Next base: position 157,204 of record NZ_SCOO01000006.1, on the reverse strand, counting down.
CAACAGAATCAGTAGGGCGATGGCCCCGAGTTTTAGGGTCAGGCTGCGGTTCATGGGACTCTCCCTGTTTTGGATGGGGAGAGTCTGTAATCGGTGTGTGTGGGCTTTATGGGGGGAATATGGAGATTGTGTGGAGACTGCTCGCGAATGGCCGCGACTCGGTCCTAAGCCAGGCGCAACCTGACTTCCACTCCGCCCTCAACATTGCCAATGCTCATCTCCCCACCATGCAACTTGACCACTTCCTCGACAAAGTTAAGCCCGAGCCCGGTGCTTTTGCGCCCACTGTCCGGTCGGGGCAGTGAGTAGAAACGCTCGGTCAATCGCGGCAATGCATAGTCGGGAATCGCCTCGGCCTGATTGAACAGCGTGAACTCGATCTGCTCGCCCATCCGTTCGGCGCTGAACCGCAACACACCCTTGGCCGGGGTGAAATCCAGCGCATTCTCCAGCAGATTGCCCAGCGCCTGACGCAACAGAAATGGTTCGCCGGTCAACGTCACGGTCGATGGAATCCTTTGTTCCACACGCAGTGCCTTGCCTTCGATACGCGCCGCTTGAGCGTTCAGCAATTCAGCCACCAACGCCGCCAATGGCACTTCTACGCGTTCCTCCAGCCCCTGGCGCTGTTCAACCTGCGCCAGGTTCAACAACCGCTCGATCAACTGCTGCATCCGCGCGCTTTCGTTGTCGATGTTGTCGACAAAACGCTGCCGCTGATCCAACGGCATCTCGCCTTGCAGCAACTCCGCCGCACCGCGAATCGCCGCCAGCGGGCTCTTCAGTTCATGGGTCAAGGTGTGCACATAGCGCTCGACGTAAGCCTTGCCTTCCAACTGCGTGCGCATCTGCTCCACCGCCGTCGCCAGTTGTTCCAGCTCACCGCCGCGATAATGCGGCACCTCGACCCGTTGCCCCTCACTCACTGCCTGGGCATAAGCGGTCAATCGCCGCAGCGCCCGGCTCAGCCACCAGGACAACAGCGCGCCGAACAGCAGGCCGAGCGCGATCAACCCGGCGCCATAAGCCAGCAATCGGCGCTCGGTACGATCCACATAGGGCTGCAACGAGCTGTTGGGTTTGGCCACCGTGACCACGCCGATGATCCGTCCGTTATCGCGAATCGGTGCGCCGACATGCATGACCGATGAGTTTGCATCATCAGGATCGCTACGGCTGGAGCGGGCTCCATACTCACCGCGCAGGGTCAGGTAAACGTCATTCCAGCGCGAATAATCCTGGCCCACTGCCGCGCCGCTGGAATCGAGCACCACGATGCCCTTTGCGTCGGTGACGTAGATGCGATGGTTGACTTGGTTCTTCGGCAAGCCCCAGATATTCGCCTTCGGCTGCCGCTCACCGTAGGCCTTGAGCAGTTCCGGCCAGCGATTCTGATTAAGGGTGCCGGCCTTGAAGTCATCGCGCAGGATCTCGGCCATCAGGTTGGCGGTATCAACCAGGGTTTCTTCGGTGGACTGGCGCACCCCGGGGCGGATCTCTTCCATCACGGTGTTGAGCACGAAGTAGCCGGTCAGGCCGATGAACAACACATAGACCAGGAAAATCCGCATCCCCAACGGCATCAGCTGTGCCCCGGGTTGTAGCTGTAGCCGAGGCCGCGATGGGTCTGGATCGGCTCGGCATCGGCCTTCACCTGCCGCAGTTTGGCGCGCACGCTTTTGATGTGGCTGTCGATGCTGCGCTCGTAACCGGCATCGGCGGCCACGCCCAGCGCATCGAGTAGTTGCTCGCGACTGAACACGCGTTCGGGCTGCTCCAGCAGACATTGCAGCAGGCGGAACTCATGACGTGTGAGGGTCAGCAGCTGACCGCGATAGCTGATCTGCACCCGCTCGCTGTCGATCCGAAACAGCGTCGACGCCGGCTCTTCTATCGCACGCGGGGCCATGCGTTTGAGAATCGCCCGGACCCGCGCCGCCACTTCCCGAGGGCTGAACGGCTTGACCACGTAATCATCGGCACCGATCTCCAGCCCCACCACACGGTCGATTTCGCCATCGCGAGCACTGAGAAACATCACCGGCACATCACTGAAACGCCGTAGCAGCTTGCAAGTTTCGAAACCGCTGATGTCCGGCAGACCGATGTCGAGGATGATCAGATCCGCCGGCGTCTGGCGCTGATGCTCAAGCGCGGTCGCACCAAGGCTCAGCCAGGAGGTGGTGAACCCCTCGCCTTGCAAGGCAAAAATCAGGGTGTCGGCAATCGCCGCTTCGTCTTCGACAATCAGGATATGAGGCATGGCGTCCGAGCCCGTCAGGTGAGTGGGCGAACGGTGAACCACGGAGGATTCGGCGTCAATCGGCAAGGGTAAATCAGTGACGTGGTCTGTAGGACCTAGCAGTTGTGATAGTAGGCAAAGGCCGAAAAAGGACTGAGTCTGATGCCCCTTACTTGGAATCTAGTGCAGGGATTAACCAATGCCTACTCATTCATTCAAAACAATCCTGCTGGCAACCGATCAACAGCGCTCAGTGCTGAATGCTCTCCACACGAATCGACCCCATCCCATCGCTTACACACCCTATGGTCATCGCCCACGGGAAAACGGCTGGTGCAGCCTGCTTGGATTTAATGGCGAACCGCCCGACCCGCTGACTGGGCATTATCATTTGGGGAATGGGTATCGGCAGTTCAATCCGGTGTTGATGCGGTTCAACAGTCCGGATAGTTGGAGTCCGTTTGGGAAGGGGGGGTTGAATGCGTATTCCTATTGTGGGGGGGACCCGGTTAATCGATCAGATCCAACGGGCCATATGTTGGAGGGTTTAAGATCTTTTCTTCGTAAAAATATCAGGGTAAGCGCAGCCAAGCCCCCGAAGACCACATCAAAAAATGGTGCCAGTAGCAACCCCAATGCGTCGAGCTCGGCGGGTGTATCTACGCCGCCCCATTTGACTTCCAAAAATCCCAGTGCCGAATTCAAATCACAAGCCACAGCCACAGCCACAGCCACAGCCACAACAAAAGAATCAAAGACAGCTTCAACGGGACAGCCAACAAGCGTTAGAAACCTTGATGCTTCCGACATAACAAGAAACCAATTGTTGAATCGCCGAACGAAATCACTGGGCCACATTTCAGAAGACTTCAATGATGACTTAGACAGATTCTATCTTTCTAAACAATCTGGCACAGATGGCGGCTTTTTCACTACTCAATTCGCTGCGAATCCAAGAGGTCCGCATGCAAAGCTATATTATGCAATGGATTCAGAGCGTTTAGAGTTTCCTACCCCAGCAAAACAAAGAACAATTAGAACAGGAGGCCATAAATGAGTGGCTTTTAACAATCCGGCTTATCCGCCGTAAACCTTCTTGCCGGATTCACCGCCGCCCCAAACTCGCGCAACGCCTTCGCTCCGATCAGCAGCGGATAATTGAAACTGCTGCGATCGGTCAGGTTCACCTCAACCGTGCGCTTGACGTTACCCAGGCACAATTCCAGATCAACCACCGGCCGCTTGGTAGGCGCGGCCACTTCCTCATCCTCGTCCTCTTCGGAGCGGGTCTTGATCTTGCTGATCCGCGCAACTTTGTGTTCGTACACCTTGTTGCTCGCATCCTTGGTAGCCAGACGGAAACGCACCCAATCCTCGCCATCGCGGGTGAAGGTTTCGATGTCCTTGGCCGACAGCGACGCGGTCAAAGCGCCAGTGTCCATTTTGGCCTTGAGCACTTCACCGCCGATTTCCGGCAGCGCAATGTATTCGTAGCGCCCGTAGAGGGTCGGCTCGGCGGCCAAGGCCGGCAGGGCGATGAGGGACAGCAGTGCGAGGAGGGATTTCACGTGATCGTTGTCCTTGAGAGATGGGCAGCGGAATTTTAGACAGCCCGCCAGCTATTCGTTCGTTCTTCTGCTCGCGAAGAGGTCGGCACAGTCACCCGAGTATCTGAACCCGATAGCGTTACTCCAGCCTACCGCCGCAAAGGTGAAACATTCGTCATCCGCCGATTTGGCCTGCCGCCCGAAGCTGCTTATCATGGCGCGCCCACATGCTTTCAAGAGTTGCCTATGCGCCGCCTGCTCACCGGCTGTTTCGTCACCCTGCTACTGTTGCTCAACACCCTGGTCCTGTTCGGGCCGTTGATGGTGTTTGCCCTGCTCAAGCTGCTCCTGCCCGGTCGTTTTCGCGATTACGCGTCATGGGCGGTGATGTGGATTGCCGAGACCTGGGCCGAGATCGACAAGCTGATCTTCCGCCTGTGCATCCCCACCCAGTGGGACATTCGCGGCGGTGACGATCTTCGCACCGACACCTCGTACCTGGTGATCAGCAACCATCAATCCTGGGTCGATATTCCGGCGCTGATCCAGACGCTGAACCGGCGCACGCCGTTCTTCAAATTCTTCCTCAAGAAGGAGCTGATCTGGGTGCCTTTCCTGGGTCTGGCATGGTGGGCGCTGGATTACCCGTTCATGAAGCGCTACACCAAGGCCTTTCTGGCGAAGAACCCGGAGCTGGCCGGCAAGGACCTGGAGATCACCAAACAGGCCTGCGAGTTGTTCAAGCGTCAGCCAGTGACCGTGGTCAACTATCTGGAAGGCAGCCGCTTCACCGAAGCCAAACGCCGTCAGCAGCAGTCACCCTTCACCCATTTGCTCAAGCCCAAGGCCGGCGGTGTGGCGTTCGTACTGGCGGCGATGGGCGAACAGCTCGATGCCATCCTCGATGTGACGGTGGTCTATCCGCAGCAAAGGATTCCGGGGTTCTGGGATTTGCTCAGCGGCAATGTGCCGAGGATCATCATCGACATCCAGACCCGCGAACTCGACCCGGCACTGTGGCAGGGCGATTACGAAAACGATCCGGCGTTTCGTGAAACGGTCCAGGACTGGGTCAATCAGCTCTGGACCGAGAAAGACCGGCGCATCGACGCATTGCGCGCCGGAAGCCGCTGATCAACTGTCGGTGTCAATTCCAGAGCCAGTGCCCCAGATGCCGCCCAGGCTCTGCAGCAGCGAACCACCGACGCCCTGTTGACCGAGGTATTGCAGGATCACCGGGGCAAACAGGCCAACCATGCCGCTGTCCATGCCCAGGGTACTGAAGGCGTTGTTCAGGTCGTCGGAGCTTTTGACGTTGCCCAACGCGTTATTCAGCCCGGCGGCCTGGCCGGTAGCCCCGAGTAATCCGGCGAGAGCGCCCAGCTCCCCGCCACCGGACAAAATGTCGAGGCCCGGCACGCTTTTGGCCAGCTCCGAGTAGTCGGTCGAACTCAACTGGTTTTTCGCCAATCCGAGCATCGCCCCGGCACCGCCGAAGGCTTGCTGCGGGGTCACGTTCAACTGGCTAAGAGCGCCCAGCAGGTCTGCGGTCTCCGAAGTCGGCGCAGCCTGCGTGGCCTGCGTGGCTGCGTTTTCACCTTTCATCCCGGAAATGGCATTGGCCGCATCGCTCAGGCTGAACTGGGCAAAGACCGGGTTGGCCACCAGGGTCATGAGCGATGCCAGTGCAAAACCGCGTGAAATCTTCATTCGGACATCCTCTTGTGCCATGAAAAACGCCCGGTTGATGGGCGCAAAAGCTGCCGGTTTGACCGGGGATGCGTGGGCATGTTCCTGGGTACTAAGGGCATTTTTTTACCTGCTCACGCATTTGTGGCGAGCGGGAGGTGGCGACCCTATCAGTTCTGCTAGTAGGCAGTGTTTAAGGATTGCGCCACAGTGAAACTCTTAAACGATCGTCCGCTCAGAGAACTCTGATTATGCAACCGAACCTCAAGTCCCTCTGTAGTTACCGCTACGACGCACTTGATCGACTGGTCGGTTGCACCCCCCTAGCGGAATCCAGCACCCAACGTTTTTACATGAAAGATCGTCTGGCTACTGAGATTCAAGGCGTGGAGCAGCGTTCGATCATGCAACACGAAGAGTGACTATTGGCGCAGCAACAGCATAAGAGCGGCTTTGCGATAGAGACATCTCTGCTCGCCACTGACCAACAGCGTTCGGTGTTGAATGTGTCTGATGCGATACGATCCAACTCTCTCGCCTACACACCCTACGGTCATCACACATTAGATAATGGTTTGCTCAGCCTGCTCGGCTTCAACGGCGAACGGCTAGATCCGGTGACAAGGTGTTATTTGTTGGGAAATGGTTATCGGGCATATAACCCGAAACTGATGCGTTTTAATAGCCCGGACAGTTGGAGCCCGTTCGGGAAGGGCGGGCTGAACGCGTATGCGTATTGCGACGGGTGTCCGGTAAATCGTCAGGATCCGACAGGGCATAGTTGGGCCACAATAAAATTAAAACTAAATACAATCTCTAAAATGAACAAACCAACCCCACCGAACAATGCTACACATGTACCTCGGAGTGGCCCCATGAAAAACATCCACAGGATAGGTGAGGGTGCCGTCAGCTTCGAGGATATTTACAAAGGAAACCGACGTCTAAACTTCTTCGCTCACGGCAATAAACCATCTCCCGGCCAAAGTTCTAAAATAGGAGTCAATGGAGAGCTGTGGGATGCAGCGCGCCTTTACTCAGAGGCGCAGGCCCAAGGCATAGACTTCAAACAATTTGATAGCGTACGAATGTTAGCCTGCTACTCGGGAAACGGTGGAGTTAATTCATTTGCAGCAAACATCAACAAACTCACCAATAAACCAACCAAAGGATATATAGGAACCGTTCAAAGCTGGCAAAATACATTTGACCCACGAGAACAGATAGATGCGTACTACGAAAAATTCAAAACAAATGCAAACCAATTCTACAATGAAGATTACCCCGATATAAAATTATCCATCTTCAAACACAACCCATACGATCCAAAAACTCAGGCACGCGCCTACTTCAAACACAACTTTCTATCAGTCAGATTTTCCCAATAAAAAAGGGCGACAACAAGTCGCCCCCACATATTGTAAAATTTGTTACGCCGCACTAAACAACTTATGCGGATCAATCACAAACTTCTTCGGCACGCCCGCATCAAACTCGCCATACCCCTCAGGCGCCTGATCCAGGCTGATCACCTGCACACCCACCACTTCGGCGATGTTGATGCGGTCCCACATGATCGCCTGCATCAGTTGGCGGTTGTACTTCATCACCGGGGTCTGGCCGGTGTGGAAGCTGTGGGATTTGGCCCAGCCGAGGCCGAAGCGGATGCTCAGGCTGCCCATTTTCGCAGCGGCGTCTACAGCACCTGGATCTTCGGTCACGTAGAGGCCCGGGATGCCGATTTTTCCGGCTACGCGTACCACGCCCATCAACGAGTTGAGTACGGTAGCCGGAGCTTCGTGCTTGACGCCGTCGTGACCGTGGCCGCGGGCTTCGAAGCCTACGGCGTCGATGGCGCAATCCACTTCCGGTTCACCCAGCAGCGCGGCGATTTGCTCGTGCAGCGGGGTGTCGAGGGACAGGTCGGCGATTTCAAAGCCCTGGGCCTTGGCGTGGGCCAGGCGCACGGTGTTGACGTCACCGACGATCACTACCGCTGCGCCCAACAGACGAGCGGAAGCCGCAGCGGCCAGACCGACCGGGCCGGCACCAGCAATGTACACGGTGCTGCCAGGGCCGACACCGGCAGTCACGGCACCGTGATAACCGGTCGGCAGGATGTCGGAGAGGCAGGTCAGGTCGCGGATTTTTGCCATCGCGCGATCGCGATCAGGCAGCTTGAGCAGGTTGAAGTCGGCGTACGGCACCATCGCGTATTCCGCCTGGCCACCGGTCCAGTCGCCCATGTCGACATAACCATAAGCACCGCCCGGACGCGCCGGGTTGACGCTCAGGCACACGCCGGTGTGCATTTCCTTGCAGGAACGGCAGCGCCCGCAAGCCACGTTGAACGGTACGGACACCAGATCGCCGATTTGCAGGTTTTCGACGTCGCGGCCCTTTTCGATCACTTCACCGGTGATTTCGTGACCCAGGACCAGGCCGGTTTGAGCAGTGGTACGACCACGCACCATGTGCTGGTCGGAACCACAGATGTTGGTGGACACCACACGCAGGATGACGGCGTGTTCAATCTTCCTGCCGCGCGGGTCCTGCATTTTCGGATAGTCGATTTTCTGTACTTCGACCTTGCCAGCGCCGAGATACACCACACCACGATTGCCAGACATGCTTTCACCTCGCTGTTGTTTTTATGGAACCGCGCTGCCCAGGCAGGCAACGCGTTAAGTGCTCGGGTACAGATGCTGTTTCTTGTGTTGCCTGTCAGGGCCTCATCGCTGGCAAGCCAGCTCCCACAGACTTTGTGTCGTTCACAAATCTTGTGTTCATCCCGCCCCCTGTGGGAGCGGGCTTGCCCGCGATGGCGATCTAAAGAACGACCGTGCGATTGGCGTTCAAAAACACTCTTCTCTCAATGTGATAACCCACGGCCCGGGCCAGGGTCAGGCCTTCGATATCCCGCCCCTTGGCGATCAAATCTTCCGGGTAATGGCTGTGATCCACCACCTCGACACCCTGGGCGATGATCGGACCTTCATCCAGATCGTTGTTGATGTAGTGCGCCGTGGCGCCGACCAGTTTCACGCCCTTGTTATAGGCCTGGTGGTAGGGCTTCGCGCCCTTGAAGCCCGGCAGAAGGGAGTGATGGATGTTGATCGCCTTGCCGTCGAGTTTGCGGCACAGCTCCGGTGACAGGACCTGCATGTAGCGGGCAAGGATCACCAGTTCGGCGCCGGACTCTTCGATCACCTGTAATACCTGACGCTCCTGCGACGGCTTGTCGTTTGGGTCCAGGGGGAAGTGGTAGTACGGAATCTGGTGCCAGTCAGCCAGCGGCTTGAGGTCCGGGTGGTTGGAAACCACCGCGACCACGTCCATGGACAATTGGCCGATGCGCTGGCGATAGAGCAAGTCGTTGAGGCAGTGATCGGCCTTGGACACCATGATCACCACTTTCGGGCGGTGATGGGGCGGGGTCAGCTCGAAAATCATGCCGAAAGCTTCACCGCGCTCGGCAAGGCCTGCGCGGAATGACTGCTCGTCAAAACCGTCAGGCTGGCGGAACTCCACACGAATGAAGAAACGCCCCGAGAGGCGGTCATCGAAGGAGTGGTGTTCGGTGACGTAGCAGCCCTGCTCGAACAGAAAGCGGGTCACCGCGTCCACCGTGCCGAGCACGCTGGGGCAGTCGGCGGTCAGAATCCATGTGTCTGGGGCGCGGCTCATAGTGCGGTGACTCCTGAAAAATCTGTAAACGAAGCTGCTCCCCCTGTAGGAGCGAGCATGCTCGCGATGAATTCAAGGACGACGCGTTCATCCAGGAAGCACGCGTTATCGTTGTCGTCCATCACGAGCAAGCTCGCTCCTACAGGGGCGGTGTAATCAGGCCTGAACGCTCAGGCCGTATTCGGCCGACGCATCCTGCAACCACAACCACCAGTAGTCCGAGAAGCTGCGACGGATCAGCAGTTCCCAGGTGTCTTCTGCGGTGTGGCGAATCATCAGTTGCGACTTGGCGAACACCGTGCCGACCGCCTTGCCCACCGGGAAGTTGTTGGGGTGCACGTCATAGCTGGTGGACTTCATCAGCACCTGGCGCACGCTCGGGCCGCTCAGCTCGAGGAGCTGCTGGCCACCGCTGACGTTGACGATCTGGATGTGCAGGTCGCCCAGCGCTTCGCGCAATTTCTTCTCGGCAGCGAATTCTTCGCCGGTCGGGACGATCAGCAGCCACTCATCCGGCCCCATCCATTGCAGGCTGGTTTCACCTTTGACGATAACAGTCAGCGCGCCGGGCAATTCGATACCCAGGGCCTTGTGCACGCCCGCGGCGAACGCGGCATCGTGGCCATCGCCACGGATGGTCAGATGGCCGAGGAGTTTTTTCTCGCGCACGGTCACGCCGGCGTTCTTGCGACCCTTGCCCACCAGGCTGGCGAGGTCGGCATGATGCAGCGACGACTCGGCCTTGGCCCCGGAGGTTGGGCGTTGTTGGTAAACATTGGCTGCGGTCATAAAGCACCTTTCCTGAATTCTGTTGGCCCTGTGGAAGCTGGTCTGTCGCCTTCGCGAGCAGGCTCGCTCCCACAAGGGTTACGCGATCTCCTGTGGGAGCGAGCCTGCTCGCGAAAGCGTCGGCAGGCTCACCACAGGGGCCGAGGCAATCACACGTTCTGGCGCTCGCCCTTCGGATCGAAGAACACCGAAGAAACGATTTCCGCCTCGATCACGCTGCCGTCCGCCAGTGGCGCGAACACACGCTCACCCATGCGGTTCAGGCCGCCCTTGACCACGCCCATGGCAAACGAATAGCCCAGGGAGTTGTGCAGGTAACTGGAGGTCACGTGACCGACCATGGTCATCGGGATCGCCTGCTTGGTGTTGAACACCAGTTGCGCACCTTCCGGCAGCCACTTGTTCGGATCGATCGGCTTCAGGCCGACCAGTTGCTTACGTTGATCACGTACGCAGTCTTCACGGTTCATCCCGCGCCAGCCGATCCACGAGAACGGTTTGGTGCGGCCCACACACCAACCCATGTTCAGGTCGTCCGGGGTCATCGAGCTGTCAGTGTCCTGACCGACGATGATGAAGCCCTTCTCGGCCCGCAGGACGTGCATGGTTTCGGTGCCGTATGGCGTCAGGTTGTACTTCTTGCCGGCGTCGACGATTTTTTCCAGTACGCCCATGGCGTAGTCGGCTTGCACGTTGACTTCGTACGACAGCTCACCGGTAAACGAAATCCGGAATATCCGCGCCGGCACACCCCCGACCAGGGCTTCTTTCCAGGTCATGAACGGGAAGGCTTCGTTGCTCAGGTCGGCGTCGGTGACTTCGCTGAGCAGCTTGCGGCTGTTCGGCCCGGACAGCGTCATGGTCGCCCAGTGATCCGTCACGGAAGTGAAGTACACCTTCAGGTCCGGCCATTCGGTCTGGTGGTACAGCTCCAGCCATTGCAGCACGCGAGCCGCGCCACCGGTGGTGGTGGTCATCACGAAATGGTTCTCGGCCAGGCATGCAGTCACGCCGTCGTCGAACACCATGCCGTCTTCTTTGCACATCAGGCCGTAACGGGCCTTGCCCACGTCGAGCTTGGTCCAGGCGTTGGTGTACACGCGGTTGAGGAACTCGCGGGTATCCGGGCCCTGGATGTCGATCTTGCCCAGGGTCGAGGCGTCCAGCAGGCCGACGCTGTCGCGCACGGCTTTGCATTCGCGCTTGACCGCCGCGTGCATGTCTTCACCGGATTTCGGGAAGTACCATGGACGTTTCCACTGGCCGACGTCTTCGAACTCGGCGCCGTTTTTCAGGTGCCACTGATGCAGCGCGGTGTAACGCACCGGCTCGAAGATGTGCCCACAGTGACGACCGGCCACGGCGCCGAAGGTGACCGGCGTGTAGTTCGGGCGGAACATGGTGGTGCCCATCTGCGGGATAGTCACGTTCAGCGAACGGGCGGCAATGGCCAGACCGTTGACGTTGCCGAGCTTGCCCTGATCGGTGCCGAAGCCCAGCGCGGTGTAGCGCTTGACGTGTTCGACCGACTCGAAGCCTTCGCGGGTCGCCAGTTCGATGGCAGCGGCGGTCACGTCGTTCTGCAGGTCGACGAATTGCTTCGGCGCCCGTGCGGTGTTTTTCTCATGCGGCACCTGGAACAGCGCCAGGGTCGGCTCTTCCAGACGGGCCAGGGCTTTGGGCAAGGTCGCTTCGACCGCACCGAAACCGGCTTCGCTGGCAGCGCGCACGCCCCCTTCAAAACCATCGGCCAGGGAATCGCCGAGGCCATAGACGCCGTTGATGCCACCCACACACACACGTTTCTGCGGTGCTTCGCCCGGTACGAAACCGAGGATGTCTTCACGCCAGATCGGCTTGCCGCCCAGGTGCGAAGCCAGGTGAACCACCGGACTGTAGCCGCCGGAACTGGCGACGATGTCGCAGTCGAGCCATTCGCCAGGGCTGGTGACCTTGTGTCCTTTCACATCGATCGCGGCAACGCGGGCAGCGGTTACGTGCTTGCTGCCACGGGCCTCGATCACGGCGCTGCCGGTGAGGATGCGAATGCCTTTGGCGCGTGCTTCTTCCACCAGCGCACCGCGAGGGTTGCTGCGGGCGTCGGCGATAGCGACCACTTGCAGGCTGGCATCGAGCCAATCCAGGGCCACGCGATAGGCGTGGTCGTTGTTGGTCGACAGCACGAGCTTCTTGCCCGGTGCCACGCCGTAACGGCGTACGTAAGTCGACACAGCGCCGGCCAGCATGTTGCCCGGCACGTCGTTGTTGCCGTAAACCAGCGGACGCTCGTGAGCGCCGGTCGCCAGGACCACGCGCTTGGCGCGAACCCGGTGAATGCGCTGACGTACCTGGCCAATCGGTGCGCGGTCGCCGAGGTGGTCGGTCAGGCGCTCGTGAATGGTCAGGAAGTTATGGTCGTGGTAGCCGTTGACCGTGGCGCGCGGCAACAGCAGCACGTCCGGGGTGTTCTTCAATTCTGCGATGACGCTGGCGACCCACTCCATGGCAGGCTTGCCGTCGAGGCTTTCGCGGGAGTCGAGCAGGCTGCCGCCGAACTCTTCCTGCTCATCGGCCAGGATCACCCGGGCACCGCTACGCGCAGCGGCCAGTGCAGCCGCCAGACCGGCAGGGCCGGCGCCGACGATCAGCACGTCGCAATGCTGGTTCATGTAGTCATAGGTGTCCGGATCGTTCTCGGTCGGCGAGCGGCCAAGACCTGCAGCCTTACGAATGTACTTCTCGTAGGTCATCCAGAACGATTGCGGATACATGAAGGTTTTGTAGTAGAAACCCGGTGGCATCAGCTTGCCGCCGACCTTGCCGAGAATCCCCATCATGTCGTTGTTCACGCTCGGCCAGCCGTTGGTGCTGGTGGCGACAAGGCCCTGGTACAACGCCTGCTGCGTGGCACGTACGTTCGGGATTTGCGTGGCTTCGGTGGCGCCGATCTGCAGCACCGCGTTTGGCTCTTCGGCACCGGCGGCGAAGATGCCGCGCGGACGGGAATACTTGAAGCTGCGACCGATGATGTCGACGCCGTTGGCCAGCAGTGCAGCGGCCAGGGAGTCGCCTTCAAAGCCTTTATAGCTCTGGCCGTTGAAGGTGAAGCTCAGGACTTTGTTGCGGTCGATTCGTCCGCCGTTGGACAGGCGATTGATCTGGCTCATACCTTCTCTCCCAGAGCCGTGGTGGCCGCTTTCGGGCTATCGGTCTTGTCGGTGAATTGTGGCTTGGCGCCGATCTTGTAGGTTTCGAGAATCTCGTAAGTCACGGTGTCGCGAGTGACGTTGAAGTACTGGCGGCAACCGGCGACGTGATCCCACAACTCGTGGTGCAGACCGCGAGGGTTGTCGCGGAAGAACATGTAGTCGCCCCACTCCTCGTCGGTGCAGCTGTTAGGGTCCAGTGGACGCGGGATGTGCGCCTGGCCGGATGCGTGGAATTCCTCTTCGGAGCGCAGTTCGCCGCAGTGAGGACAGAAGATATGCAACATGGGGATTTCTCCTGTTAGTGGGCAACCGCAGCAGCGCCGTGTTCATCGATCAACGCACCGTTGTGGAAACGGTCGATGGAGAAAGGTGCGGCCAATGGGTGCATTTCACCCTTGGCCAGGCTTGCGGCAAACACGTTGCCCGAGCCAGGTGTTGCCTTGAAGCCGCCGGTACCCCAACCGCAGTTGAAGAACATGTTCGGCACCGGGGTTTTCGAGATGATCGGGCAGGCATCCGGCGTGGTGTCGACGATGCCGCCCCACTGACGGTTCATGCGTACGCGAGACAGGACCGGGAACATCTCGACGATGGCCTGGATGGTGTGTTCGATCACCGGGTACGAACCACGCTGGCCGTAGCCGTTGTAGCCGTCGATACCGGCGCCGATCACCAGGTCGCCCTTGTCGGACTGGCTGATGTAACCGTGCACGGCGTTGGACATGATCACGCTGTCGATGATCGGCTTGATCGGCTCGGACACCAGCGCTTGCAGCGGGTGCGATTCGATCGGCAGACGGAAACCGGCCAGCTTGGCCATGTGCCCGGAGTTACCGGCGGTGACCACGCCGACGCGCTTGGCGCCGATGAAGCCCTTGTTGGTTTCGACACCGATGCACACGCCGTTTTCCTTGCGGAAACCGATCACTTCGGTCTGCTGGATCAGGTCCACGCCCAGTGCATCGGCGGCACGGGCAAAGCCCCAGGCCACGGCATCGTGACGGGCCACGCCGCCGCGACGCTGGACGGTAGCGCCCATCACCGGGTAGCGGGTGTTCTTCGAGCAGTCGAGGTACGGAATCTCGTCAGCCACTTGCTTGGCATCGAGCAGTTCGCCATCCACGCCATTGAGGCGGTTGGCGCTGACCCGACGCTCGGAATCACGGATGTCCTGCAGGGTGTGGCACAGGTTGTAGACGCCACGCTGGGAGAACATCACGTTGTAGTTCAGGTCCTGGGACAGGCCTTCCCACAGTTTCATCGCGTGTTCGTAAAGGTGCGCCGACTCGTCCCACAGGTAGTTGGAGCGAACGATGGTGGTGTTGCGCGCGGTGTTACCGCCGCCCAGCCAACCTTTCTCGACCACGGCCACGTTGGTGATGCCGTGTTCCTTGGCCAGGTAGTAGGCGGTCGCCAGACCATGCCCGCCACCGCCGACGATGACCACGTCGTAGACCTTTTTCGGGGTCGGTGTGCGCCACATCCGCTGCCAGTTTTCATGGTGGCTGAGGGAGTGTTTGAAGAGGCCGAAGCCTGAGTAGCGTTGCATAGTCATTTACTCCAAAACCGCACTCAGCGATAAACCGGGAAGTCCGCGCACAGGGCCGATACTTGCTGGGCGACATTGGCTTCAACGTCGGCATCGCCGAGGTTGTCGAGGATGTCGCAGATCCAGCCGGCCAGCGTGACGCACTGGGTAACCTTGAAGCCGCGAGTGGTCACCGCCGGGGTGCCGATGCGCAGGCCGGAGGTCACGAACGGCGACTGTGGGTCGTTCGGGACAGCGTTCTTGTTCACAGTGATGTGGGCGCGACCGAGTGCAGCGTCCGCCTCTTTGCCGGTCAGGCCCTGACGGATCAGGCTGACCAGGAACAGGTGGTTATCGGTACCGCCGGACACTACATCGTAGCCGCGTTTGATAAAGACGCCGGCCATGGCCTGGGCGTTGTCGATCACTTGCTGCTGGTAAGCCTTGAAGCCAGGCTCCAGCGCTTCCTTGAAGCACACCGCCTTACCGGCGATCACGTGCATCAGCGGGCCGCCCTGGGCACCGGGGAAGACCGCGGCGTTGAGCTTCTTCTCGATCTCTTCATTGGCCTTGGCCAGGATCAGGCCACCACGTGGACCGCGCAGGGTCTTGTGGGTGGTGGTGGTGACCACGTCGGCGTAAGGCAGCGGGTTCGGGTACAGACCGGCAGCGACCAGACCGGCCACGTGGGCCATATCGACGAACAGCAGCGCACCGACTTTGTCAGCAATCTGACGGAAGCGCGGGAAGTCGAGAGTCTTGGAGTAGGCCGAGAAACCGGCAACGATCATCTTCGGTTTGTGTTCGACCGCCAGGCGCTCGACTTCGTCGTAATCGATCAGGCCAGTGTTGGTGTCGATGCCGTACTGCACGGCGTTGTACAACTTGCCCGAAGACGACACCTTGGCGCCGTGGGTCAGGTGACCGCCGTGGGCCAGGCTCATGCCGAGGATGGTGTCGCCGGCTTGCAGCAGGGCCAGGTACACGGCGCTGTTGGCCGAGGAACCGGAGTGCGGCTGCACGTTGGCGTAATCGGCGCCGAACAGTTGCTTGGCGCGCTCGATGGCCAGGGCTTCAACCTTATCCACGTGCTCGCAGCCACCGTAGTAGCGCTTGCCCGGGTAGCCTTCGGCGTATTTGTTGGTCAGGCCGCTGCCCTGCGCTTCCATCACGCGCTTGCTGGTGTAGTTCTCCGACGCGATCAGCTCGATGTGATCTTCCTGACGTTGCTCCTCGGCATTCATCGCCGCCAGCAGTGCATCGTCGTAACCCTGGATCTTGTCTTGCTTGCTGAACATCGCGTCTCTCCCAGCGGCATCTGTGCGCCATTCGTCTCGGTAAGGCACTGGTGTTTCGGCAGTGCCCTTTGATAGCGATGGTATGACTGGCTTGGCGTGGTCAAATGCCTATGGGCGCCACGCAAAGGTGCGTTTACGACATGGCGGGAAATGGCAAGCCGGCCACGCACTGAGAACCAGCGCAAATCCCCTGTGGGAGCGAGCCTGCTCGCGAAGAGGGAGTGTCAGTCAACGCAAATGTCGTTTGACCCGCCGCCTTCGCGAACAGGCTCGCTCCCACAAGGTTTGCATTCGGTTTCCGGGGTTATGCGAGAACCTGTCGCAATGCCAGCAGCACAAGGAAATGCACGGGGTACAGCGCATACGCCCAGCGTCGCATCGGCGGTGGTTTTACGTCCTGGGCGTGTCGCAACAGGAACAGCCCCAGCCATGGCGCAATCAGACAAGTGGCAACAGCCGCCATCGCCACGCCGTTACCCAATCGAACGGAGTAATAGAGTACCTGCAATTGATTGGCCGCCAGGCAGACCAGCCCCGGCAGCAGTGCGAAAAACCAGGGTCGCCGGATCACCAGCAGCATCGCCAGCGGTAATAACACGCCGAAGAACCCGAACATCAGTCGCTCCGGGAACATCGCCGCCAGCGCGAGCGCACCGCCGGCCAGCAGACGCGCTGGCAGGACCCGGTCCTGCCAGCCCCGCACTACCAGCAGGCCGAGTGCCAGTGTGGGCAATACATTCAAGGTGTCGGGATTGGGAATGTACATCCGGTAAGGAACTTCACTCACCGCGCTGAACAGCAGCAACCAGCCCAGATAGCGCCACTGCCTACCTGTCGTCATCGCCGACGCCCGCACCAGATTGGCCGCCATCGCCAGGCAAAACCACGGGAACGCCAGGCGGCCCGGCACATACAACCAATCGGCGGAATAACCGACATATCGCAGGTGATCGAGCAGCATGCTCAGCAATGCCAGCCACTTGAGCAGATCCAGTGCACCGTCCCGTTGACTCACGTGCATAATTGCCCGGCATCCTTGTAATGTTCTGACAGTGACATCCCGTGCGCTCCCCGGACGATCTTCGGTAAAGTGCGCACCCTCATTGACCACGAGACGCTTCACCATAGGCGTCTCGACCACGGAAGCAGGCCATGACCGATAAGAGCCAACAATTCGCCAGCGACAACTATTCCGGCATTTGCCCTGAAGCCTGGGCTGCCATGGAGCAGGCCAACCATGGCCATCAGCGCGCCTATGGCGACGACGAGTGGACCGCCCGCGCGTCCGACGATTTCCGCAAACTGTTCGAGACCGACTGCGAAGTGTTCTTCGCCTTCAACGGCACCGCCGCCAACTCGCTGGCCCTGTCGTCGCTGTGCCAGAGTTACCACAGCGTGATCTGCTCGGAAACCGCCCACGTCGAAACCGACGAATGCGGCGCGCCGGAATTTTTCTCCAACGGCTCGAAACTGCTGATTGCCCGCACCGAAAACGGCAAGCTGACCCCGGAATCGATCCGCGAAATCGCCCTCAAGCGCCAGGACATTCACTACCCCAAACCGCGCGTCGTGACCCTGACCCAGGCTACCGAAGTCGGCAGCGTCTACACCCCGGACGAAATCCGCGCCATCAGTGCCACCTGTAAAGAGCTGGGCCTGAACCTGCACATGGACGGTGCGCGCTTCTCCAACGCCTGCGCATTCCTCGGCTGCTCGCCCGCCGACCTAACCTGGAAGGCCGGTGTGGACGTGCTATGTTTCGGCGGCACGAAAAACGGCATGGCCGTGGGCGAGGCGATCCTGTTCTTCAACCACAAACTGGCCGAAGACTTCGACTACCGCTGCAAACAGGCCGGGCAACTGGCGTCGAAAATGCGCTTCCTGTCCGCGCCCTGGGTCGGGATTCTGGAAAACGGCGCCTGGCTCAAATACGCCCGCCACGCCAACCATTGCGCGCAGTTGCTGGCCGAGCTGGTCAGCGACATCCCGGGCGTGGAACTGATGTTCCCGGTGCAGGCCAACGGCGTGTTCCTGCAACTGTCGGAACCGGCCATCACCGCCCTGACCGCCAAGGGCTGGCGCTTCTACACCTTCATCGGCAACGGCGGCGCACGCTTCATGTGCTCGTGGGATACCGAAGAAGAGCGTGTGCGGGAGTTGGCCCGAGACATCCGCGAAGTGATGTCCCACTAATTATCCAGAACTAGTGCAATCACTGTGGGAGCGAGCAGGCTCGCTCCCACAAGTAAGTCCCCCGCCGAATTCCCCGATCGTTCGCATCTGATGTCTTGGTCTACATTGTCTGGCGAGCCGTACAGACAACAACAATCAGGAGCGTACGCATGTCATTGCAAGGCAAAACCCTGCTCATCACCGGCGCCAGCCGCGGGATTGGTCGTGAGATCGCGCTACGGGCAGCACGCGACGGCGCCAATATCGTAATTGCCGCCAAAAGTGCCGAACCCCACCCCAAACTGCCCGGCACCATCTACAGCGTGGCCAAGGAAGTCGAAGCCGCAGGCGGCAAGGCGTTGGCGCTGCAGGTGGATGTGCGCGACGAAATCGCCGTTCATCAGGCCCTGGCCCAGGCCAACGAGCATTTCGGCAGCATCGATGCGCTGGTCAACAACGCCGGGGCGATCAAGTTGACCGGGGTTCAGCACCTCGAACTCAAGCGCTTCGACCTCATGCACCAGATCAACACCCGCGCCGTGCTGCTGTGCAGCCAGGCCGCGCTGCCGTACCTGAAGCAGTCCAAAGGGCACATTCTCAACCTGTCGCCACCGCTGAACCTGGCCGTCAAATGGTTCGCCCAATACAGCCCCTATACCGTGACCAAATACGGCATGAGCATGCTGACGCTGGGCATGAGCGAGGAGTTCAGGAATTACGGCATCAGCGTCAACTCGCTGTGGCCACAGACGATGATTGCCACCGCTGCGATCGAGTTTCAGCTGGGGTCACGGGAGTCGTTCAAGCATGCGCGCACGCCTGCGATCATGGCAGATGCCGCCCACGTCATTTTGAGCAGCACCGAGCGCAGCCTGACCGGGCGTTTGCTGATCGATGAGGAAGTACTGCGGGAAAACGGCGTTACCGAGTTCGAACACTATCGGTTCGCCCCCGACAGCAGCGACAAGCTGATGCCAGACCTGTTTATCGACTGAACACCCTCCCCCTGTAGGAGCGAGCAAGCTCGCTCCTACAGGGGGCATTGGCAGCCTGCTAGTACTCGATCCGCACATCCCCCTTCGGCACGCTGCAGCACGACAGGATGTACCCCTCGGCCTCGTCCTCTTCGGTAATCCCGCCGTTGTGCTCCATCTCCACTTCACCGCCCAGCTTGAGGACCTTGCACGTGCCGCAAATGCCCATGCCGCACGCTTTCGGTATCAACAAGCCAGCCTTCGCTGCCGCGGCGTGAACGGTCTCGCCCGGCGCCACACGAATGCTCTTGCCCGACGCGGTGAATTCCACCTGATGCAGATCCGCTTCATCCACCTCGGGCGCATCGGCGGCCTGTTCGGCATTCTCCACGGCATCGGCGATCGCCTCTGGCGGCGTGGCGCCGAAGGATTCCTCGTGGTAATGCTTCATGTTGAAGCCGGCGTTTTCCAGCAGGCGCTTGACCGCGTTCATGTAAGGCGTCGGGCCGCAGCAGAACACTTCGCGCTCAAGGAAGTCCGGGACCATCAGTTCCAGCATCTTGTGGTTCAGATAGCCGCGATAGCCGGCCCAGGGTTCACCGAAACCATGCTTTTCACAGATCAGGTGCAGGCTGAAGTTTTCGATCCGCGCCGCCATGTGTTCCAGCTCGCGGTGATAAATGATGTCTTTCGGCGAGCGGGCGCTGTGGATAAATGCCATGTCGACATTGCCGTTGGTATCAAAGAACCAGCGGGCCATGGACATGCACGGCGTGATGCCCACGCCGCCGCTGAGGTAAAGCACTTTCGGGTTCGGAAAGTCGATGGCGTTGAACAGCCCGACCGGGCCGTGCACCGCCAGTTCGTAGCCTTCATGCAGGGTGTCATGCAACCAGTTCGAGACCTTGCCGCCCGGTACGCGCTTGATGGTCACCGAGAAGCTGTACGGTACCGATGGCGAGCTGGAAATGGTGTACGAACGCATGATCGGCTGGCCTTCGATCTCCAGCTCCAGGGTGACGAACTGCCCCGGTTTAAAGAAGAACATGATCGGCTGATCGGCCATGAAGCAAAAGGTGCGCACATCCCAGGTTTCCTGGATGACTTTGACGCAACGGACGATGTGCCGACCATTGGCCCAGGTCTGGGTGGTTACCGGGTTCAGGAAGTTGTTGGACATGCTGATCTCCACGGCCGACTGTCGGCCTTCATGTTGGCGATTCTGCGTATAGCGCGAACCACCCATTTACCTATCTGCGACATTCACATGCTTATCGCGACCAGCCCGCAACTACCGGGGCTTGCGCGTCGGGAACAGATTGCATCATGTCGCCCATGGATAAGGTTCTGGCCAGCGCCGGCCCCACACTCGCCCCATACCAAGACACAATCTTTACACCTTGCGTAGCAACCATTAGCAGTACACCGATTAGCCACTTTTCACCGGCCACGCAGATGGCCTTGAGGATTAAACGATGGACGTCACTACTACCCTGAGCCTGGGCGATCCGCTGGAACCCGCACGCAAGGCCACCGCCCAGATGCTGCAAGAGCGCGAGCGCACCTTTTCGCTGCCGCAGCCGTTTTACTCTGACGAGCGCCTGTTTGATATCGACATGCAGGAGATTTTCCAGAAGGAGTGGTTGATCGCCGGCATGACCTGCGAGATCCCGACCAAGGGCAACTACCTGACGCTGCAGATTGGCAAGAACCCGATCATCGTGATCCGTGGCGCTGAAGGCGTGGTGCATGCGTTCCATAACGTCTGCCGTCACCGTGGCTCGCGCCTGTGCACCAGCGACAAGGGCAAGGTCGCCAAACTGGTTTGTCACTACCACCAGTGGACCTATGAACTGGACGGTCGCCTGCTGTTCGCCGGCACAGAGATGGGCGACGACTTCGACATGAAGCAGTACGGCCTCAAACCGGTGAATGTGAAGACCGCTGGCGGTTACATCTTCGTCAGCCTGGCGGAAAATCCGCCGGCCATCGATGACTTCCTGTCGACGCTCAGCCATTACATGGAACCGTACGACATGGAGAACACCAAGGTGGCGATCACCACCACCTTGATGGAAAAGGCCAACTGGAAACTGGTGCTGGAAAACAACCGCGAGTGCTACCACTGCAACGCGTCGCACCCGGAACTGCTGAAAACCCTGCTGGAATGGGACGACGTCACCGACCCACGCGCCGACCAGGCGTTCAAGGACCACGTCGCCGCCTCCGCCGCTGCCTGGGAAGCCGAGAAAATTCCTTACGCCCACGCCAGCTTCGGCCTGCGCAACCGTATCGTGCGCATGCCGCTGCTCAAGGGCACCGTGTCGATGACCATGGACGGCAAACAGGGCTGCGCCAAACTCATGGGCCGCATCAAAAACCCGGACCTGGGCTCGATGCGCATCCTGCACCTGCCGCACTCCTGGAACCACTGCATGGGCGACCACATCATCGTGTTCACCGTGTGGCCGATCAGCGCCCAGGAAACCATGGTTACCACCAAGTGGATCGTCCACAAGGACGCCGTTGAAGGCGTGGATTACGACGTGGAGCGCATGCGCCAGGTCTGGGACGCCACCAACGACCAGGACCGTCGCCTGGCCGAAGAGAACCAGCGCGGCATCAACTCCACCGCTTACCAGCCAGGGCCTTACTCCAAGACCTATGAGTTTGGTGTGGTGAACTTTGTGGATTGGTACAGCGAGCGCCTGCTGAGCAACCTGGGGGCCGAGCCTGCGCCGTACCTCAAAGGGGTTCCGGTTCAAGGCTAAGTTCAAAAGCTTCGCGAGCAGGCTCGCTGCCACATTTGATCTGTGCCGTTCACAGATCCCTTGTGGCAGCGAGCCTGCTCCCGAAAGCGCCCTCCCTTACAACACATACCCCCTGACACCCCCGCCGCTTCAGAACTGTACGAAATATGATCTATTCCGTTCAGAGCTATACCGCCCGCGCCTCCCAGCCTTCCGCAAACAAGTTATCCACATCTCCACCCACAGCAAATGGGGACAACTGTGGAAAGACTGTAATCTTTCTCCACAGAAACCGAAGAAAATCCGTGACTTATTCAAAAGCAGCGATTCCATCAGCAACTGATCATTTATTGACCAAACCTCTGAACATCAAGCAATACAAGGTGTGCAGCGGATGGCAAACACCTTATCCACAGAAGCGCCAACAGACTTTGGGGGCAACTTCTGCACCGCTGTGGAAAACTGCTGTGAGCCGCGAAAAATACGGGCTGGCGCAAGGTTTAACGGTGGAAATCACGCAAATGATCATTTTTTAACCAGAAGCCTGAAGCCCTCGTTTTATATGGCCTGTAGCGGTAAGCGAACATCTTATCCACAGAAGCGCCAACAGAGATTGGGGGCAAGTCCTGCACTTATCCTGTGAAAAAACCCATGAAAAACCGGAGCTTAGGCTGGTTGTTTTTTGAACTGAGGGCTGCAACCCCCGATTAACCTGGGCTGCAGCAATGGGCAAACACGTTATCCACAGCTCCGCCAACAGGGATTGTGGGTAAACACATCAAAATCGCCCGGACTTATCCAATCTTGTTCAAACACGACCGCCCCGCCTCGATATCCAGATGCAGCACAAAGTCATCGAATGCACGCCATCCGATCAAAACAGACGGTACATACCGGCCAAGCACCCAAGACGGTGGAATAGTGAAGCCCGGGTAGTATTTGTAGGTGGTTGCCAGGGTGGTGCCCGGCAATTTCAGGACACCCTTGAACGTTTGATAGCGCTGCTTTTCGTCAACATTCAAGGGCCAGTTGCCGGCGCTATGAACATTGACCTGATCCCCCGGTGAAGCCGACGTCAGGTAATCGACATTACCGGTGTCGACAATCGCCTGCGTAGCGCGGTTATCCAGCCGTGCAGCGATGACCAGTCGCTGGTTGATATCCAGGCGGCTATACACAATCGGCGATTCACAGCGGGCGGGCGGTGCGGAATTGAGTTCGAGGGTTTTACGGGTGATTTTCAGCCGCCCCAGCTTGCTGATCAGGTCCAGTCCCAGCAAGTTGTCCCGATCGCTGACAAACACCAGCACGTTCCTGAATTCGCTGCCGCCTACCTTGATGGCGTCGAGTATGCCCAGTCGGGCGGACAGATCACGCTCTCCATAAAACGTGCTGTAGGCATAGTGGGAGTCGGTCAACAACCTGATCCCCATCAGCCTCGCGGTGTCTTGATTGACCCGGGTTTGCGGCGCACCGGTATCGAGAACGAAACGTGCCGAGTGACCGTTGATCGCGTCGACATCGATGAACGGCAACACCTCTTCGGCAATGAAATAGTCGCTGGAATACGGATGAATTCTGAGCACCTCGCGCCGCGAGGCTCTTTTCACCGTGAAATCGCCGGTTGTCTTCAGGGTTGATAGCGACTGAGCGCCGAACATTGAAAACAATACTTTCAGCTCCGGATCGGCCTCAATGGCCCTAGCGTGCTTGCGCTTGATCGCCCGGTAGTAATCCGGCAACTGATTGGCGGCCTTGACCTCGAACATACGGGCGACCACAGATACTGAACAGTCCAGGCTCTTCCTGGCATCCAGCACGCGGTCGCAGCGTTGGCGCATTTGCGCAAGGGAGGCTTTGCGCCCCTGATCGGACCCCAGCCATTGATAGAAGTCCTGCTCGGGCTCGTAGCGCCGCTCAGGCGTGTTCATCCGGGAACCATCCACCGTTCCCGCAGATACGGCCGTAACCCATGCGAGAAGTAGCAACAGCGTTACAGGCTTCATGGCCAACCCATTCATAAAAACCAGGTTTTATGATTTGCGCTGAACCTCTGAAAACTCCGTAACAGCGTGCTGCACCCTGACCAGCGCACAGTAAAATGTAGCTCAGTCTGAGGGGTGGATCGCTCTCCTAAAGGTCAGGGTTGGCCCCTAGGGCCGATACATCAGATAGGCCTCACCCGTCACCCGAATCATTGGATGCGGCGTGATCGTGCAGGTATCAACGATACGGAAACCATGGCGCTCGTAGAAACGCCGGGCGCCGGTGTTGGCAGCGTAGTCGATCAGGCTCAGGCCATTGAGCCCCAGCTGATTGGCACGGTCATAGGCGTAGGCGAGGAACACCTTGCCCAGCCCCTGGTTACGCCAACCTTCATGCAGCGCCAGGCTGGAAATGTAGAGGGTGTCGGGGATTTCCATGGTGGCATAGGGCGCCAGCACCGGGTCCGTCACGGGCGCCGCGAACGGGTCGTGGCGCATCACATAACTGTGCATCATGCCCACGACCTGCCCGTGTGCCTCGGCGATCAGGCAATTCTGATATGAAAAATCCACATCGTCACGGGCGTAACGAATGGCGCCGACGTCCAGCAGATCCTGACCGGGTTCGGCAATCTGGCTCCAGATGTAATCTGCAGCGCCTTCGGATGAAATCTGGAACAAACGCGCAATCTCTCGCGCATCGGCGCGCACTGCCGAACGAAATTCAACTGCCATTATTTCCTCATGCACTGGGGAACCCTATGGGAGCGGGCTTGCTCGCTCCCATATTGTTACAAGGTGATTATGTGATTAGCGAACCACGCCTTCTTCGATCAGCAACTTCAGAATCGCATCAGCCCCAGCTTGCGCCGTAACGCCCTTGAGTACTTGTCCCCCTCCGCCACTGGCTTTCGCCGTTGCGGCTTTCATACGATCGGCACCGCTCTTGGCTTTGATCACTTTCAAGCGTTTTGGCCGTGGTTTGGCCGGTTGCAGTGTGGCGACCGCCAGCAGTTCATCATCGATGACCTCCACTTCATCGGCCTGCAACACCCCGCGCCGCGCCGGGCCGTAGGCGCTCTGCCGTGGCTTGGGCGCAGCGTTATCCACAGTCGCCAGAAACGGCAGGCGCACCTTCAGCCGACGACGTTGACCCCGGGGCAAGGCTTGCAGCACCAGCGCCGAACCGCCATCGATAGATTCGACCTGCGCCAGCCCCACCACCAGCGGCCAGCCCAGGCCTTCGGCCAACAGAAACGGCAGCATGCCCGAGCCTTCGCCGGTTTCCGCCTGGCTGCCGGTCAGCACCACCTGGGCGCCGGCATCACGCAAATACGCGGTCAGCGCCGGCAGCGCATCGGCGCCTTCCGGTTGTTCCAGCACATGGAGTTGTTCCAGGCCCATGCCCAGATAAGCGCGCAGCGCTGGCTCGGCAACGTCGCCGGCGTGCAGCACCTGCAAGTTATCCCCAGCCAGTTGCAGACCCAGCTCCACCGCCCGCGCATCTTGTTCCGCGCGACGGGGTCGACCGGACGTCGGGTGGGCGCCGATGGACACCAGGCTGATGATTTTCGTGCTCATAACCCTTTCCTTCCCTTAAGCCGCATCGCGCTTGGCGTCGTTGCGGTAGGTCGCTACCGCGTCGATCAAGGCCCGAAGAATCTCGGCGCTCTCGCCGATCACCGACAGGTCGGCCCGTTTGATCATGTCGCAGCCGGGGTCGAGGTTGATCGCCACCACCTTGTCGCAGGCACCGATGCCTTGCAGGTGCTGGATCGCTCCGGAAATCCCCACCGCCACGTAAACCCGTGCGGTGACCCAGGTACCGGACGCGCCCACCTGGCGGTCACGGGCCATGAAGCCATCGTCCACCGCCACCCGGGATGCCCCTTCGGTGGCGCCGAGCGCGGCAGCGGTCTGGTGGAATAGATCCCAGTCCTTGACGCCGTTGCCCCCGGAGAAGATGAATTCGGCCTCGGCCATGGGAATCGCTGCAGGGTCCACCGCCACCGCGCCCAGGTCCTCGATGCGCGAGAGACTGCGGGCGATGGCTGTGGATAACTCCACCGGCAAAGCTTCGTGACGGGTTTCGCTGACCGGCTCGGCGCATTCGACGGCGGCCAGAATCAAGCGCGCAACCGGGCGCGCCAGGTCTTGCAAGCCAGCACCGGCACGGCCGATGCACTCCTGATCCTTGACCTGCCAGACCCGCGTGGCCGGGCGTTCGCCCAGGGCGGCGGCAAAGCGCCGACCCAGTTCGCCGCCACCGCTACGGCTGTCCGGCAGCAACCAGTGACGTGGATTGAACTGGTTATCCACAGCCCGCAAGCCCTGAACCCGTTGTTCCGGTGCATAACCGCTGAACTCGTCGCCTTCCAGCACCAGCAGGCGATCGACGCCGGCGGTGGCAAACGCGCTTTCCTTGTGTTCGCCGAAGACCACGGCCAGGACCGCGCCGTCCTTTCCGGCCAGTTGATGGGCCAGGCCCAGCAAGTCCTTGTCGTGGCTGCTCAAGCGGCCACCGACCATGTCCGGCACCACGCTGATGTAAAACGCCGGTGCTGGCACTTGATGCAGCGGCAATTGCACTTCAACGGCGGCCGAGCGCTTGGCCGACCCGCCCTGTTGCGCGCCGCTGCGGTCGATACGTTTGATCCCGTTCGGCCCGATGAAGCCAATGCCATGGGGATTCTTGCGGATGACGCCGTTCGGCCCCATCCAGCTGTGTTGCGCCGGTTGCATGGCCGCGTGCAGCGGGTGCAGGCGGTTACGGGCGATCCATTCGGCGCGGGGGTCGCGGCGGATAATGTCGCTCATCAGTGCACCTCCGCAGGTTCACGTTTGGCCGGGGTGGACGACTTTGGGGCCTGGTCCTCCAGCAGCGCGTCAGCCACCAGTTCGGCAATGTCCTTGATCAACGGCCGTGGTTCGACCACGCCTTCGAGCATCGCGGTGCATTGTGGACACCCCACGGCCACCAGTTCGGCGCCCGTCTCGCGGATATCTTCCATGCGCATGTCGGGAATACGTTGTTTGCCCGGAATGTCGGTGATCGGCGCGCCGCCGCCACCGCCGCAGCAGCGCGAGCGGAAACCGGAGCGTTGCATTTCCTTGACCTCGATACCGAGGGCGCGCAGCACCTGACGCGGCGCCTCGTATTCGCCGTTGTAGCGGCCGAGGTAGCACGGGTCGTGATACGTCACGCTGTCGCCCTTGTGCTGGCCGAGGTTCAACGCGCCAGCCTCGATGATTTCCGCCATGTAGGTGCTGTGGTGCTGCACCAGGTAGTTGCCGTCGAAGGCGCCGTATTCGTTTTTCAGCACGTGGAAACTGTGCGGGTCACAGGTCACGATGCGGTTGAAGCTGTATTTGGCCAGGGTCTGGATGTTGCGCTTGGCCAACAGCTGGAAGGTCGCTTCGTCGCCCAGGCGTCGGGCCACGTCACCGCTGTCGCGCTCTTCCAGACCGAGTACGGCAAAGTCAATTTTCGCCGCTTTCAGCACTTTGACGAAGGCACGCAAGGTGCGCTGGTTGCGCATGTCGAACGCACCGTCGCCGACCCAGAACAGCACGTCGACGGATTTCTTCTCGCTCATCAGGTTGAGGTTCAAGTCCGCCGCCCAGTTCATCCGCCCGCCCGGCGCGAAGCCGCCCGGATTGTCGGTGGCGATCAGGTTTTCCAGGACTTCGGCACCCTTGTTCGGGGTCGCGCCTTTTTCCAGGGTCAGATGGCGACGCATGTCGACGATGGCATCGACGTGTTCGATCATCATCGGGCATTCCTCGACGCAAGCGCGGCAGGTGGTGCACGACCACAGGGTTTCGGCATCCACCAGACCGTTGACGATCGGTTGATGCGGATTGCCCGCGTGTTCGCCAATTGGCTTGCCTGGATAAGGGCTACCGGCGAACTTGGCATCGGTGCCACCGGCCAGGCCGACGACCATGTCCTGAATCAGTTTTTTCGGGTTCAGCGGCTGACCGGCGGCGAACGCCGGGCACGCGGCTTCGCACTTGCCACACTGCACGCAGGCGTCGAAGCCGAGCAATTGGTTCCAGGTGAAGTCCTTGGGTTTTTCCACGCCCAGCGGTGCGGCCAGGTCGTTCAGGTCCAAGGGTTTGAGACCGGTGGAACGACCACCGCCAAAGCGTTCGGCGCGACGGTGCCAGGCCAGGTGCAGGGCACCGGCGAAGGCGTGTTTCATCGGCCCGCCCCAGGTCATGCCGAAGAACAGCTCCGACACGCCCCACAACACGCCGACGCCAAGGATTACGGCCAACAGCCAGCCGCCGAAGTTTTCCGGCAGGATGCCTGCCACCGGCAGGGTCACCAGGAAGAACGACACCGAAAACGCCATCAGGCTTTTCGGCAGGCGCATCCACGGGCCTTTCGACAGGCGCGAAGGTGGGTTGCGCCGACGCAGGTACACGAAGATTGCGCCGACGAACATCACCGCCGACATCAACAGCAGCGCATAACCGAGGAAGCGGTTATGCAGACCGAAACCATGCACCAGAATCGCCAGCACGATGGACGCTACTGCGCCGCCGGCCGTGGCGACGTGGGTGTTGGCAATGTATTTGTCCCGCGCCACCACATGGTGCAGGTCGACCATGTAGCGCTTGGGCATGGCGAAAAGGCCGCCGATCAGGTCGACCTTCGAGGCACGGCCCCGGCGCCACATGGCCACCCGCCGCAACGCGCCCAGAACCGCGAGGCCCAGGGCAGCGAACAACAGGATTGGAAGAAGGGTGTTCAACATGGTGGAGCTCCCAAAGACCGCAGGGTCTTGCAGGCCAAACTACCTGGATGCCTTGCCCGATTCCCTGTAGGAGCGAGCTTGCTCGCGATGGTCGTTAACGATGACGCGTGTCTTCTGGAAAAACGCGGCGCCTTCAAATCCATCGCGAGCGAGCTCGCTCCTACAGGGGTGATCCACAAGCCGTTAGAAGTCTTTGCACAACCGCAACGCGTCGTAGATCGCCGCGTGCACGTTACGCTGGGCCACGCAGTCGCCGATGCGGAACAGCAGGTAGCCATCACCGCTCTGTTCCAGGCATGGCTGCGGCTTGATCGCGAACAAGGCTTCGACGTCGATCTGGCCTTTGTTGCGCGAGCCTTCCTTCAGCGCGTAGTAGATTTCTTCGTCCGGACGCACGCCGTTTTCCACGACCACCTGGTCCACCACCCGCTCCTCCTTGGCGCCGGTGTATTCGTTTTCCAGCACCGCCACCAGCTTGTCACCTTCGCGGTAAACCTTCTCCAGCATCATGTCCCCGGTCATGATCACTTCTTTGGGGTACATGCTGCGGTAGTAAGTCGGGAACGACGTACCGCCAATCGCCACGCCTGGCTTGATGTCGTCGGTGACGATCTCGACCTGGCTGCCTTTGTCAGCGATGAAGTCCGCGGTCGACATGCCGGTGAATTCGCAAATGGTGTCGTAGACCAGCACGTTCTTGCCCGGCGCCACCTTGCCATCGAGGATGTCCCAGCTGCTGACCACCAGGCCTTCAGCCGCGCCCCAGTGTTCGTTCTGCTCGATGAACGGGTGGCCGCCGACGGCGAGCACCACCACATCCGGACGCAGGTCCATGATGGTCGGAACGTCTGCTGCGGTGCCCAGGCGCAGGTCGACCTTCAACCGTGCCAGTTCCAGCTGATACCAGCGGGTGATACCGGCGATCTGGTCACGCTGCGGCGCTTTCGACGCCGTGGTGATCTGCCCGCCGATGAATTCCTTTTTCTCGAACAGGGTCACGTCGTGGCCACGTTCGGCGGCTACACGGGCGGCTTCCATCCCCGCAGGACCGGCACCGACCACCACCACCTTGCGCTTCACGCCGGTGGTCTTTTCGATGATGTGCGGCAAGCCCATGTACTCACGGGAGGTCGCCGCGTTCTGGATGCACAACACATCCAGACCCTGATACTGACGGTCGATGCAGTAGTTGGCGCCGACGCATTGCTTGATCTGATCGACCTGGCCCATCTTGATCTTGGCGATCAGGTGCGGGTCGGCGATGTGCGCACGGGTCATGCCGACCATGTCGACGTAACCGCCCTCCAGGATACGGGTGGCCTGGTTCGGATCCTTGATGTTCTGCGCGTGCAGCACCGGAACCTTGACCACTTCCTTGATGCCGGCGGCCAGGTGCAGGAACGGCTCCGGCGGGTAACTCATGTTCGGAATCACGTTGGCCAGGGTGTTGTGGGTGTCGCAACCCGAGCCCACGACGCCGATGAAATCGAGCATGCCGGTGTCGTCGTAATACTTGGCGATCTGCTTCATGTCCTCGTGGGACAGACCATCCGGGTGGAACTCGTCACCGCAGATCCGCATGCCCACGCAGAAATCGTCACCGACCTCGGCGCGCACGGCTTTCAAGACTTCCAGACCGAACTTCATGCGGCCTTCGAAGCTGCCGCCCCATTCGTCGGTACGTTTGTTGACCCGTGGGCTCCAGAACTGGTCGATCATATGCTGGTGCACTGCCGACAGTTCGACACCGTCCAGGCCGCCGGCCTTGGCGCGGCGTGCCGCTTGCGCGTAGTTGCCGATCACCCGCCAGATTTCTTCCGGCTCGATGGTTTTACAGGTGGCACGGTGCACCGGCTCGCGCACGCCCGACGGCGACATCAGCGTTGGCCAGTTGAAGCCGTCCCAGCGCGAGCGACGGCCCATGTGGGTAATCTGGATCATGATCTTGGCACCGTGCTTGTGCATGGCGTCGGCAAGATTCTGGAAATGCGGAATGATGCGGTCGGTGGACAGGTTCACCGAACTCCACCACTCCTGCGGGCTGTCGATGGCCACCACGGACGAGCCGCCGCAAATCGCCAGGCCGATCCCGCCCTTGGCCTTCTCTTCGTAATACTTGACGTACCGGTCGGTGGTCATGCCGCCGTCGGTCGCGTAGACCTCGGCGTGCGCGGTGCTGAGCACGCGGTTACGGATGGTCAGTTTGCCGATCTGGATCGGCTGGAACATTGCTTCGAAAGCCATGGCGGGTTCCTCGACTTACAACGGCTTGACGATGAATAAGCCGTCTTCGTGGCCCTCTTCGGAGCCACCGTAGACTTGCTCGGCCACGGTACGGATCTTGCTGCCGCGAGCGGCGAGGATCTGGTCCATCGCGCCGGCAAACCAACCGGTGAACATGTAGTCGACCTTGCGTCCGACCTTGCCGTACACGTAGACGAACGCCGAATGCTCGAGCTTGACGCTGGCCGTCCCCTTGTCCAGGTCGATGTCCTGGATCTTGAACAGGCCCCAGCCGCGTTGCGACAGGCGTTTCATGTAGTGTTCGAACACCGCGACGCCTTCCAGGCCATGGCATTCGGCTTCTTTTTCACACCAGTGCCAGGCGGACTTGTAGCCGGCCTTGTAGAGGATTTCGGCATAGGCTTCGGCGCCCAGCACTTCCTCGATGCCCATGTGGTTGTTGACGAAGAAATGACGCGGCACGTACAGCATCGGCAGGGCGTCGGAGGTCCAGACACCGGTTTCGCTGTCGACTTCGATAGGCAATTGCGGGGCGATCTTGGCCATGGAAACTTAACTCCAGAAAAATTTTGGTGTTGCCCCCGGCACGGACGGCCGGGGGAAAGGATTCAGGGGTGCGGCGGCTTATTCGCCCCAGACGTCTTTCAGGACGTTCACCCAGTTCTCGCCCATGATCTTGCGCACCACGCGCTCGGAATGGCCACGCTTGAGCAAGGTCTCGGTCAGGTTCGGGAACTCGCCCACGGTGCGGATGCCCAGCGGGTTGATGATCTTGCCGAAGCTGGTCAGACGGCGGGCGTAGCCCTTGTCGTGGGTCAGGTATTCGAAGAAGTCCTGGCCATGACCCTGGGTGAAGTCGGTGCCGATACCGATCGAGTCTTCGCCGACGATGTTCAGGGTGTATTCAATGGCTTCGGCGTAGTCGTCGATGGTCGAATCGATGCCCTTGGCCAGGAACGGTGCGAACATGGTCACGCCGACGAAACCACCGTGGTCAGCAATAAACTTAAGCTCTTCATCGGACTTGTTGCGCGGGTGCTCTTTGAGACCCGACGGCAGGCAGTGGGAGTAGCAGACCGGTTTCTTCGATTCGAGGATGACTTCTTCGGACGTCTTGGAGCCGACGTGGGACAGGTCGCACATCACGCCGACACGGTTCATCTCGGCGACGATTTCACGACCGAAGCCCGACAGGCCGCCATCGCGCTCGTAGCAGCCGGTGCCGACCAGGTTCTGGGTGTTGTAGCACATCTGCACGATACCGACGCCGAGCTGCTTGAACACCTCGACATAGCCGATCTGGTCTTCGAAGGCATGGGCATTCTGGAAGCCGAAGAGAATGCCGGTCTTGCCTTGCTCTTTGGCTTTACGGATATCGGCGGTGGTGCGCACCGGAATCACCAGGTCGCTGTTCTCGCGGATCAGTTTCTGGCTGGCGGCGATGTTGTTGACGGTGGCCTGGAAGCCCTCCCACACCGACACGGTGCAGTTGGCCGCGGTCAGACCGCCCTTGCGCATGTCTTCAAACAGCTCGCGGTTCCACTTGGCAATAATCAACCCGTCGATAACGATGCTGTCGGCGTGCAATTCGGCTGGGCTCATCAGGCTGTCCCCTTATTAGCGATTCATGCGCCGAATCGTCTGCCGGCGCTTTGGGGCCAGCATATGCCTGAGGACCGGAGCAACCGGGTGCAAAAACGACAGGGGGTTTGCCGAAAGCGTCAATCCGCGACAAAGGGTCGTCGCCAGGCACAATCCGCGACCTGTTCAAGGCCGCCCGCATGGGCCAGAATTCGCCGCATCATAAGAATGCTTCACTGGATGCTTTACTCGAATAAGGGGTGGTGACGTAAATGAAATCGATCTTCCTGGCTTTGGCACTGATTGCGACCGGCGTACACGCAGCGGAAGAATCCGACGACAACCCCTGCGACAAAGTCGAAAACGACGTCCAGACCCTGGAATGCTCCGCCTTCAGCAGAACCACCGCCGAAGACCTGCTGAGCGAAAATTACAAAAGCCTGAACGAGCGCATGCAGTCGCTCTATGGCAAGAACCCGTCGCAACTGGCCGACATCACCGCCAAACTCAAGACCGCCCAGCAACAATGGCTGAAAACCCGCGACGCCGACTGCGCCGTCGAAGCCTTCCCGGCCACGGCAGGCAGTAAGGCATTCACCATTGCGCAAAATGATTGCGTGGCGCGGATCAGTGATGAGCGGTCGGAGTTTTTGGAGTCGATTGGGCAGGAGTAAATGCAAAGGATGGAAAACATGATGATCCCTCACGACGTAGTCAGCCGCATTGTCGATGGCGCGCTACCAGTACGCGCATGGCGCGAACACTTGAACCTTACACAGGATGAAGTGGCCAAACGCATGGGCATTTCTCAACCGGCCTTCGCCCAGCAAGAGACCGTTGCGAAGCCCCGGAAAGCCGCCCGCGAAAAAATAGCAGCGGCGTTTGGTATTACCGCTAATCAACTTGAGCTTTAGGCTGTGAAAGGGATCGACATGAAAATCTGCGGCATCGAAATCAAAGGCAGCGAAGCAATCATTGCCGTGGCCGCCCTTGATGGTTCGGCTCTGAGCCACGTCGCGCTCGCCACCAAGAAAATCGCCCTGGACGATGACGACGAGGCCGCCAATGTCAAAGTCTTTGCTGCTCAGGTCGCGTCGTTTGTTCGCGAGAATTCGATAGATCGGATCGCGATCAAAAAGCGCAGCAAGAAAGGCGAATTCGCGGGTGGGCCGACGACGTTCAAGATCGAGGGTGTGTTCCAGTTGCTGGAGAGTTGCGAGGTGACATTGTTGTCGCCGCAGACCATCAATGCGCAGGCCAAGAAGCACGGTTTTGAGCTGCCGGGGACGCTGAACAAGTATCAGCATGAGGCTTACAAAACGGCGTGTTCGGCGCTATCGAAAAAGTAATCCCCGTCCTCCAGACAAAGCAGATCAACTGTGGGGAGCCTGCTCGCTCCCACAGGTTTCTCGGGGTTTTATACCTTGGCGGTCCGCCGGTCTTCCCTCGGGCACCGCTCGAACTTCGCTCGATAGCTACGGGTGAAATACGACGGCGATTCAAAGCCGCAGGCAATACTCACTTCCAGCACACTCATATCGGTCTGACGCAACAACTGCTGCGCCTTTTCCAACCTCAGCCGCAGGTAGAAATTGCTCGGCGTGTCGTTCAGATGCAGGCGAAACAGCCGTTCAAGCTGCCTGCGCGTCACTTTGATCGATTCTGCCAGTTCCAGCGTGCTCAGCGGCGGTTCACTGTGCTGCTCCATCTCGCCGATCACTTGCACCAATTTCTTGTTACTGATGCCGTAGCGCGTGGCGACTTCCATGCGTTGGTGGTCTTTGCGCGGGCGGATGCGGCCCAGCACGAACTGTTCGCTGACCTGGATCGCCAGTTCCGGGCCATGGGCCTGGGCGATCAGATCCAGCATTAAATCGATCGATGCGGTACCGCCGGCGGAGGTGATGCGTCGACGGTCTATCTCGAACAGTTCCTGGGTGACGCTGAGCTGCGGATAGGACTCCTTGAAGGCATCGATGGCTTCCCAGTGCAGGGTCAGGCGGTGGCCATCGAGCAGACCGGCTTCGGCGAGGATGAAACTGCCGGTGTCGATGGCGCCAAGGGTCACGCCTTCGTTGTCCAGACGACGCAGCCAGTGCTCCAGGGCCGGGGTGGCGAACTTCAGCGGTTCGAAGCCGGCGACCACCAATAGCGTCGCGCCTTTCTTCAGCGGCTCCAGCGCCGCATCGGCGTTGACCGACATGCCGTTACTGGCCAGCACCGCCCCGCCATCGGCACTCAATACATGCCAGCGATAAAGCTCGCCGCGAAAGCGATTGGCGACCCGCAACGGCTCGATGGCCGAGATAAATCCAATGGCCGAGAAACCCGGCATCAACAAGAAATAGAAATCCTGGGACATGGAGTGTACTCGATAGGCAAGTAACGAAAAGCCAGGTAACGAAAAGCCGGATAACCAGAGGACGGGTAGCGTGTCGACGTTGATACGCCACTTGCAGGCGGCATTCAAGAGGGCAGGTCGCTGCAGTGCAAGAGTCGGTCGCCGCAGTGCGCTTTCATGGCTGATTTGCTGCGTAACGTGACATCACCGGCGCACAAAGACGACCGGACCCACAACAACGAAACTGCCGAGGAATCCTGAGATGAAACGACTGATCAGCAGCTGTGTTCTTGCACTCAGCGGTACCGCTTTGCTGAGCGCCAGTGTCATGGCAGCCGAACCTGCGTCGTGCCAGAACGTGCGCATGGGCGTAGTGAACTGGACTGACGTTATCGCCACCAGTGCAATGACCCAGGTATTGCTCGACGGCCTCGGCTACAGCACCAAACAAACCAGCGCCTCCCAGCAAATCATCTTCGCCGGCATCCGCGATCAGCGCCTGGACCTGTTCCTGGGTTACTGGAACCCGCTGATGACCCAGACCATCACCCCGTTCGTCGACGCCAATCAGGTCAAAGTGCTTGAAGCACCAAGCCTCAAAGACGCCCGCGCCACCCTTGCCGTTCCGACCTACCTCGCCGACAAGGGTCTGAAAACCTTCGCCGACATTGCCAAGTTCGAAAAAGAGCTGGGCGGCAAGATCTACGGCATCGAGCCTGGCTCGGGCGCCAACACCCAGATCAAGGCGATGATCACCAAGAACCAGTTTGGCCTCGGCAAGTTCCAGCTGGTCGAATCCAGCGAGGCCGGCATGCTCGCCGCGGTGGATCGCGCAGTGCGCCGCAAGGAAGCCGTAGTGTTCTTCGGCTGGGCGCCGCACCCGATGAACGTCAACGTGCAGATGACTTACCTCA
This sequence comes from Pseudomonas sp. G(2018), assembly GCF_005502415.1. NCBI lineage: Bacteria > Pseudomonadati > Pseudomonadota > Gammaproteobacteria > Pseudomonadales > Pseudomonadaceae > Pseudomonas > Pseudomonas sp. G(2018). The sequence continues at coordinate 121,491 of NZ_SCOO01000006.1, read as the reverse complement.
CCGGCAGTGAAGACGCCCTCGGCCCGAACGAAGGCATGGCCACGGTCTGGACCGTCACCGCGCCGAAGTATTCCGAGCAGTGCCCGAACATTGGCCGACTGCTTAGCAACCTGACCTTCACCGCCGAAGACGAGAGCCGGATGATGCAGCCGCTGCTGGATCACAAGGACGCCTTCGAATCGGCCAGACAGTGGCTCAAGGATCACCCGCAAGACAAGCAGCGCTGGCTCGAAGGCGTGACCACCTTCGATGGCAAGCCGGCGGCTGAAAACCTGAAGCTGACCAGCAAATAACCCTCAATCGAACCACCGATTCGCAGCCCGACCGGGCTGCGAACGGGACCACTACGCCTGCAAGGAACCGAAAAATGAACCACGACGTCATCATCACCTGCGCACTCACCGGTGCTGGCGACACGACCGCCAAGAGCCCACACGTGCCGGTCACCCCGAAACAAATCGCTGCCGCCGCCGTAGAGGCCGCCAAGGCCGGCGCCACTGTGGTTCACTGCCACGTTCGCGACCCACAAACCGGCAAGTTCAGCCGCGACGTGGCGCTGTACCGCGAAGTGATGGAACGCATCCGCGAAGCCGACGTCGACATCATCGTCAACCTCACCGCCGGCATGGGCGGCGACCTGGAAATCGGCGCGGGCGAGAACCCGATGGAATTCGGCCCGAACACTGACCTGGTCGGCCCGCTGACCCGTCTGGCCCATGTCGAAGAACTGCTGCCGGAAATCTGCACCCTCGATTGCGGCACCCTGAACTTCGGCGATGGCGACACCATTTATGTGTCCACCCCGGCGCAGCTGCGTGCCGGCGCCAAACGCATTCAAGAGCTGGGCGTGAAGGCCGAGCTGGAAATTTTCGACACCGGTCACCTGTGGTTCGCCAAACAGATGATCAAGGAAGGCCTGCTCGACAACCCGCTGTTCCAGCTCTGCCTGGGCATCCCGTGGGGCGCCCCGGCTGACACCACAACCATGAAAGCCATGGTCGACAACCTGCCAGCCGATGCGGTCTGGGCCGGCTTCGGGATCGGTCGCATGCAAATGCCGATGGCCGCGCAGGCCGTGCTGCTCGGCGGCAACGTGCGTGTCGGACTGGAAGACAACCTGTGGCTGGACAAGGGCGTTCTGGCGACCAACGGCCAACTGGTCGAGCGCGCCGGCGAAATCCTCAGCCGCCTCGGTGCCCGGGTGCTCACCCCGGCTGAAGGCCGCAAGAAAATGGGCCTGAAACAGCGCGGCTAATCACGACTCATTCTTTACCCCTGTGGGAGCGAGCCTGCTCGCTCCCACAAGGACATCACCGAATCCTTTAGGAAATCACCATGAGCTTTATCACCGAAATCAAAACCTTCGCAGCCCTGGGCAGCGGTGTCATCGGCAGCGGTTGGGTGTCCCGCGCCCTTGCCCACGGCCTCGACGTGGTGGCCTGGGATCCGGCGCCCGGTGCTGAAGCCGCCCTGCGCAAACGCGTTGCCAACGCCTGGGGCGCGCTGGAGAAACAAGGCCTGGCGCCAGGTGCCTCGCAGGATCGCCTGCGCTTTGTCACCACCATCGAAGAATGTGTTCGCGACGCCGATTTCATCCAGGAAAGCGCCCCTGAACGCCTCGAACTGAAACTGGAACTGCACAGCAAAATCAGCGCCGCAGCCAAGCCCGACGCCTTGATCGGTTCCAGTACTTCAGGCCTGTTGCCGAGCGAGTTCTACGAGAGTTCGACCCATCCGGAACGCTGTGTGGTCGGGCACCCGTTCAACCCGGTTTATCTGCTGCCTCTGGTGGAAGTGGTCGGCGGCAAGAACACCGCCCCAGAAGCCGTGCAGGCGGCGATGAAAGTCTACGAATCCCTCGGCATGCGCCCGCTGCACGTACGCAAGGAAGTGCCGGGATTCATCGCCGACCGCTTGCTCGAAGCGTTGTGGCGCGAGGCGTTGCACCTGGTCAATGACGGCGTGGCGACCACCGGCGAAATCGATGACGCGATCCGTTTTGGCGCCGGTCTGCGCTGGTCGTTCATGGGCACATTCCTGACCTACACTCTGGCCGGTGGCGATGCCGGCATGCGTCACTTCATGGCACAGTTCGGCCCGGCCCTGCAGTTGCCGTGGACCTACCTGCCGGCGCCGGAACTGACCGACAAACTGATCGACGATGTGGTGGATGGCACCAGCGATCAGTTGGGCAAGCACAGCATTTCGGCGCTGGAGCGTTATCGCGATGACTGCCTGCTGGCGGTGCTGGAGGCGGTGAAGACCACCAAAGAGAAACATGGGATGGCGTTTAGCGAGTAATCGACTATCAGGACTGGCCCCATCGCCAGCAGGCTGGCTCCCACAGGAGAATGCATTCCAATGTGGGAGCCAGCCTGCTGGCGATGACGGCATTCCAATCACAATCTGTTCTGGATCAGCCATCATGCCCACCCTCACCACCTACCAAACCAGAATCATCCCCGACTGGGTCGACTACAACGGCCACCTGCGCGACGCGTTCTACCTGCTGATCTTCAGCTATGCCACCGATGCGCTGATGGATCGCCTGGGCATGGACAGCAACAACCGCGAAGCCAGCGGCAACTCGCTGTTCACCCTGGAACTGCACCTGAACTACCTGCACGAAGTGAAGCTCGATGCCGAAGTCGAAGTGCATACGCAGATCATCGCCCACGACAGCAAACGCTTGCACCTCTACCACAGCCTGCACCTGGTGGGTGACGCGAAGGAGCTGGCGGGCAACGAGCAAATGCTGCTGCATGTCGACCTCGCCGGGCCAAGTTCCACACCGTTCAGCGCAGTGACCCTGGGCAAATTGCAAGCCATCGTCGCCGAACAGACCGACCTGCCAACCCCCGCCTATGTTGGCCGAGTGATCGCATTACCGCCAAAAAAATAACAAGGAGATCGCATGAACACCGCCGCTGCTTTTGCCGACTTCCGTACTTATCCGTTGATCAGCGCGCTGAAAGGCGTGCAGGCGATGGCGGATCGTGTGCTGGTGAAGTGGGCCGACCACCGCGTCAGCCCCTTCCACCATCAATGGCTGCGGGACAACTGTCCGTGCCCGCAATGCGTCTACACGGTGACCCGCGAGCAAGTGCTGGAAATCGTCGATGTCCCCGAAAACCTGCTGCCCGTCAAAACCAGCATCGACGCTGAGGGTTGCCTCTGCGTCCAATGGCAAGACGGCCACCACAGCCGCTTCGACCCTGGCTGGTTGCGTGCCCACGCCTATGACGACGAATCCCGCGCCGAGCGCCTGGCAGGCAAGCCAAAAGCCAGTCTTTGGCATAGCGATTTGCAGTTGCCGGTGTTCGAGTACCGAGTACTGATGAACGACAACGATGCCCTGTTGCAATGGCTGCTGGCCGTGCGGGACACCGGCCTGACCCAAGTGCGTGGCGTGCCCACCGAACCCGGTTCATTGAAGCTGATCGCGCAGCGCATTTCCTTCATCCGCGAGAGCAATTTCGGCGTGCTGTTCAACGTGCAATCCAAAGCCGATGCCGACAGCAACGCCTATACCGCTTTCAACCTGCCGTTGCACAGCGATTTGCCGACCCGGGAATTGCAACCGGGACTGCAATTTCTGCATTGCCTGGTCAATGACGCCGAGGGTGGCGAGAGTATTTTTGTCGACGGTTTTGCCATTGCCGACGCCTTGCGCCGGGAGGACCCTGAGTCATTCAAAAGCCTCTGCGAGATCCCCGTGGAGTTTCGCAACAAGGACCGTCATAGCGACTACCGTTGCCTTGCACCGATCATCGCCCTGGACGCCTTGGGACAAGTGTCGGAAATCCGCATGGCGAATTTTCTGCGCGGGCCGTTCGATGCGTCGGTGGAGCAGATGCCCAGGCTCTATCGCGCCTATCGCCGCTTTATCGCGATGACCCGCGAGCCCCGGTTCAGGCTGATGCAAAGGCTCAACCCCGGCGAACTCTGGTGCTTCGACAACCGCCGTACCCTGCACGCCCGCAACGCCTTCGATCCCGCTACCGGTGCCCGGCATTTCCAGGGGTGCTATGTCGACCGGGATGAGTTGTTGTCGCGCATTTTGGTATTGCAAAGGTAAACCGCGTCATCGTTCTTCGCGAGGAGGCTCGCGCCCACAGGTTTTACGCGATCCTTGTGGGAGCGAGCTCGCGAAGGCGTCATTCCAAACACCTGATACATCCCTGATTCACAGACAAAAAAAAGCCCCGATCAAGCCGTGACAGGATCGAGGCAATAGGTACTGTTGAGGAGCTGCCGTGCGAGGGTGACCAAACCTTCGTGAAGCGAGCTGAGTCCAGTGTGCCGACTCCTCTCGCGGGTAAATAGCCCGAAAACGACGCTTTCATAGCCAATGCGGCCATTGCGACAAATCGCCCTTGCCGCCACCCTGCCCCCCTACCAGAATCGAGCCACGACTCCATTCCCAGAAGAAGGATTTGCGTCATGATGCACGCCGATTTGATTGATCAGGAAGACTTGTTGGGCCAGCTCAAGTCATTGGGCTTTCAAGTGCCGAACGGCGCCACAGCCGAGCAGGCTTGCGAGTGCGCGGTGCGAGGTTTGAACAACGAGCGGGCCATCGTGCTGCGCACCATGGTCAAGCAGATGTACACCAGCAGCGCGACCATCCTGCCAGCTGTGCGCCAGGCTATCGACAAGCAATTGCTGCCAGCCCTGGCGGAATACCAACAAAGCCACGTCGCCCGTTAAATCCAATCGCGGGCAAGCCCGCTCCCACAGGGTTCTAAGTCGATCACATATTTGATGCGTCGACTCGGAACCTGTGGGAGCGGGCTTGCCCGCGATGGGGTCGACTCCGTTTTAGAGTCTTACGCTAGCGAAAGTCGACTCATTACGCGCCTGGCTCAGCGCCGACAACGGCCCGGACAGCGGCGACAGCACCAGGGCTTGCGGCAGCGGCATCATCGCCACTTGCTGCGTGGTGTTGGAGCCTACGCGCTCGTCACGTGGCGGAATGCCGAAATACTCGCGGTAGCACTTGGAGAAGTGCGGCGTGGATACGAAGCCACACACAGACGCCACTTCGATGATCGACATCGGCGTTTGCTTGAGCAGCTGCCGCGCACGGATCAGGCGCAGCTTCAGGTAGTAACGCGAAGGCGAGCAGTGCAGGTACTTCTGGAACAACCGCTCCAGCTGACGACGGGACACGGCGACATACACGGCCAGTTCGTCCAGATCGATCGGCTCTTCGAGATTGGCCTCCATCAGCGCGACGATTTCCTGCAATTTCGGCTGGTTGGTGCCGAGCATGTGCTTGAGCGGCACGCGCTGGTGATCCTGTTCGTTGCGGATGCGCTCGTAGACGAACATTTCCGAGATCGCGGCGGACAGTTCACGGCCGTGATCGCGGCTGATCAGGTGCAGCATCATGTCCAGCGGCGCGGTGCCACCGGAACTGGTGAAACGGTTACGGTCGAGGGTGAACAGGCGGGTACTCATGGCCACCCGCGGGAAGGCTTCCTGCATCGCCGCCAGGCATTCCCAGTGCACGCTGCAATCGAAGCCGTCCAGCAGGCCGGCGCAGGCCAGGGCCCAGCTGCCGGTGCAGACGGCACCCAGGCGGCGGGACTGACGCGCCTGGCTTTGCAGCCATGAAACGTGTTCACGGGTAACAGTGCGCTGGATACCGATGCCACCGCAGACAATCACGGTGTCCATCGGAGGGGCTTTGTGCATGGAGGCGTCGGGGGTGATCTGCAGACCGTCACTGGCCCAGACTTGACCGCCATCGACGGTGAGGGTGGTCCAGCGATACAGCTCGCGGCCGGACAACTGGTTGGCCATGCGCAGAGGTTCGACTGCGGAGGCCAGGGAAATCAGCGTGAAATTGTCCAGCAGCAGAAAGCCGATGGATTGAGGCGCACGGTTCTGGGGTTGAGCCCCGGAGTTGAACGTCGTCATCGCGGTATCTCCTCACACAAAGCGGGTGATGGCCTCAGGCGGAGGCTCTTGTTATTGCCATCGTTCTCGCGTGGGAGACGGGCTTTGTAATGACAGAGCAATTGCCATGCCTAAATTTGAATGTGCGTTCAATAACTCCTAAAAACGACGTCGGAATGTGTCTATATATGACGCGCGGCGAGTAGGGGTTATAAGTGCCATCAGTGGCGACAAGCGCTCTGCCCCGTTGCGTGTGAGCAAATCGGTAGCACTTGTGGGAACAGGGCTGCGAGCAGCCCGGAAAGAGTGTCACCGCAGGCACGGGTGACGGGCGGTCAGAGAACCTATGATACCTCACCGCCGGTGAGGCTATTTATCTGTTAGCGACGCGCCAAAAGGTGGCGCGGTTTGGATCGAGTGTTCAGTTTACGCGCAGTTTTGACTGGTCCGGCCCTATCGCCAGCAGGCTGGCTCCCACAGTAAATTTGAATCGACCACAAAACCTGTGGGAGCCAGCCTGCTGGCGATAAGGGCGACGCGGTATCAGCACTCCACCGCGCTAACAGCCAACCCACCCCGCGATGTCTCTTTATATTTGTCATGCATATCGGCACCGGTATCACGCATGGTGCGGATCACCCGATCCAGCGAGATAAAGTGCTGGCCATCGCCGCGCAATGCCATCTGCGCCGCATTGATCGCTTTCACCGCGGCAATCGCGTTGCGCTCGATACACGGCACTTGCACCAGACCGCCCACCGGATCGCACGTCAGCCCCAGGTTATGTTCCAGGCCGATCTCCGCCGCGTTGCACAGTTGCTCCGGCGTGGCACCGAGGATTTCCGCCAACCCTGCCGCCGCCATGGCGCAGGCCGAACCGACTTCACCCTGGCAACCGACTTCGGCACCGGAAATCGAGGCGTTCTTCTTGCACAGAATCCCCACCGATGCTGCACCGAGGAAGTAGTCGACGACGTTGGCGTCGGTCACGTCCTCGCTGAACTTCATAAAGTAGTGCAACACCGCGGGAATGATCCCCGCCGCGCCATTGGTCGGCGCCGTGACCATGCGCCCGCCGGCGGCGTTTTCTTCGTTGACCGCCAGGGCGAACAGGTTGACCCACTCCATGGCGCTGAGGGTCGAGCCGATCACGTTGGGTTTGTTCAACTCCTGCAAGCTGCGATGCAGTTTGGCCGCACGCCGGCGCACATTCAGGCCACCGGGCAGGATGCCTTCGTGCTTGAGGCCGTGATCGACGCAATCCTGCATGGCGCGCCAGAGCTTCATCAGGCCGCTGCGGATTTCCTCTTCGCTGCGCCAGACCTTCTCGTTGGCCATCATGAGTTCGGCTACGCGCAGATTGTGCTTCTTGCACAGCTCCAGCAGCTCCGCGGCAGAGGAAAAATCATAGGGCAACACGGTGCGGTCAAGGTCGACCACACCGCTGGAGGCCTGGGCCTCGTCGACGACAAAACCGCCGCCGACCGAATAGTAGGTGTCGCGATGCAACTCGCCGTCATCGCCTTCGACAATCAGGGTCATGGCATTGGGATGGAACGGCAGGTTTTCGTCGATCAGCCGCATGTCCCGAGCCCAGATGAACGGCACCGACAAGCGACCGTCGAGCAACAGGGTGTCGGTTTCGCGCAGGGTGGCGATGCGGATGCCGATTTGCGACGGATCGATCGCATCCGGCCACTCGCCCATCAGGCCCATGATCACCGCGTTGTCGCTGCCGTGACCGATGCCGGTGGCCGACAACGAACCATAGAGCTGAACTTCGACCCTGCGCACCTGCTCCAGCAGACCCCGTTCACGCAAACCTTGTACAAACAAAGCCGCTGCCCGCATGGGTCCCACGGTGTGCGAACTGGAAGGGCCGATGCCGATTTTGAACAGGTCGAAAACACTGATAGCCATTACTGCCGAACTCCTGGATGAGCCAACTCCAGGCGCAAAAACGCCCGGTGGCGGAGCTGCTACGCTCAAGCTGCAATCCGCCGAGATGACTACATCATCAGGCTTTTGTCATGTCGTTCGACGTCTCTAACCGACGCACTCATGTCCACTAACGCCGTGGGCGTTTTACGCCATGTTTTCGGCGTTTTTTTGCGATGCAGAGGGGGAAAAGGGGCTGAAAAAATCTGTAAACGACGTCACTGACACTGGATGCGACCATCCCTGTACTGGTTACGACGCACCCTGTAGGCGTCAGATTTTCACTGGTACATGATCATATCGACTCGATTGCAAGGCGCCGTGGTAGAGCTGTCTCCAAAACGCCATCCAACCGCAACTCTATAAGTGCGGTGGTCCAGTCGGAACACTGCCAAAAAAAACACCAAGGAGTCCATCCATGAAAGGTTCCCCGTCGTTGTTGTTGGCCGCCATGCTTAGTCTGCCGGTTCTGGCGCAAGCCGCCGAACCGGCCCAATGCAGCACCGTAAACTTCTCCGATGTCGGCTGGACTGACATTACTGTCACCACCGCCACTACCAGCGTCGTCCTCGATGCCCTGGGCTACAAGACCAAAACCACCATGATTTCCGTGCCAGTGACCTACAAGTCGCTGGCCGATGGCAAGAACATGGACATCTTCCTCGGCAACTGGATGCCGACCATGGAAAACGACATCAAGCCCTATCGCGATGCCGGCACCGTGGACACCCTGCGCGCCAACCTTGAAAACGCAAAATACACCCTCGCCGTACCGGAAGAGCTGTACAACAAAGGTCTGAAGGATTTCGCCGACATCGCCAAGTTCAAGAAAGAACTGGACGGCAAAATCTACGGTATCGAACCGGGTAACGACGGTAACCGTCTGATCCAGAGCATGATCGACAAGAACGCCTTCGGCTTGAAAGACGCCGGTTTCAAGGTGGTCGAGTCCAGCGAGGCAGGCATGCTCTCGCAAGTCGATCGCGCCCAGCGCCGCAACACCGCAGTGGTGTTCCTGGGCTGGGAACCGCACCCGATGAACACACGCTTCAAGATGAAGTACCTGACCGGTGGCGACGAGTTCTTCGGCCCCAACTTCGGCCAGGCAACCATCTACACCAACACCCGCAAGGGTTACGCCCAGGAATGCAGCAACGTGGGTCAGCTGCTCAAAAACCTGGTCTTCACCCTCGACATGGAAAGCACGCTGATGGGCAACGTCCTGGACGACAAGATGAAGCCTGACGCAGCCGCGAAGGCCTGGCTGAAAAAGAACCCACAGGTGCTCGATACCTGGCTCGCTGGCGTGACCACCATTGACGGTAAACCAGGCCTGGAGGCCGTGAAAGCCAAGCTCGCGCAGTAATCGCTTATGCCGGGCAGGTCTGCCTGCCCGGGCTGTTTATTTCCTTGCATGCGGACGTTCACTACCATGCTGATTGATCAGAAAATCCCTTTAGGCCAGCACATTGCGAGCTTTGTCGAATGGTTGACGCAACACGGCGCCAACACCTTCGACGCCATTGCCGTGACGCTGGAAACGATGATCCACGGCGTGACTTTCGCGCTGACCTGGTTCAACCCGCTGGTCTTGATTGGCCTCATCGCTCTCCTGGCCCACTTGATCCAGCGCAAATGGGGGTTGACCGCCTTTGTTGTCGCCTCCTTTCTGCTGATCCTCAACCTGGGGTACTGGCAGGAAACCATGGAGACCCTCGCCCAGGTGTTGTTCGCCACCCTGGTCTGCGTGGTCATCGGTGTGCCGCTGGGCATCGTCGCCGCGCACAAGCCGATGTTCTACACTGTAATGCGTCCGGTACTCGATCTGATGCAGACCGTACCGACCTTCGTTTACCTCATTCCTACCCTGACCCTCTTCGGGCTGGGTGTGGTGCCAGGCCTGATCTCCACGGTGGTGTTCGCCATTGCCGCGCCGATCCGCCTGACCTACCTGGGCATCCGCGATGTCCCACAAGAATTGATGGACGCCGGCAAGGCCTTCGGCTGCTCGCGTCGTCAACTGCTGACACGGATTGAACTGCCCCACGCCATGCCGAGCATCGCGGCCGGCATCACCCAGTGCATCATGCTGTCGCTGTCGATGGTGGTGATCGCGGCACTGGTGGGCGCCGATGGATTGGGCAAACCGGTGGTCAACGCACTGAACACTGCTGATATCGCCCTGGGCTTCGAAGCGGGCCTGGCGATCGTACTGCTGGCGATCATGCTCGACCGTATCTGCAAACAACCCGAAGCCAAAGTAGGGGGTGACGCATGAGCATAATTCGCTTCGAAGACGTCGACGTGATCTTTACCAAAGATCCGCGCGAAGCACTGAAACTTCTCGATCAAGGCTTGACCCGCAGCGAGATCCTGAAAAAGACCGGGCAGATCGTTGGCGTCGAAAAGGCCAGCCTGGATATCGAAAAAGGTGAAATCTGTGTGCTGATGGGCCTTTCCGGCTCCGGCAAGTCCAGCCTGCTGCGTTGCATCAACGGCCTCAACACCGTCAGCCGCGGCAAGCTGTTCGTCGAGCACGAAGGCAAGCAGATCAACATTGCGTCCTGCACGGCCGCCGAACTGAAAATGATGCGCACCAAGCGCATTGCGATGGTGTTCCAGAAGTTTGCCCTGATGCCTTGGCTGACGGTGCGCGAGAACATCAGTTTCGGCCTCGAAATGCAGGGTCGGCCGGAGAAGGAACGCAAAAAGCTGGTCGATGAAAAGCTCGAGCTGGTGGGCCTGACCCAATGGCGCAACAAGAAACCCGATGAGCTGTCCGGCGGCATGCAACAGCGTGTAGGCCTGGCCCGTGCGCTGGCAATGGACGCCGACATTCTGCTGATGGACGAACCGTTCTCGGCCCTCGACCCACTGATCCGCCAGGGCCTGCAGGATGAACTGCTGGAACTGCAACGCAAGCTGAGCAAAACCATCGTGTTCGTGAGCCACGACCTCGATGAAGCCCTGAAGCTCGGCAGCCGTATTGCGATCATGAAAGACGGCCGGATCATCCAGTACAGCAAGCCTGAAGAAATCGTCCTCAACCCGGCGGACGACTACGTGCGGACCTTCGTGGCCCACACCAACCCGCTGAACGTCCTGTGCGGTCGCAGCCTGATGCGCACCTTGGACAACTGCAAGCGTATCAACGGTTCGGTCTGCCTGGATCCGGGCGGCGATTCGTGGCTCGACCTGGCAGAAGGCAACACCATCAAGGGCGCTCGCCAGAACGGCTCGGTACTGGACCTGCAAAACTGGGTACCGGGACAAGCGGTTGAAGGCCTGGGTCGTCGACCTACCCTGGTGGATTCGAGCATCGGCATGCGCGACGCGCTGCAGATTCGCTACCAGACCGGCAACAAGCTTGTACTGCACGACAACAACCATGTGGTCGGGATTCTCGGCGACAGCGAGCTGTACCACGCACTGCTCGGCAAGAACCTGGGGTAAGGCAACAAAAACAAAAACGCCGCGAGAGAATCGCGGCGTTTTTGTTTATGGGGATAGCGGGCGATGCCGTATTGAAGTTGAAGGCCCCATCGCCAGCAGGCTGGCTCCCACATTGGAATGCATTCCCTTGTGGGAGCCAGCCTGCTGGCGATGATGCCGACGCGGTGTTTCAGACAGAAACACCGCATCCCTCACAACTCAGCTATAGACGCGGCCAAGGAGCTGCCGATGGCTTTCGAACTGATCGAGCACGTCACGGGTGATCTGATCCTGGGTGAAGCCCATCAAGTCGTAGTCCTGGCTGCCGTTGTGCAGGTACACCTCGGCGCGGTAGTAACGCTGGCGTGCCTCATCGGATTGAGCCGACTCGGTTGGCGTGGCCAGGTAACCGTCCAGGCTGACTTCGTAGACAAAAGGGTTGCCCTCTTCCATCTCGATCCGCAGGCCCATGCAACGCTTGGACTTGCCCAGCAACGTTTGTACATCCAGGCCTTGAGCGCGCATTTGCACGGCGGCATCTTCCAGCGCCGGTGTCACATGTTTGTCCATGAAGCGCTGTACCACCGACTGGCTCGGTTGCAGGTCCAGCTGAGTCAGACGCTCGGTGAAACCACGGCGACCGCGTGCCGCCAGTTCCGCTTGTTCCTGCTCGATCTGCACATCCTGGCGCATGGCCTTGTGCAAGCCGAACATGAAGAACACCAGCACCACCGAGAACGGCAGACCGGCCAGCACCACCATGGTTTGCATGGCTTCGAAGTTACCGGCGAACAGCAGACCGATGGTCACCAGGGTGATCACTGCCGACCAGAAAATCCGCAACCAGTGCGGGGCGTCTTCGTCAACGTTACCGCCCTTGCACGACAGGTTTGCCATCATCACCGCGCCGGAATCCGCCGGTGTCAGGAACAACACGAAACCAACGAAAATCGATACGCCGATCACCACTTTCGACGCCGGGTAGTGCTCAAGCAACTGGTAGATCGCCATGGATGGCTGTTCCAGCGCCGTCTTGCCGAGTTCCACCGCCCCGTGGTTCATCACCAGGTCCAGGGCCGAGTTGCCGAAGATCGACAGCCACGCCAGGGTGAAACCCAGTGGGATCAGCAACACGCCAGCGACCAGTTCACGCACGGTGCGACCACGGGAAATACGCGCGATAAACATGCCCACGAATGGCGCCCAGGAAATCCACCAGGCCCAGTAGAACAGAGTCCACAGACCCAACCAGCGGTCGGACTTCTCACTGTCGCCTTCGTACACATAGAGGTCGAAAGTCTTCAGCACCACACCGTTCAGGTAATCACCGATGTTCTGCACGAAGCCGTTGAGCAGGTGCAGGGTCGGGCCGAACAGCAGCACAAAAATCAGCAGGCCGCTGAACAGCACGATGTTCAGGTTGGACAGGCGGCGAATGCCGTTTTCCACACCCGATACGGCAGCAATGGTCGCCACGGTGCTCATCACGATGATCACGATCAGCAGGTTGGTGTTGCTGTGTTCCATGCCGAACAGGTTCTCAAGGCCCGACGACACTTGCAGCGAACCAATCCCCAGGTTGGTCACCAGACCCAGCAGGGTCACGAACATACCGAACCCGTCCACCGCGTGACCGGCCGCGCCCTTGACCCAACGCTCGCCCGCCAGCGGGTACAGCGCCGAACGCAACGCCAACGGTTGGTTGTGACGATAGGCAAAGTAAGCCACGGCCAGGCCGACCAGCGCGTAGATTGCCCAGCCATGCAGGCCCCAGTGCAGGAACGTCAGCTGAACCGCCTGACGTGCCGCCAGGTTGCTGCCGGCCGTGCCTTCCGGCGGGTTGAAGTAATGATCCAGCGGCTCGGACGCACCGAAATACAGCAACGATATGCCGATACCCGACGAGAACAGCATCCCCGCCCAGGCGCCGTAGCTGAAGTCCGGGGTGTCGTCCTTGCTGCCCAGTTTCAGTTTGCCGTAGGACGAAAACGCCAGGCCGACGACAAAGATCAGGTAGGCGGCAATCACCACCATGTAGTACCAGCCGAAGCTGCGGGACAACCAGGCCTGAGCCGTTCCGAGCATTCTGCCCGCCTCTTGCGGGGCGATGATCAGAATCGCGGTCAACAACAGAATCAACGCGGTAGAGGTGTAGAACACCCAACCGTTGACCGTCACCTTCTCCGGTGGGGTCTTTATAAGCGAGGCAGAACTCATTGCACAGATGCTCCAGGCAGTGCGAGTGAAGAACGCAAGGCAACACGGAACCCGACTAATCGGTTAGTGGGCAGCCGACCAGTGGGTGATATAAAGACAGCCCGAAAAAAGCCCGAAGCCCGGGAGCGCCTGCGCGCGTGGGTTTCGAGCGTTTTGGGATGTCGTTTTTCCGCCAGCTACGTGTAGGAAAAACCTGTAGGCAGCGACGATTTGTCGCAGATCTTATTCTTTGTTGATTGAACGTTCAATCAAAACAAAATAGACTGGCCCTCAATCCGATAGACGCCTTGCGTCTGCCGGAAGGCCCAAGGAGATGTGCAAGATGCCCAAGGTCGGTATGCAACCCATTCGCCGCCAGCAATTGATCGAAGCCACTTTACTGGCCGTCGATCAGGTCGGAATGGGGGACGCCAGCATTGCGCTGATCGCCCGTTTGGCCGGTGTCTCGAATGGCATCATCAGTCACTACTTTCAGGACAAGAACGGCCTGATCGCTGCCACGGCGCAGTACCTGATGAGCGTCCTCAGCGAGAACGTCACCGCGCGCCGTCAGGCGCTGAAGGACAACAGCCCGCGGGCGCACCTTCAGGTGATCATCGAAGGCAACTTCGACGCCAGCCAGGTCAATGGCCCGGCAATGAAAACCTGGTTGGCCTTCTGGGCCACCAGCATGCACCACCCGTCTTTGCACAGGTTGCAGCGGATCAACGATCACCGTCTGTATTCCAACCTGTGCTGCCAGTTCCGCCGCGTACTGTCGCTCGACGATGCGCGCATTGCAGCCCGTGGCCTGGCAGCCCTCATTGACGGTTTGTGGCTGCGCGGTGCGCTGTCGGGAGACGCTTTCGACACCGAGCAGGCGCACCGGATCGCTTACGAATACATGGATTTCCAACTGGCCAAGCAGGTGAGTTAGAGCACACATAGAACGCTCAACCCCTGAACGCGCCAATCACTGATGCACTTGCGAGGACAATATGGCCCGTTTCGAACTGCAAAAACTCTACATCGATGGCGCGTACACCGACGCTGGCAGCGACGCCACGTTCGAAGCCATCAACCCGGCTAACGGTGAAGTCCTCGCAAAAGTACAACGTGCGACTAAGGAAGACGTCGAGCGCGCCGTCGTCAGCGCCGAAAAGGGCCAGAAAATCTGGGCCGCCATGACCGCCATGGAGCGTTCGCGCATCCTGCGTCGCGCCGTGGACATCCTGCGCGAGCGCAACGACGAACTGGCGGCCCTGGAAACCCTGGACACCGGCAAGGCTTACTCCGAAACCCGTTACGTCGACATCGTCACCGGCGCCGACGTGCTGGAGTACTACGCGGGCCTGGTGCCAGCCATCGAAGGCGAGCAGATCCCGCTGCGCACCACGTCGTTCGTCTACACCCGACGCGAGCCGCTGGGCGTCGTGGCCGGTATCGGCGCGTGGAACTACCCGATCCAGATCGCCTTGTGGAAATCCGCACCTGCCCTGGCGGCCGGTAACGCGATGATCTTCAAGCCAAGCGAAGTCACCTCGCTGACCACCCTGAAACTGGCCGAAATCTACACCGAAGCAGGTCTGCCAGCCGGCGTGTTCAACGTCCTGACCGGCAGCGGCCGCGAAGTCGGCACCTGGCTGACCGAGCACCCGCGCATCGAGAAAGTCTCGTTCACCGGCGGCACTGACACCGGCAAGAAAGTCATGGCCAGCGCTTCGAGTTCTTCGCTCAAAGACGTGACCATGGAACTGGGCGGCAAATCCCCGCTGATCATCTGCGACGACGCCGACCTCGACCGCGCCGCCGACACCGCGATGATGGCCAACTTCTACAGTTCCGGTCAGGTCTGCACCAACGGTACCCGTGTATTCGTACCGGCTCATCTGAAGGCAGCTTTCGAAGCGAAGATCGTTGAGCGTGTGGCGCGCATCCGCATTGGCAACCCGGAAGACGAAAACACCAACTTCGGCCCGCTGGTCAGCTTCGCCCACATGGAGAGCGTGCTGGGCTACATCGCCAAGGGCAAGGAAGAAGGTGCACGCCTGCTGTGCGGCGGCGAACGTCTGACTGACGGCGAATTCGGCAAAGGCGCATTCGTCGCACCGACCGTATTCACTGACTGCACCGACGACATGACCATCGTCCGTGAAGAAATCTTCGGCCCGGTCATGGCAATCCTCAGCTACGAAACCGAAGAAGAAGTGATCCGCCGCGCCAACGACACCGACTTCGGCCTGGCCGCTGGTATCGTCACCAAGGACCTGAACCGCGCCCACCGCGTGATTCATCAGCTGGAAGCCGGTATCTGCTGGATCAACGCCTGGGGCGAATCCGACGCCAAGATGCCAGTCGGCGGCTACAAGCAGTCGGGTGTCGGCCGTGAGAACGGGATCAGCTCGCTGAACAACTTCACCCGCATCAAATCGGTACAGGTCGAGCTGGGCGATTACAGCTCAGTGTTCTGAGCAGCGGCAAGCTACAAGCTACAAGCTTCAAGCGGCAAGCAAGGGCAAAAGCCTTGCTTGCCCACCGCTCTCATTTCATCCAAGCCCTGCTTCGCTGCTTTCACTTGCAGCTTGAAGCTTGAGGCTTGAAGCTCAGGGAGGCATTCAATGTCCCAAGAATTCGATTACATCATCATCGGTGCCGGCTCGGCCGGTAACACCCTGGCGACCCGTCTGACTGAAGACGAAGGCGTCACTGTCCTGCTGCTCGAAGCGGGCGGCCCGGACTACCGCATGGACTTTCGCACGCAGATGCCTGCCGCGCTGGCGTTCCCGCTGCAAGGCCGTCGCTACAACTGGGCCTACGAAACCGATCCGGAGCCACACATGGACGGTCGCCGCATGGAGTGCGGTCGCGGCAAGGGCCTGGGTGGTTCCTCGCTGATCAACGGTATGTGCTACATCCGCGGCAACGCCATGGACTACGACGGCTGGGCGAAACTGCCTGGCCTGGAAGACTGGACCTACCTCGATTGCCTGCCGTATTTCCGCAAGGCGGAAACCCGTGACATCGGTCCGAACGACTACCACGGCGGTGAAGGTCCGGTCAGCGTGACCACGCCAAAAGCCGGGAACAACCCGTTGTTCCACGCCATGGTGGAAGCCGGCGTGCAGGCCGGTTACCCGCGCACCGAAGACCTCAACGGTTACCAGCAGGAAGGTTTCGGTCCGATGGACCGCACCGTGACGCCCAAAGGCCGTCGCGCTTCCACCGCTCGCGGTTACCTGGACGTGGCCAAGAAGCGTTCGACCCTGACCATCGTCACCCACGCCCTGACCGACAAGATCCTGTTCGAAGGCAAGCGTGCGGTCGGCGTGCGTTACCTGGTCGGCGCGGCTGAAGAACGCGTTGAAGTCAAAGCACGCAAGGAAGTCCTGCTGTGTTCCGGCGCCATCGCTTCGCCGCAGATCCTGCAACGCTCCGGCGTCGGCCCTGCCGAGCTGCTGAACAAGCTCGACATTCCAGTGGTCCACGACTTGCCGGGCGTGGGTGAAAACCTGCAGGACCACCTTGAGTTGTACCTGCAATACGCTTGCACCCAACCGGTCTCGCTGTACCCGTCACTGCTCCTGCACAACCAGCCGGCCATCGGTGCCGAGTGGCTGTTCAACGGCACCGGCATCGGTGCCAGCAACCAGTTCGAAGCCGGCGGTTTCATTCGTACCCGTCCGGAATTCGAATGGCCGAACATCCAGTACCACTTCCTGCCGGTGGCGATTAACTACAACGGCAGCAACGGTGTGAAAGAACACGGTTTCCAGGCGCACATGGGCTCCATGCGTTCGCCGAGCCGTGGTCGCATCCAGGTCAAGTCCAAGGACCCGCGCCAGCACCCGAGCATCCTGTTCAACTACATGGCCACCGAGCAGGACTGGCAGGAATTCCGCGACGGCATTCGCCTGACCCGTGAAATCATGCAGCAACCTGCACTGGACGCCTTCCGTGGCCGCGAAATCAGCCCGGGCATCGAAGTGCAAACCGATGAGCAGCTGGACAAGTTCATCCGCGAGCACGCCGAAACCGCGTTCCATCCGTCCTGCTCGTGCAAGATGGGCACCGACGAGATGGCCGTGGTCGACGGCGAAGGTCGCGTGCATGGCATGCAAGGCCTGCGCGTGGTCGATGCCTCGATCATGCCGATCATCACCACCGGTAACCTGAATGCGCCGACGATCATGATGGCCGAGAAAATCGCCGACAAGATCCGTGGCCGCCAGCCATTGCCGCGCAGCAAGGCCACCTACTATGTGGCCGGTGATGCACCGGTGAAGGGCAAGCCGGTGCGCGAAGTGAGCCAGACGGCGTAAGTCTCTACACCGCGTCACGGCCAATCGCTGGCAGGCCAGCTCCCACAGGGGATCGGTAGTGAACACATATTTTGTGAACACCGAAAAACCAATGTGGGAGCTGGCCTGCCAGCGATGAGGCCATACAAATCAACACACCTCTCCCTGATGCACAGTAATTCCTCTCACACCTCTCTTCACTTGATCCTCCCCCCACGCAGGCCTACTCTAGCGCCACGCAATCGTTTCACCCCTCTCCTTGCAGCACCGCTCCGCCGTCACTCCATCACAAGGAGGTTCCCGAATGTTCGATTTCCACCCCCAGCTCAAGCAGCGCTTCGCTGCCTTGCGCACGGGCGCTGAATTCTTTTCCCTGCGTTATGTGCGCGAGTCCGGCCAGTACCTGTCGGTGCGCAAGAACGTGGCAGAACCGCCGAGCCTGCGCCGTGACGAAGGCGCGATGCTGACCGTACGGGTCAACGGTGTCGAAGCCTATGCCGCCACCAATGACCTGTCGCAACAGGGCTTGCAGGCCGCCCTCGAACGCGCCGAACAGCAGGCCCGTCGACTCAAGCCCCACGCCCTGCTGGACCTGCGCGAACACGCCGTTTCCAGCGACCGCGCCGATTACTTCTCGCCCAACCTCGACCAGCCGTTCCCATCCCTGAGCGATTGCTATCAACTGCTCGGCGCCGAATCCGCCGCCGTGCCCAAGGACGAGCGCCTGGTGAACTGGCAGGTGAGCATCGGCATCACCCGCGTCGAGCAGATCTACCTCAATACCGCAGGCGCCGAACTGCGCCAGGCTCAGCGCTTCGTCTATCCCGGCCTGGAAGTCACCGCCTACGACGGCAACGACAGCCAGACCCGCACCTTGGGCCGCGAGAACTTCGGCCAACAGGGCGGCTTTGATGTGATCAGTCGCTGCGGCCTGTTCGGTGCCGGCCCGAAAATCGCCGATCAGGCGCTGCAATTGCTGCTGGCGCCGAACACCCCACAAGGCCCGCGCGACCTGCTGCTGATGCCCGACCAGATGATGCTGCAGATCCACGAATCCATCGGCCACCCGCTGGAACTGGACCGCATCCTCGGCGACGAGCGCAATTACGCCGGCACCAGTTTCGTCAAGGCCGAAGACTTCGGCAGCCTGCAATACGGTTCGAAACTGCTCAACGTGACCTTCGACCCGGACATTCCAGAACAGCTCGCCAGCTACGGCCATGACGACGACGGCACCGCCGCCAGCAAACAATTCCTGATCCGCGAAGGCCTGTTGCTTCGGCCATTGGGCGGTGCGCTGTCGCAATTCCGCGCAGGCCTGGACGGCGTCGCCAACAGCCGCGCCTGCGGCTGGAACCGTCCGCCGATCGATCGCATGGCCAACCTCAACATCGAGCCGGGCGATCAACCGCTGGAACAACTGATCGGCAACATCGAACACGGCATCCTGATGAGCACCAACCGCTCCTGGTCCATCGACGATGCGCGCAACAAGTTCCAGTTCGGTTGCGAATGGGGCCAGTTGATCGAGAACGGCGAACTCAAGGGCATGGTGAAGAACCCGAATTACCGGGCGATTTCCGCGCAGTTCTGGAAGAGCCTCAGCGCTGTCGGCGATGCCGGCACCGTCAAGGTCCTTGGCACCCCGAACTGTGGCAAGGGCGAACCGAACCAGGTGATCCGCGTCGGCCATGCGTCACCGGCCTGTGTGTTCAGCAACGTTGATGTGTTTGGGGGAGACGCCTGATGAGTACGTCCAAAGCTCAAGCCGAGTCGTTCAAGGCCTTGGTCAACGGCTTGCGCGAAGCCTTGCGTGAACCGGAACAGTTCACCCTCGGCTATGCCGCCGAATCGTCGGCCTTCGTGCGTTTCAACCACGCCAAGGTGCGTCAGGCCGGGCAGGTCCAGCAGGCGAGCCTCAGTCTGAAACTGATCAACGATGGCCGTCACGCCGACCTAGACATCACCCTGTCCGGCGATCCGCAGGTGGACCGACAACGCCTGGCCGAAGGCCTGCAACAATTGCGCGAAACCCTTCCGTTGCTGCCGCAAGACCCCTATCTGCTGCTCAACTACAACGGTTGGCAGAGCAAGAATGTTCAAGAGCATCCACTGCCGGATACCGAGCAAGTAGTCGCCGAAATCACCCGCGCCGCCGAAGGCCTGGACCTGGTCGGTTTCTACGCGGCAGGTCCGATCAGCCGTGGCTTCGCCAGTTCTGCCGGGGCATTCGGCTGGCATCAGGCCAACAGCTTCAACTTCGACTTCAGCCTGTTCCATGAAAACGGCCAGGCCGTGAAGGCCAGCTACGCCGGGCACGACTGGAGCAGTGAGGGCTTTGCCAAGCGCTTCCAGCAGGCCCGCGAGCAGCTTGACTACCTGGGGCGACCAACGCGCACCCTGGCGCCGGGTCAATACCGCGCTTACCTGGCGCCGGCCGCGCTGGAAGAAATCATGGGCATGCTGTGCTGGGGTGGTTTCTCGGCGCAGTCGATTGCCAGCAAGAGCAGCCCGCTGCAGAAGCTCTATGGGGGTGATCAAAGCTTCAGCCCGCTGGTGTCGCTGGATGAAAAAGTCAGTGGTTCGTTGAGCCCGGCGTTCTCCGACGAAGGCTATCCGCGCAGTGATCTCAAGTTGATTGTTGAAGGCAGGGCCGGCGCGCAACTGGTCGGCTCACGCAGCGCCGCCGAGTATGGCCTGACCGCCAACGGCGCCAGCGGCGGTGAATCGCCGAGCGCCTTGAACATGCAGGCTGGGGCGCTGCCGGAGGCGGACATTCTCAAGCAACTGGGCACCGGTTTGTACATCAGCAACCTGTGGTATCTGAACTTCTCGGACCAGCCGGGGGCACGTATGACGGGCATGACCCGGTTTGCGACCTTCTGGGTCGAGAACGGCGAGATCCAGGCGCCGGTCAGCACCATGCGCTTCGATGACAGTGCCTACAGTTTGCTGGGCTCGCAGCTGGAAGCGCTGACCGCTGAACGCGAGTTGCTGTTGTCGGCCAGCACCTACAGCCAGCGGGCGACGGCGTCGGCGTTGTTGCCGGGGGCGCTGGTCAGCCGGTTGACCCTGACCCTGTAAACACAAATCCCCTGTGGGAGCTGGCAAGCCAGCTCCCACAGGGGATTGGGGAAACACCAAGATTTCCTCTGACTCAAAACCTGAGGTCCCATGCTCAACCGCCCGCCTCTCGACCCTGTCACCGCCCGCTGGGTGCCTTGGGTCGTCGCCATTGCCTTCTTCATGCAATCCCTCGACGGGACCATCCTCAACACCGCCCTGCCGGCCATGGCCGCGGACCTGGCGGAAGACCCGCTGCGCATGCAGGGCGTGATCATCGCCTACATGCTCACGGTCGCCTTGCTGATCCCCGCTTCAGGCTGGATCGCCGATCGTTTCGGCACCCGGAAAATCTTTTTCGGTGCCATTCTGCTGTTCAGCCTCGGCTCACTGCTTTGCGCCATGTCGAACAGCCTCACCCTGCTGATCGGCGCCCGGGTGATCCAGGGGCTGGGCGGCGCGTTGATGCTGCCGGTCGGGCGGCTGGTGGTGCTGCGCGCCTACCCGCGCTCGGAGCTGGTGCGCATCATGGGTTTCATCACCATCCCCGGCCTGCTGGGCCCGTTGATTGGCCCAACCATGGGCGGCTGGATGGTCGAATACCTGACCTGGCACTGGATCTTCCTGATCAACCTGCCGGTGGGGGTAATCGGTTGCTACGCCGTGTGGAAATTCATCCCGGACCTGCGCGGCTCCGAACGCACCCGTTTCGATAGCCTTGGCTTTGTGCTGTTCGGGGCGGCGATGATCCTGATCACCATCGCCATGGAAGGCCTGGGCGAACTGCATTTGCCGCACCTGCGGGTGATGTTGCTGCTGTTCGGCGGCATGGCTTGCCTGGCGGCTTACTGGTTGCGCGCTGGGCATATCGACAACCCCTTGTTCGCGCCTTCGCTGTTCAAGACCCGGACCTTCGCCGTCGGCATCCTCGGCAACCTCTTCGCCCGCCTCGGCAGCGGCGCCCTGCCCTTTCTGGTGCCGTTGCTGCTGCAAGTGGCGCTGGGCTATTCGCCGTCGCAAGCCGGGATGAGCATGCTGCCGCTGGCCGCGGCGGCGATGATCGCCAAGTGGGTGGCACGACCGCTGATCGAGCGCCTGGGCTACCGCATCGTCCTGACCGGCAACACCCTGGCGCTGGGCATCATGCTGGCGAGCATGGGCCTGGTCAGCGAGCAGACGCCGTACTGGCTGCTGCTGTGCCTGCTGGCGATCCTCGGGGCGATCAACTCGTTGCAGTTCACCGCGATGAATACCGTGACCCTGATCGACCTCGACGACGCCAGCGCCAGCAGCGGCAACAGTTTGCTGTCGGTGGTGGCGCAACTGTCCCTGAGCCTGGGTGTGGCCTGTGCCGGAGCGCTGCTCGGCGGGTTCACGGCGGAGATCGGGAACGATGGCGTTCAGACCGTTTTGGGCGCCTTTCAGCTGACGTTCGTGACCGTTGGCATCATGGCGATGCTGGCGGCGACTATCTTCTCCCAGCTGTCGCGGGAAGACGGACGGCGCGTCAAACGTCCGGAAGAACACATCGAGTCTTAGGGCGAATGGCCATCGGGCTGGTACACTGCGCGACATTTTGTTTTGCAGGCCAGTCCCGTGACCACCATTGCCACCGCTTTTAATACTTTGCCGCTGTCCGCCGCCATGCTGGCTAACCTCGACTCCCTCGGTTATGCCCAGATGACGCCGATCCAGGCGCAAAGCTTGCCGGTGATCCTCAAGGGGATGGACTTGATCGCCCAGGCCAAGACCGGCAGCGGCAAGACCGCCGCCTTCGGTATCGGCTTGTTGAACCCGATCAACCCGCGCTATTTCGGTTGCCAGGCGCTGATCCTGTGCCCGACCCGCGAGCTGGCCGACCAGGTCGCCAAGGAAATCCGTCGCCTGGCCCGTGCCGAAGACAACATCAAGGTCCTGACCCTGTGTGGCGGCGTTTCCCTCGGTCCGCAGATCGCTTCGCTGGAACATGGCGCGCACATCATCGTCGGCACCCCGGGACGCATCCAGCAGCACTTGCGCAAGGGTTCGCTGGTACTCCATGGCCTGAACACCCTGATCCTCGACGAAGCCGACCGCATGCTCGACATGGGTTTCTACGATTCCATCGAAGAAATCATCATGCAGGCCCCGGAACGTCGCCAGACCCTGCTGTTCTCGGCCACTTACCCGGTGGGCATCAAGCAGCTGGCGTCGAAGTTCATGCGCAACCCGCAGCAAGTGAAGGCCGAAGCGTTCCACGACGACACTCAGATCGAGCAGCGTTTCTACGAGATCTCCCCGGACGAACGCATGAGCGCGGTGACCAAGGTTCTCGGCCACTTCCGTCCAGCGTCCACCGTGGCCTTCTGCTTCACCAAGCAGCAGGTTCAGGAAACCGTCGATCACCTGACCGCCAAAGGCATTTCCGCCGTCGGCCTGCACGGCGATCTGGAACAGCGTGACCGCGATCAGGTACTGGCGATGTTCGCCAACCGCAGTACGTCGGTACTGGTGGCCACCGACGTCGCGGCGCGCGGCCTGGACATTGATTCCCTGGACATGGTGATCAACGTCGAATTGGCCCGCGACTCGGAAATCCACATCCACCGCGTCGGCCGTACCGGTCGCGCCGGCGAGAAAGGCATCGCTATCAGCCTGGTCGCGCCGTCCGAGGCGCAGCGTGCACAAGCCATCGAACAATTGCAGAAGACGCCATTGACTTGGGATCAAGTGGACAACCTCACCTCCAAGGGCGGCGGCCCGCTGCTGCCGCAGATGAGTACCCTGTGCATCGCTGCCGGCCGCAAGGACAAAGT
Source organism: Pseudomonas sp. G(2018) (assembly GCF_005502415.1). Lineage (NCBI taxonomy): Bacteria > Pseudomonadati > Pseudomonadota > Gammaproteobacteria > Pseudomonadales > Pseudomonadaceae > Pseudomonas > Pseudomonas sp. G(2018). The sequence goes on along the minus strand of NZ_SCOO01000006.1, from coordinate 97,865 downwards.
TCGTCCGGGTGACATTCTTGGCGCACTGACCGGTGACGCCGGGATCCCGGGAGCCCAGGTCGGCAAGATTGCGATTTTCGATTTCCAGGCCTACGTGGCCGTGGAACGAGGCGTCGCCAAGCAGGCCCTGCAGCGCCTGAACGACGGCAAGATCAAGGGCCGCTCGTTGCGCGTGCGTATTCTCTAAGAACGCCGCGGTCCCTGTGGGAGCTGGCCTGCCGGCGATGGCATCACTCGGTCTGACTGGGAAACCAAGTCGATGCCATCGCCGGCAAGCCAGCTCCCACATTTGATTGCATTCCAGACCAGTTCATGTGTGAGGACACCGTTTTGCGCTCTACCGAAGTCGTGATCATTGGCGCTGGCGCCGCCGGGTTGATGTGTGCGCTGACCGCCGCCGGGCGCGGGCGCAAGGTGCTGTTGCTCGACCACGCCAACAAGGCCGGCAAGAAAATCCTGATGTCGGGCGGTGGTCGCTGCAATTTCACCAATATGTACACCGAGCCGGGCAATTTCCTCTCGCAAAACGCGCACTTCTGCAAATCTGCCCTGGCCCGCTACACCCAGTGGGACTTCATCGGTCTGGTGGCCAAACACGGCGTGCCTTACCACGAGAAAAAGCTCGGCCAGTTGTTCTGCGATAACAAATCCAGCGACATCCTCGAAATGCTCCTCGACGAGTGCAATCAGGTCGGCGTCAGCCTGCACCTGGACACCTCGATCCAGACCATCGAAAAGCTTGAGAAAGGCTATTTACTGGATACCACGATGGGGCAGATCACCTGCGAGTCCCTGGTGATCGCCACCGGTGGCCTGTCGATCCCGACCCTGGGCGCCACCGGCTTCGGCTACCAGGTCGCCAAGCAGTTTGGTCACGAACTGCTGCCGACCCGCGCCGGCCTGGTGCCGTTCACCATCACCGATCAGCTCAAGGCGCTGTGCACCGAACTGTCCGGCACATCGGTGGATTGCCTGGTCAGCTGCAACGACCAGAGTTTCCGCGAGAACATCCTGTTCACCCACCGCGGCCTCAGTGGCCCGGCGATTTTGCAGATTTCCTCGTTCTGGGAATCAGGCGACACCGTCGAAATCAACCTGCTGCCAGACCACGACGTACCCGCCTGGCTGCAACAACAGCAAGCCGAACGCCCTAACAGCGAGCTGAAAACCCTGCTCGGTGAAATCTTCACCAAGAAGATGGCCAACCTGCTGGCGGATAGCTGGTTTGTCTCCAAACCGATGAAGCAATACACCCACGCGGAACTGGCGGACATCGCCGAAAAACTGGCGAGCTGGAAAGTCGTGCCGGCCGGTACCGAAGGCTACCGCACCGCCGAAGTGACCCTGGGCGGGGTGAATACCAACGAGGTGTCATCCAAGACCATGGAATCGCTGAAAAGCCCTGGCTTGTACTTCATCGGCGAAGTGCTGGACGTGACCGGGCATCTGGGCGGGTTCAATTTCCAGTGGGCGTGGGCGTCCGGCTACGCAGCTGCGCAGTACGTCTGACCCCACATTTCTCTAATGTGAAATGCAATCCCTGTGGGAGCTGGCTTGCCAGCGATGAGGTCAGTACATCCAGCATCTGTGTTGACTGTCAGACCGCCTTCGCTGGCAAGCCAGCTCCCACAGGCTTCTTTGCCTGTCTGAAAAATTGAGGGGGGGTTGTTCGGTAAAGGAACAGATTTTGCTGTCAGATGTGATCGCCGCCATTGCGTCGGCGTCATTACTGGCTCAATTTAGCGGCATCGCCTCGGAAGGCCTTCGCATTTCATGTCATCGACCTCGTTCAGTCAGTCTCTACGCCGCCTTTGGGCGCTGGATAAATTCAGCTACAGCGTGCGGGTGTTCATCGCCCTGACCGGCATCATGGCGCTGTGTTGGTATCAGGATGAAATGGGGCTGCTGATCCCGTTGTTCCTGGGGATTATCGCCAGCGCCCTGGCCGAGACCGACGACAGTTGGCAAGGCCGCCTCAACGCGCTGGCCGTGACGCTGGTGTGTTTCCTGGTCGCCGCACTGTCGGTCGAACTGCTGTTCCCCTACCCCATCTTTTTCATCATCGCCTTCGCCCTCGCCGCCTTCTGCCTGACCATGCTCGGCGCCCTGGGCGAACGCTATGGCGCGATTGCCTCGGCGACACTGATTCTGTCGGTCTACACCATGATCGGCGTGGATCAGCGCGGCGGCGCGGTGACCGATGTCTGGCATGAGCCGGTGCTGCTGGTGGCCGGTGCGGCCTGGTACGGCCTGCTCTCGGTGTTGTGGCAGGCGCTGTTTTCCAATCAACCGGTGCAGCAGAGCCTGGCGAAACTGTTCCGGGAGCTGGGTTATTACCTGAAGTTGAAGTCGGCGCTGTTCGAACCGGTCCGGCAGATGGACGTGGAAGCACGGCGACTGGAGCTGGCCCAGCAGAACGGTCGCGTGGTCGCCGCACTCAACGCCGCCAAGGAGATCATTCTCCACCGCGTGGGCAACGGTCGCCCGGGCTCGAAAGTCAGCCGCTATCTGAAGCTGTACTTCCTCGCCCAGGACATCCACGAGCGCGCCAGCTCCTCGCACTACCCTTACAACGCCCTGGCCGAAGCGTTCTTCCACAGCGACGTGCTGTTCCGCTGCCAGCGCCTGTTGCGCCAGCAAGGGAAAGCCTGCCGGGCGCTGGCCGAGTCGATCCAGATGCGCCAGCCGTTCGTCTATGACGCCAGCTTCGCCGAAGCCCTGAGCGACCTTCACGCCTCCCTCGAACACCTGCGCATCCAGAGCAACCCGGCCTGGCGCGGCTTGCTGCGCTCGTTGCGGGCGCTGGCGGCGAACCTTGGCACCCTCGACCGTTTACTTAGCGATGCCAGCAACCCCGATGCCCTGGCCGACGCCACCGACAGCAGCCTGCTCGACCGCTCACCCCGCAATCTCAAGGACGTCTGGGTGCGCCTGCGTACGCAACTGACGCCAACTTCGCTGCTGTTCCGCCATGCCCTGCGCCTGCCCCTGGCCTTGAGCATCGGTTATGCGATGGTGCATTTGATCCACCCGTCCCAGGGCTACTGGATCATCCTGACGACGCTCTTTGTCTGTCAGCCGAACTACGGCGCTACCCGGCGCAAACTCGGCCAGCGGATCGTTGGCACAGCCATCGGCCTGACCCTGGCTTGGGCGCTGTTCGACCTGTTTCCCAACCCGTTGATCCAGTCGAGCTTTGCGATTGCCGCCGGAGTGGTGTTCTTTACCAACCGCACCACCCGTTACACCCTGGCGACGGCGGCAATTACCCTGATGGTGCTGTTTTGCTTCAATCAGGTGGGCGACGGTTACGGGCTGTTCCTGCCACGGTTGTTCGATACCTTGCTCGGCAGCCTGATCGCCGGTCTCGCGGTTTTTCTATTCCTGCCGGACTGGCAGGGTCGACGCCTGAACAAAGTGCTGGCCAATACCCTGACCTGCAACAGTGTTTACCTGCGCCAGATCATGCAGCAATACGCCGCCGGTAAGAGCGATGACCTGGCGTATCGCCTGGCGCGGCGCAACGCGCACAACGCCGATGCGGCGCTGTCGACCACACTGGCCAACATGCTGATGGAGCCGGGGCATTTCCGTAAGGAAGCGGATGTGGGTTTCCGTTTTCTGGTGTTGTCGCACACGCTGCTCAGTTACTTGTCAGGCCTTGGTGCGCACCGCGAAACCCAGCTGCCATCGGAAGTGCGTGAACATTTGATCGAAGGGGCCGGCGTAAAACTGGCGGCCAGCATCGACGAAATCGCACAAGGCCTTGCGAGCAAATCCACCATCGCGATTCAGAGCGATGAGGAAGAAGCGCTGGCCAATAAGCTGGAGCAGATGCCCGATGAAATCGACGAAGGCCAGCGGCTGGTGCAAACGCAACTGGCGTTGATCTGCCGACAACTGGGGCCGTTGCGGACGTTGGCGGCGCACCTCATCAAGGATGCGGGCGAGGATGTGTAGCGCCTGACCGGACGCCATCGCGGCGATGCGGCGATGCGGCGATGGCGCCAGTGCAGACACCACTTTCACCGAACTGCAAAACAACCAACTTGCCGCTTGAGGCTTGAGGCTTGAAGCTGCTTTCAACCTACATCCCATGCTGCTTCATCAACCGCTCGTAACTCCCATCCGCCTTCATTTTGGCAATCTCCCGGTCGAAACCGGCGACAATCTGCTCATGCTTGGGGTTCTTCAGGCTGACCAGGATGTGCAGGCTGTTCTCGCTCAGCGGCTTGGGCAGGAATTCCACGGCATTGCGCACCTTGGCGGATTCACGGGCCAGGTAATAACGCGCGACGTATTCATCTTCCAGGGTCAGTTTGACCCGATCGGCGGCGACCATTCGCACGGCCATGGCGAAGCTGTGTACAGGAACCTTCTGCAACGACGCATCTTCATCGAACGCCGGCGAATAGGCGTAACCACGCACCACCGCAACCGGGTAGGTGTGCAGTTGCTGCAGATTGTTGAATTCGATCGGCGCGTCTTTACGCTTGATAAAGCGCACACGGTTGATCAGATACTCGCTGGAAAACTGGCCGAGCTTGGTGCGCTCGTCGGTGTACCAGGCATTGACCAGCACGTCGTATCGCCCCTCACCCACACCGAGCAACGCCCGCGCCCAGGGCACCTGCTCGAAATCACTGGCATAACCGGCCCGCGCCAGCGCGGTACTGACAATCTCGGTGGCCAGGCCACCATTGACCAGCGTGGCATCGGTAAAGGGCGGCCAGGCATCGGCCACCAGGCGCAGCTTTTCCGCCGCCGCGTCCTGAATGAGCAACAGCAATCCAATCAAAGCAAAGGCTCGATGCAAACGCGGCATGCTAGAAAATCCTTAGCGGGCGGGCTGCCCGACGTGTTTTCAGCTAAAACTCCAAGCCCCTTACCGGCACACCCAGGCATTAAACGTTAGCTCATTGAAGCCAGCACATCGCTTGATTCCAGATTACACAAAGAAGACACAGACGCGCGATATGAATGATGGCATTTTGGTCTTTGTCACAGATTTCTGCGCCATAAAGACATCCATCGCCGGGGCGCTTACCATCACAGGGACGTTTTCAAGGAATCAGGACATGACAATCGAATGGGTCTGCAAACACCACAGCGATCTGGGCAAGGAGCAGCTATATGCCATTCTGCAGCTGCGTGCCGAAGTGTTCGTCGTCGAGCAGAAATGCGTCTATCAGGACATCGATGGCCAGGATCTGGAAGGTGATACCTGTCATTTGATGGCTTGGGATGGGGATCGCCTGGTGGCGTACCTGCGGTTGCTCGATCCCGAATTACAGGGTGGCGACGTGGTGATCGGCCGGGTAATCATTGCACCACAGGCACGAGGCACCGGGCTGGGGCATGAGTTGATGGCCCAGGCGCTGAAACAAGCGGAGAAGTACTGGCCCGACATGCCGATCTATCTCTCGGCCCAGGCGCATTTGCAGGGATATTACGGGCGGTACGGGTTTGAAGTGGCGGGTGAGGAATTCGTCGAGGATGGTATTCCGCACATCGGGATGCGTCGTCAGTAAGGACCCTATCGCTGGCAAGTCGAATCGTCGCTGAAATATTCAGGGGTACTCCAGCACCGCCTTGATTTGCCGAAGATTACGCTCGATCCATCCCCGATCAATCGCCCCCCAGCCACGAATCCGATAACGCCCGGCGTGATTTCGCGCGCCCTCTTCCTGTTCGAACTCACAAACGATATCCAGATCCGCCAGCGCGGCGATGGTGTCCTGGGCCGTGCGCCGTGGCATTCCGGTGACCTCGGTCAATGCCGGAACACTGCTGGCCAGCCCGCTGTCGATCAGGTACGCCACATACAAACGACGATAGAAGCTGCTCTTGGTCTTGCTTACGTCCATTTATGCTCCTCGAAAGATTGCATATCCCGCCAGGTCAGGTACACCCGCACATCGAACTCCACCTGGTGATAACCCGGCAGCATGTGTTCGCACAACTTGTAGAACGCCTTGTTGTGATCGGATTCCTTGAAATGCGCCAACTCGTGAACCACGATCATTTTCAGAAACTCGGAGGGCGCCTCCTTGAACAGCGAGGCGATGCGGATTTCCTTCTTGGCCTTGAGCTTGCCGCCCTGCACCCGTGAGATCGTGGTATGCAGGCCAAGGGCGCGGTGGGTCAGGTCCAGCCGGTTGTCGAACAGCACCTTGTCGATGGCCGGGGCGTTACGCAGGTATTCCTGTTTGAGTTCCAGGGCGTAGGTATACAACGCCTTGTCGCTCTGCACCCCGTGCTTTTGCGGGTAGCGCTTGCTCAAGTAGTCACCCAGCCGACCGTCGTCGATCAGTTGGCGTACCTGATCCTGCAACGAAGCGGGATAGGCCTGGAGGTATTTCAACGCGGTCATCGCAAAGGCAACACAAAGGACGGAAAGATGGCCAGTGTAGCGAATTCAGCGGGTCAGCGCGCTCCAGTCGAAGGGCTGCACGAAGTGACCGGTGTCCTCGGCCATCATCGGCCGCGCTACCAGAAAACCCTGCACATACTCACAGCCATTGGCTTGCAGCCATTCATATTGCGCCATGGTTTCCACGCCTTCGGCGATCACCAACATGCCGTACTGCTTGCACAGCTCGATCACATTGCGCACCAGCGCTGCGTCCCGTGAAGACTCCGGCAGCCGCGCGATCAAATGACGATCGAGCTTGAGCGTATCCAGTTCCAGATCGCGCAAATGCGCCAGCGAACACTGCCCGGAACCGAAATCGTCGAGCGCCACCCTGACGCCCAGGTTACGCAGCAAACGCAGTTGTTTGCGGGTTTCTTCCGGGTTATGTGTCAAGGCTTCTTCCGTGACCTCTACTTCAAGGTGTCGGGGTTGCAAGCCATGCCGCTCCAGTACCTGGCGCAATTCGGTGACCAGATTGGGCATGGCGAACTGGGTGCCGCTCAAACTGACGCCCAACACCAGATCCTCGGCAAACAGTGCTTCCCAGGCTTTGCGTTGCCCGGCACCGCGCTGGTAAATCCAGCTGCCCAGGCGACTGATCAATCGCGCCTCTTCCAGCAACGGTAAAAACAGTCCCGGCGGAACATCACCGACGCTCGGGTGCTGCCAACGCAACAAGGCTTCGAAACCGCGAATCTGCCCGTCGGCGATGGCCACCTGCGGTTGATAGACCAGATTGAAATCACGGTTCTCGATGGCCGTACGCACGCTTTCTTCAAGCATCAGCCGCGAGCGTGCCCGGCCATTCATTTCATGATCGTAGAAACGATATTGTTGGCGACCGGCGCGCTTGGCCTCGTACATCGCGATGTCGGAAGCCCGCAGTAAACCGTCCAGATTGGCCCCGCAATCCGGGTACGTGGCGATGCCGATGCTGGCACCCAAGGCGATATCCAGGCCGTCGATTTGCTGACAGATCGAGACTCGCTCGATCAATTTTTCGGCAATCTTGGCAGCCTGCTCGGGGAATTCCAGGTCCAGCAATGCGGTGAATTCATCGCCGCCCATACGCGCCAGAATGTCGAAGGGCCGCAGGCAAGCCTTCAACTGCTCGGACACCCAGCGCAGCACCCGATCACCTGCATCGTGGCCGAGGGAATCATTGACCCGTTTGAAGCCGTCGAGGTCCAGATACAACAGGACCCAGGCACTGTCGCTGCGTTCGCCTCGCAGCAAAAGATTTTCCACGGTCTGGTAAAAACCACGGCGGTTAAGCAGCCCGGTCAGCGGGTCGGTGACTGCCTGAAATTCGAGTTGCTGATGCAGGTGGCGTACCACCGACATGTCCAGCACCGTGACCACCATGGCGTGTTGCTCGGCAGGCAAAGGCGCGCAGGACAGTGCCACGGGCACCAGCTGCCCGGGCGCGGTGCGCAGCGACGCATCGTGCAAACGCAGGGTTTCACCGCGCTTGTAACCGGCCAGCAAGTCCGAAGTGGCCCAGTTCGGGATGTGCGGCTTTTGCAGAAAATCCAGAAACGCCCGGCCTTGAAGTTCTTGTACTGTGGCATTGAGCAGGCGCGACATCGCCGGGTTGGCAAAGCAGATCTGACCTCCCTCATCGACCACCAAAATACCCTCGGCGGCGTTGTCCAGCACCGAGGCATTGAAAGCGCGAGCGGCCTCCAGATCAAGACTCAGACGCTGCAAGGCCCGGCGATTGCGCTGGTGTTCCAGCAGCGCCTGGACCTTGGGCTTGAGAATTTGCGGGTCAAACGGTTTGAACAGGTAATCCACTGCACCACTGGCGTAGCCCTTGATCACCGCATCCTGGGACTGCTCAGTGGCGGTCAGGAAAATGATCGGCGTCAGCCGGGTCCGCTGACTGCCACGCATCAGGCGCGCCACTTCAAAACCGTCCATGCCCGGCATCTGCACATCCAGCAGCACCAGATCGATATCGTGTTCAAGCAACAGACTGAGCGCTTCAAAACCCGAGGCAGCGGTCATGACCTGCCAGTCCTGGCGCTGCAACAACGCGCGCATGCTGAGCAGGTTCTCAGGGTAATCGTCGACAATTAATAACGTTGAACGGCCTTCATCTGGCGGGGGGTGCGCGCATTCCATGCTGCTTCTCTTTGTTCGGGACGTCAGGCCGGTTTCTCGTGAAAACCGGACAGATACTGTGCCATCACTCTAGTCCGGGTTCTACTAAAGCAGTAGGTGTCAGTACGCCATCATTTAACCAATGCGTTAGTTTGCCGACTAACGGTAACATCTGGAGGCCGCTAAAACCGGCGAGGATGGCCTTTTAACAGGATTTTGACTTCACCCATTTTGTCTGGCCAGCATTAACAACAAGGCTTTCTACGCTTATAAAGAGCGCCCTCAAAGGCCCGTGCTAGAGCTTCTGGTACGCCCGTACTGCAAAACCCCTGGAAGCTTTACCCATGATCGACCTCGCATCCTGGAACCTCAGCGTTCCTGTCGGCAATCCGCCGTACACCGTTGAAACCTCCAAACTGGTGAACGGCTTCAAGGATCAATACTTCCACTCCGACACCGGCACATTGTTTTTCTGGTCCCCGGTGACCGGCACCCGAACCGAAAATGCCAAATACCCCCGCACCGAACTGCGGGAAACTTACAGCAACGGCACCCTGAAAAACTGGTACTACCCGGACGCCGACAATTTCCTGCGCGCTACCCTGGCAGTCAACCAGGTGCCGAGCTCGGGCAAGATCGTCATCGGTCAGATCCACGCCTATCAAAGCCAGAAGCCCATGGTGAAAGTGGAGTATCAATACAAGACAACCACCCAGACCGGCAACATCGTCGCCAAAGTGCGCATGCACCCCGATGACGACACGGGCCGGGTCATCACCATCGCCACCGGCGTGAAACTGGACCGCGAGTTTTCCTACCTCATCCACCTCAGCCCCGGCGGCGCGCTGGGCATCAGTGCCGCGGGTTACCAGTGGGACACCATCATCAGCGCGAAATGGCGCGACAAGCCGTTGTACTTCAAGGCCGGGGTGTATGTGCAGGACAACACCGGGTACACCACTGAAGGCGGGAAAGTGACATTCAGCAAGCTGGATATTGATCACGATAAATAAAGACCGCGTCGCCCCCTGAATTATCACCCATAAAAAAACCCGCATTTCTGCGGGTTTTTTATGGAGCTGGAACGCTCAGGGCTTAGTTGACCTTAGCGTTCAACTCACCTTTCAGGTAACGCTGGAACATCGCTTCCAGAGAGATCGGCTTGATCTTCGAAGCGTTGCCCGCGGTGCCAAAAGCTTCGTAACGGGCGATGCACACGTCACGCATGGCGGTCACGGTGGCGCCAAAGAATTTACGTGGGTCGAACTCGCTCGGGTTGGTGGCCATCAGGCGGCGCATCGCACCGGTGGAGGCCAGGCGCAGGTCGGTGTCGATGTTGACCTTACGCACGCCGTGCTTGATACCTTCGACGATTTCTTCAACCGGTACGCCGTAGGTCTCTTTGATATCGCCGCCGTACTGGTTGATGATCGCCAGCCACTCTTGCGGAACCGAAGACGAACCGTGCATCACCAGGTGAGTGTTCGGAATGCGCTTGTGGATTTCCTTGATGCGGTCGATCGCCAGCACGTCACCGGTAGGCGGCTTGGTGAACTTGTAGGCGCCGTGGCTGGTGCCGATGGCGATGGCCAGGGCATCGACCTGAGTGCGCTTGACGAAATCGGCAGCTTCTTCCGGGTCGGTCAGCATCTGGCTGTGATCCAGAACGCCTTCAGCGCCGATACCGTCTTCTTCACCGGCCATACCGGTTTCCAGCGAACCCAGGCAGCCCAGTTCGCCTTCTACCGAAACGCCACAGGCGTGAGCCATGGCCACGGTTTGTTGGGTAACGCGCACGTTGTAGTCGTAGTCGGTAGGGGTCTTGCCGTCTTCGCCCAGGGAACCGTCCATCATCACCGAGCTGAAGCCCAGTTGAATGGAGCGCTGGCAGACGTCAGGGCTGGTGCCGTGGTCCTGGTGCATGCACACCGGGATGTGCGGGAATTCTTCGATTGCCGCCAGGATCAGGTGACGCAGGAACGGCGCACCGGCGTATTTGCGAGCACCGGCCGAAGCCTGGACGATCACCGGGGAGTCAGTCTTGTCAGCGGCTTCCATGATGGCGCGCATCTGCTCAAGGTTGTTGACGTTGAAGGCTGGAACGCCGTAGCCGAACTCGGCTGCGTGGTCCAGCATCTGGCGCATGCTGATAAGTGCCATTGTGTGTGTCTCTCCCGGTTGAGGGTCGTTAATCGTGCCAGCCTGCCGTAGCGGCGGCGGCTATTCAAGTTATTGCAGATCGGGGGTTGAGCCCGGACTGCGAATCTGGTGTTTATTGCCAACATCTCATGAACTACACAGAACCCTGTGGGAGCGTGTCGTGTCAGTTATTGCGCTTTACAACCGCGGCCAATCAAATCATTGGTGGCGACCCAGTAAACCAGGCCTTCCTCACCCTTCACGTGAAACGCCAGCATGTCGTTGCTGTACAGCGAACCCGACGCGCCCGGCTCCTGCTTCAAGCGATAGACCTGATCGGCGCCGCCCAGGCGAACGTCGACGTCCTTGCGGTTGTCGTCGGTGTAGCGCCAAAGCACTTTGGCCTGGCTATCGCAAGTCCAGGTGGTCCAGTTGTCGGCCGCAGCGGACGACTGGAACGGGTTCAAATTAGTGCATCCGGCCAGCAAAGCCAGCGCCGTAATGGCGATAAAACCTTTCATCCGTGTTCCTCGGCCGACAGCACACGCCACCGGCACTGGGTAAAGAGTCAGACCCGTCAAGGACAGCCATGTTCCTTGGCGAGGGTCCGTGTCTCATATTTGTCCAGACCGTCAGGCCCGGAGCGCTTGTTGAGTACCGGATTGGTTTCCGCCTGCCAGTCGGCCTGGTAACAGCCATTCTGTGGCGCAGCCGGCGCAGGCTCCGGCGTGGCTTTCGGGTTACTCCCGCAAGCTGCCAGCGAACCCGCGACGATCAACAGCGCTAACGTCTTGACCATGTAAACACTCCCTGCCTGGTCAAACGGACGGCCTCAGGCCTTGGCCCGGCTTTCCAGGACTTCAACGGCTGGCAGTACCTTGCCTTCGACGAACTCGAGGAACGCGCCGCCGCCGGTAGAAATGTAGGAGATTTGCTCGGCAACGCCATACTTGTCGATGGCCGCCAGGGTGTCGCCGCCGCCAGCGATGGAGAACGCCGCGCTGTCCGCGATGGCCTGGGCCAGCACCTTGGTACCGTTTCCGAACTGGTCGAATTCAAATACGCCAACCGGGCCGTTCCACAGGATGGTTTTCGACGATTTCAGCAGTTCGGCGAAATTCGCTGCGGTCTGAGGACCGATGTCCAGAATCATGTCATCGGCAGCGACGTCAGCGATCAGCTTCACAGTGGCCGCGGCGCTTTCGGCGAACTCCTTGGCAACCACCACGTCCACTGGCAGCGGAACGCTGACCTTGGCGGCAATGGCGCGGGCGGTGTCCAGCAGGTCTGGCTCGTACAGGGATTTGCCGACCGGGTGACCGGCAGCCGCCAGGAAGGTGTTGGCAATGCCGCCGCCAACGATCAACTGGTCGCAGATCTGGCTCAGGCTGTTCAGCACGTCGAGTTTGGTCGACACCTTGGAGCCGGCAACGATGGCAGCCATTGGTTGAGCCGGGGCGCCCAGGGCCTTGCCCAGTGCGTCCAGTTCTGCGGCCAGCAGCGGGCCAGCGGCAGCCACCTTGGCGAACTTGGCCACGCCGTGGGTCGAACCCTCGGCACGGTGCGCGGTACCGAAGGCGTCCATCACGAACACGTCGCACAGGGCCGCGTATTGCTTGGCCAGTTCATCGACGTTCTTTTTCTCGCCCTTGTTGAAGCGCACGTTTTCGAACAGCACGACGTCGCCGGCTTTGACGTCGACGCCGCCCAGGTAGTCGGTTACCAGCGGCACTTCACGACCCAGAGCCTTGCTCAGGTAGTCGGCGACTGGCTTGAGGCTGTTCTCGGCGGAGAATTCGCCTTCGGTCGGACGGCCAAGGTGCGAGCAAACCATCACTGCCGCGCCTTTTTCCAGGGCCAGCTTGATGGTCGGCAGCGAAGCCAGGATTCGCGCATCGCTGGTGACTACACCGTCCTTGACTGGGACGTTGAGGTCTTCGCGGATCAGTACGCGCTTACCTTGCAGATCGAGGTCGGACATCTTCAACACGGTCATGGGTCGCATTTCCTGGGTTACTGATTTAGAGAGCAGTTGTTGGAGTCGCTGTTTGCAGATAGTGCTCTGCAACATCCAGCATTCTGTTGGCAAAACCCCATTCGTTGTCGAACCAGGCCAGGATGTTCACCAGCCGAGGGCCAGAAACGCGGGTCTGACTGGCATCGACGATCGCCGAATGTGGGTCATGGTTAAAGTCACAGCTTGCGTGGGGCAACTCGGTATAGGCCAGAAGGCCTTTGAGCGGGCCGCTGGTGGCAGCCTCGCGCAGGATCCGGTTGACCTCGGTGGCGTCGGTATCACTCACGGTCTGCATCGTAATATCGAGACAAGACACGTTAACCGTCGGCACACGTACGGCTTTGGCCTGAATTCGCCCGGCAAGTTCCGGCAACAGGCGTTCGATACCGCGCGCCAGACCGGTGGACACCGGAATCACCGACTGGAACGCCGAACGGGTGCGGCGCAGGTCCTCATGGTGATAGGCGTCGATCACCGGCTGATCGTTCATGGCCGAGTGAATGGTGGTGATCGATACGTACTCCAGGCCGATAGCCTGGTCCAGCAAGCGCAACAGCGGCACGCCGCAGTTGGTGGTGCAGGAGGCGTTGGACACCAACAGCTCGTCGCCGGTCAGGCAATCCTGGTTCACGCCGTAGACGATGGTGGCGTCGACATCCGACTCGCTGGCCATCGGCTGGGAAAACAACACACGCGGCGCGCCGGCATCGAGAAAGCGCCGGCCGTCCGCACGGGTGTGGTAAGCACCAGAGCATTCCAGCACCAGATCGACGCCCAGCGACGCCCAATCGATGCCTTCGGGGGTGGCACTGCGCAGGACCTTCACGCAGTTGCCATTGATATGCAGACAATCACCGTCGACCTTCACCTCACCGGGAAAGCGCCCGTGGGTGGAGTCGAAGCGTGTCAGGTATTCGATGCTGGCCATGTCGGCCAGATCGTTGATCGCGACAATTTCAAACCCGGCCTTCTCGCCTCGCTCGAACAACGCACGCAAGACGCAACGACCAATCCGGCCGTAGCCGTTGAGTGCAACTTTGTAGGGACGCGGTTGAGGCATGGGGGTTCTCGATAGACGCAGGCAAACGAATTCTCGTTAACAACACAACCCTTGTAGGAGCGAGCCTGCTCGCGATGGTGGCCCAGACAGCGCGGGCATCCAGGCACCCAGCGTTATCGTTAACGACCATCGCGAGCAGGCTCGCTCCTACAGGAGTTCGCGGCAGTCCTGAAACCGCCGCGCTGTGTTTTAGTCTTCCAGCAGCTCTTCAGCCTGACCCAGGATGTTTTCCAGGGTGAAGCCGAACTCTTCGAACAAGGCAGACGCAGGCGCCGATTCGCCGTAGGTGGTCATGCCGATCACGCGACCTTCCAGGCCGACGTACTTGTACCAGTAGTCGGCGTGGGAAGCTTCGATGGCGATACGGGCACTGACCTGCAACGGCAGAACCGATTGCTTGTAACCGGCGTCCTGAGCATCGAACACACTGGTGCAAGGCATGGAAACCACACGCACCTTGCGGCCTTGCTCGGTGAGTTTGTCGAAGGCCTGAACGGCCAGGCCGACTTCCGAACCGGTGGCGATCAGGATCAGCTCAGGCTCGCCGGCGCAGTCCTTCAACACGTAACCGCCACGGTTGATGTCGGCGATCTGCAGGGCGTTGCGGGTTTGGTGCTGCAGGTTCTGACGCGAGAAGATCAGGGCCGAAGGGCCGTCTTTACGCTCCAGCGCATACTTCCAGGACACCGCCGATTCAACGGCGTCGGCCGGGCGCCAGGTGTCGAGGTTCGGCGTGCAGCGCAGGCTGGCCAGTTGCTCGATTGGCTGGTGAGTCGGGCCGTCTTCGCCCAGACCGATGGAGTCGTGGGTATAGACGTGGATCACACGCTGCTTCATCAGGGCCGACATGCGCACGGCGTTGCGGGCGTATTCCATGAACATCAGGAAGGTCGCGCCGTAAGGCACCAGGCCACCGTGCAGGGCAACGCCGTTCATGATCGCGGTCATGCCGAACTCGCGCACACCGTAGTACATGTAGTTGCCGCTGGCGTCTTCAGCGGTGACGCCTTTGCAGCCTTTCCACAAGGTCAGGTTGGAACCGGCCAGGTCAGCCGAACCGCCAAGGAATTCAGGCAGCAGCGGGCCGAACGCGTTCAGGGCGTTCTGGCTGGCTTTACGGCTGGCGATGGTTTCGCCCTTGGCAGCGACTTCGGCGATATAAGCATCGGCTTTTTCGGAGAAGTCAGCCGGCAGCTCACCGCTCAGACGACGAATCAGTTCGTTGGCTTCGGTCGGGAAGGCCGCGGAGTAGGCTGCGAAACGCTGGTCCCACTCGGCTTCGACCGCGCGGCCGGCTTCCTTGGCATCCCACTCGGCATAGATGTCGGCCGGGATTTCGAACGGGCCGTGGTTCCACTTCAGCGCGGCACGGGTCAGGGCGATTTCCGCGTCACCCAGCGGGGCGCCGTGGCAATCTTCCTTGCCTTGCTTGTTCGGCGAACCGAAGCCGATGGTGGTCTTGCAGCAGATCAGGGTTGGCTGATCACTTTTACGAGCGGTATCGATCGCGATTTTGATCTCTTCCGGGTCGTGACCGTCGACATTGCGGATCACTTGCCAGTTGTAGGATTCGAAACGCTTGGGCGTGTCATCGGTGAACCAGCCTTCGACTTCGCCGTCGATGGAGATGCCGTTGTCGTCGTAGAAGGCGATCAGCTTGCCCAGGCCCAGGGTGCCGGCCAGGGAAGCGACTTCATGGGAAATGCCTTCCATCATGCAGCCATCACCCAGGAACACGTAGGTGTGGTGATCGACAATGTTGTGGCCGGGACGGTTGAATTGCGCCGCCATGACTTTTTCAGCCAGGGCAAAACCCACGGCGTTGGCCAGGCCCTGGCCCAGTGGACCGGTGGTGGTTTCAACACCCGGGGTGTAACCGAGCTCCGGGTGACCCGGTGTGCGGCTGTGCAGCTGGCGGAACTGCTTCAGGTCTTCGATCGACAGGTCGTAGCCGGTCAGGTGCAGCAGCGAGTAGATCAGCATCGAGCCATGACCGTTGGACAGCACGAAGCGGTCACGGTCGGCGAACGATGGATTGCTCGGGTTGTGCTTGAGGTAGTCGCGCCAAAGCACTTCGGCAATATCCGCCATACCCATAGGGGCACCGGGGTGGCCGCTGTTGGCTTTTTGCACGGCATCCATGCTGAGGGCACGAATGGCGTTGGCACGCTCACGACGGCTAGGCATCGCTGTTCTCCTGCGGGTTCTGAATCGAGAGTGAATAAAACGAAACGGAAAAAAGGCGAGCATTTTCCCTCACCGAGCCGCCTCGGGGCAATGACAGATAGTCATCTGAAGGCGTTTTTCCAATCGATAACGACGGATTCGGCTGGTGAAACCTTTCCGCCACTCGTTTGTTGACTGAAGCTAACGTTAAGAAGTGCCATCTATCGAGCAATATCAAAACTTTTTGATATTGCTCTTGCGGTGCTTCCGGCGCATGACTAGACTGCCGGCCTTATGAATTTACGTGTGCCTTCCATTCGCCATGACGATTGCGATGAATTGGCGGCCTTGTGCAAGGCCGCTGGCGATCCTCTGCGGCTGAATGTTTTGCGCGCGCTGGCCAACGATTCGTTTGGCGTGCTTGAACTGGCGCAGATCTTCGGTATCGGCCAGTCCGGCATGAGCCATCACCTCAAGGTATTGGCCCAGGCCGACCTGGTAGCGACCCGCCGTGAAGGCAACGCGATTTTCTACCGTCGCGCCCTGCCCCACACCGAAATGCTGGGCGGCAAACTGCACACGGCCTTGCTCGAAGAGGTGGACGAGCTGACCCTGCCTGCCGATGTGCAGTCGCGGATCGCTCAGGTTCACGGACAAAGGGCGGCGGCCAGTCAGGACTTTTTCTCACGGGTCGCGGAGAAGTTTCGCGCCCAGCAAGACTTGATCGCCGGCCTGCCGCAATACCGCGATAGCGTGGTGGCCTTGCTCGACAAGCTGAGCTTCAACGAAAGCGCTACAGCCATTGAGGTCGGCCCCGGAGACGGTGCTTTTCTACCGGAACTGGCACGCCGCTTCACTCAGGTAACGGCGCTGGACAACAGCCAGGCGATGCTCGAACTGGCGCGACAGGTGTGTGAACGCCAGATGCTGACCAACGTCAGCCTGCAACTGGCCGATGCTTTGAACGGTGTGAGCCTCCGGGCCGATTGCGTTGTATTGAACATGGTGCTGCACCACTTCGCCGCACCGGCCGATGCGCTCAAGCACATGGCCAATTTGCTGCAACCAGGCGGTAGCCTGTTAGTGACAGAGTTATGCAGCCACAACCAGAGTTGGGCCAAGGAGGCCTGCGGTGATCTCTGGCTGGGGTTTGAACAGGACGACCTGGCCCGTTGGGCCACCGCTGCGGGACTCGTTCCCGGGGAAAGCCTCTATGTAGGCTTACGTAATGGTTTCCAGATTCAGGTCCGCCATTTTCAGCGGCCGGCTGGCGACACTCACCATCGGTAATTTCAGGAAAAAATCGAGATGAGCGAATACTCCCTTTTCACCTCCGAGTCCGTGTCTGAAGGGCATCCGGACAAAATCGCCGATCAGATTTCTGATGCGGTACTGGACGCCATCATTGCTGAAGACAAGTTCGCCCGTGTGGCGTGCGAGACTCTGGTGAAAACGGGCGTGGCAATCATCGCCGGCGAAGTCACCACATCGGCCTGGGTTGACCTGGAGCAGATCGTTCGTGACGTGATCACCAACATCGGCTACACCAGCTCCAACGTCGGCTTCGACGGTGCGACCTGCGGCGTGATGAACATCATCGGCAAGCAGTCCCCTGACATCAACCAGGGTGTCGACCGCGCCAAGCCTGAAGATCAGGGTGCCGGTGACCAGGGCCTGATGTTCGGTTACGCCAGCAACGAAACCGACGTGCTGATGCCAGCACCGATCACGTTCTCGCACCAGCTTGTGCAAAGGCAAGCTGAAGCCCGTAAATCCGGCCTGCTGCCTTGGCTGCGTCCAGACGCCAAGTCGCAAGTAACCTGCCGTTACGAAAACGGCAAGGTTGTCGGTATCGACGCCGTTGTTCTGTCGACCCAGCACAACCCCGAAGTGTCGTACAACGACCTGCGCGAAGGCGTGATGGAACTGATCGTCAAGCACGTGCTACCTGCCGAGCTGCTGACCAAGGACACCCAGTTCCACATCAACCCGACCGGCCAGTTCATCATCGGCGGCCCGGTGGGTGACTGCGGTCTGACCGGTCGCAAGATCATCGTCGACAGCTACGGCGGCATGGCCCGTCACGGCGGCGGCGCGTTCTCCGGTAAAGATCCATCGAAGGTTGACCGTTCGGCTGCCTACGCCGGTCGTTACGTGGCGAAAAACATCGTCGCCGCCGGCCTGGCCGAGCGTTGCGAGATTCAGGTGTCCTACGCCATCGGCGTCGCCCAGCCGACTTCGATCTCGTTGAACACCTTCGGCACCGGCAAGATCAGCGATGACAAGATCGTCAAGCTGGTCCGCGAAGTGTTCGACCTGCGTCCATACGCGATCACCAAGATGCTCGACCTGCTGCACCCGATGTACCAGGAAACCGCAGCGTATGGCCACTTCGGTCGTACCCCGGCAACCAAGACTGTGGGTGACGATACTTTCACCACCTTTACCTGGGAAAAAACCGACCGCGCCGACGCCCTGCGTTCTGCCGCCGGCCTGTAAGCCTTTCCCGGCTGTACCAAAAGCCCCGCACGGTTTTGCCGTGCGGGGCTTTTTATTGCCTTGCATTCGAGACCACATCGTCCCCTTCGCGAGCAGGCTCGCGAAGAAGCCAGTCCAGACAACAAAACATTCGGCAAAACACCCACCCTTCAAGCCAGCCAGTACTCGCCTAGCCTTCAGGCACCCCAATGAGCAAGGACGCTCGCGATGCCCCTCACCCTGCGCCTGTTTTTCACTTGCCTGCTGACCCTTTCCAGCCTGAACGCCAACGCCACCCCATGCCCCGACTGGCCACCCGAACGCGCCTCGAACGAAGTCGCTGCACTGCAAAAACAGATCGACCTCTGGGACGACAGCTATCACCGCGAAGGAAAATCCCTGGTCGCCGACGAACTCTATGACCAGTCCCGCGCGCGCCTTGCCCAGTGGCACCAATGCTTCAACCGGGGTTCACCCACAGATCCGCTGCGAACAGCGCGCGGCACGATTGCCCACCCCATCGCCCACACCGGCCTGGAAAAACTGCACGACGAACAGGCCGTCGAACGCTGGCTGCGTGATCGCACGGACGTGTGGGTCCAACCCAAGGTCGACGGCGTTGCCGTGACCTTAATCTATCGCCAGGGCCAGCTGACCCAGGCGATCAGTCGTGGCGATGGTTCACATGGCCAGGACTGGACGGCTTCGGCGCGTCAGATTGCAGCCATCCCCCAGCACCTCTCGCAACCCCTGGACCTGTTGGTGCAAGGCGAACTCTACTGGCGCCTGGACGGGCATGTGCAGGCTCGGGACGGTAGTCTCAATGCCCGAGCCACGGTCGCCGGCTTGATGGCTCGCAAAGCATTAAGTGCGCAGCAGGCAACCGGGATAGGCCTGTTCGTCTGGGACTGGCCCCGAGGTCCGGAAAAGTTGCCAGAGCGCGTCGCGATGCTGGATGAACTGGGGTTTCCAGGTACCAAAGCGTACAGCCAACCGATCAGCGCATTGGCCGATGCACAGCGCTGGCGCGACCACTGGTTTCGCTCGACCCTGCCGTTTGCCAGCGATGGCATCGTCCTGCGCCAGGGAAGCCGCCCACCCGCCGAACGCTGGCAAGCCAAGCCGCCTTACTGGATCGTTGCCTGGAAATACCCTTTCGCCCAGGCACTGGCGCGAGTGCGCAAGGTTCACTTCAAGATCGGCCGGACCGGACGGATCACCCCGGTACTGGAGCTGACGCCGGTGATGCTCGATGACCGGCAAATCAAGCGTGTCAGTGTGAGCTCCTTGCAACGCTGGCAATTTCTGGACATTCGTCCCGGTGACCAGATCGCCATCAGCCTGGCCGGCCTGACCATTCCCAGACTGGATGGCGTGGTGCTGCGCAGCACCGAGCGACCGGAACTGAACGCGCCACTGGCAACGAATTTTCATTCGCTAAGCTGCTGGCAACCCACTCCGGGATGCGAGGGTCAATTCCTCGCCCGCCTGACTTGGCTCAGTGGCAAACAGGGCCTGGCTTTGTCCCATGTCGGCCCTGGCACCTGGGAAAAGCTCCTTGAATCAGGCCGCCTGAAAGGTCTGCTCGATTGGTTGACCCTCGATGCTCAAGAGCTTGCTAACATTGATGGTTTCGGCGAGCGCAGTGCCGCGCGACTTTCGAGCGGTTTCGACAGTGCCCGGCAACGACCTTTCGCCCGTTGGCTCAAAGCCCTGGGCATGCCACCGACAGGCCAGGCACATCTCGTTGATTCATGGCAGGCGCTGGCGAATCGAAACACCGAACAATGGCAGGCCGAATCCGGGATCGGCCCGGGACGCGCAGCGCAACTGAGCGCGTTTTTCCGCGACCCGCAGGTCCTGGCCTTGAGTGAAACATTACGGGCGGCAGGGATTGACGGTTTTTGACGACCGGTAATGCCTTGGCACCCGGGAACCCTCTAGTACCGATGGGCTCAAACAAGCCAACGCTGCATCGACACGATTGCTTTTTTCACATGGAGCTTTTATGAAATTTCTTTCACCGCTCGCCCTGTTGACCCTTTGCAGCGTGATGGCCGCTCCGTTGATGGCGACCGAAGATGCACCGGAACTGACCGGCTGCGCCGCCAAGAAGCAAGGCATCATCAATCAGATCGAACTGGCCAAGTCCCACGGTAATGCCGAGCAGCAGGCAGGACTGGAAAAAGCCCTGAGCGAAGTCACCGCCAACTGCACGGACGCCTCACTGAAGAAAGAACGGGAAAACAAAGTGCTCGACGCCAAGCACGAAGTCAGCAGGCGTCAGGCCGACCTCGACAAGGCCATGAAAAAAGGCGATCCCGAAAAGATCGACAAGCGCAAAGAGAAACTCGCCGAATCCCGCAAGCAATTGCAGGAAGCGGTCGATGAGCTGGATAAGTAAGAACGGGTAAAGAACGTGGATCTTTGGCGTTGCCAGATCAGTCTTCGCGAGCAGGTCGAATCGTCGCTCCCACTGTTAATCGCATTCCTCTGTGGGAGCGAGCCTGCTCGCGAAGGCGTCAGACCCGGCACAGCCAATCAATGATCCCGAAACTCTTTATGACACGCACTACAGGCATCTTCGACCTTCTGCACCGCCGGCCCCAGGTTGCTGGCCTTGTAGGGCTGAACCTGGCTGGCGATCACCAGTTCGCCGGTAGCGGCTTCAAGGGTGCGGGCCATTTCCTGAAAGCGCTCCTGCTGTTGCCAGACATCGCTTTTGGCACTGGTGTGGTCTTCTTCACGCACCTGCGGGAAGTGCTTCCATGGTTCACGGGACAGCACGTCAAGTTTTACCGCGCCGTCAGCGAACTTCGGGCCATCGAACGGAATACGGCCACGCAACATGCCCCCAAGGTCCTCGCCGGTCTTGAGCATTTGCTTGAAAATGGCCTTGCGCTGACCAAGTGGCGAATTGGGATCGACACCGCCGCAGGCGGACAACGCCAGGCAGGCCAGCAATACAACAGTAAGTCTTTTAAGAGTCATGTCGGCTTCAGGTCACGGGAAACGGCGGCCAGTATCCTCGCGTCATCGGCAAACACCAATAGCCCTATTATCAATACGGGTTGCATGAGCGCATGGAGCACTCAGGCAGCCGGCAAAGGAATTACTCCATGAACAGCCGTATCAAGGCATGGCGTCGCAGCCTGGCCTGTACCCTGCCAATGGTGGCCCTGCTCGCAGGCTGCACCGGTGGCGACAAACAACAACCGAAAACCCACGCCTTGGCCACCTACTCCAGTGCCACGTGGGAGGCTCTGCCGGCAGTTTCCGACAATGACCTGGTTGCTGGCTTCGGCTCGTGGCGCAGCGCCTGCACGCGACTCAAGGCCGACCCGGTCTGGAGTACCACCTGCGCAGCAGCCGCCAACGTGCCGCAAACCGCCGGCGAAATTCGTGGCTTTCTCAAGCAGAACCTCGATGTCTATGGCCTGCGTGCCGCCAATGACAACCCTAACGGTTTGATCACCGGTTACTACGAACCGGTCTACCCCGGCAGCCTGACCCAGACCGCAACGGCGAACATCCCGGTGTATGGCGTGCCCGACGACATGATCATCGTTGCCCTGGACAGCATCTACCCGGAACTCAAAGGCAAACGCCTGCGCGGCCGGCTCGAAGGCCGCGTTCTCAAACCATACGACGATGCGGCAACGATTGAAACCAAGGGGGTCAAGGCACCGGTGGTGGCCTGGCTGACTGATCCGATGAACTTGCAGTTCCTGCAGATCCAGGGTTCGGGTCGTATCCAGCTCGACAGCGGTCGCCAGTTGCGTATCGCTTACGCCGACCAGAACGGCCACCCGTATCGACCGATCGGACGCTGGCTGGTGGAACAAGGCGAACTGAAGAAAGAGGACGTGACCATGGGCACGATCAGCGCCTGGGCCAAGGCCAATCCGTCGCGCATTCCGGAACTGCTCGGCAGCAACCCAAGCTACGTGTTTTTCACCCGTAACCCCGACAGCAACGAAGGGCCTCGCGGCTCGTTGAATGTGCCATTGACAGCGGGTTACAGCGCAGCGGTGGATCGCAAGGTCATTCCGCTGGGCAGCCTGTTGTGGCTATCCACCACCAAACCGGATGGCACAGCATTGGTTCGACCGGTGGCGGCGCAAGACACCGGTGGCGCAATTGCCGGTGAGGTTCGCGCAGATCTGTTCTGGGGCACCGGCGATGCGGCCGGGCAACTGGCCGGGGACATGAAGCAACAGGGGCAAATCTGGATGCTGTGGCCTAAGGGCGCGGCGCTGCCACAAGTGCCCCAGGTGGCTGATGCAGAGAAGACCAAACCCTGACTCAAGCATTGGCCATTAGATAGCTTTCGCGAGCAGGCTCGCTCCCACAAGGATCTTCAGTGAACACAAATCCTGTGCATGAAGAAATCCAACTGTGGGAGCGAGCCTGCTCGCGAAGGGGCCTGAATTGGCAATAAAGATTCAGGCTGACACAACGAAAAACGCCACAATCAACCCCATCCCCACAAACCACATCAACGACCGCAACGTCGCCAAATCCGTTAGATAGAAAATGATGTACAGCAGCCGGCTGGTGATGAACAACACCGACAGCACGTTGATCGTCACCAATTCCGCATTACCGGCCAGGTGAGCCACGATCACCGCCGCGGCGAACGCCGGAGTCACTTCAAAGCTGTTCAGTTGCGCCGCATTTGCGCGCCTGCCCAATCCTTCCAGCGAATCGAGAAAACCCCGGGGGTCATGGTTGTGTCTCAACCTGAACCCGCCGCTGATCTTGGCCACACCCACACACATATACGGCAGGAAAATCGCTATCAAAATGCACCACAGAGCAACCGTCATAAAGCAGTCCCTTCTTCACGTTACAGAGCAGTCAGAATTTCATCACCAGCATGCCGATCAGCACCAGTCCACAGGCCAGTAGCCGTGGCCTGCCAAAAGGCTCTTTCAGGTAACGCATGCCGAACAGCACCACCAGAATCACACTGATCTCGCGCAACGCCGCCGCTTCGGCAATCGAGCCCAGCTGCATGGCCCACAGCACCAAAGCGTAGCTGAACAACACGCAGAACCCGACCGCCAGCCCCAAACGCCACTGCTCACGCCAGAACAACCTGAACGCCGGCCGCTTCCGCGCCCAGGCCAGCAACGGGAATGGCCAGGCGCTGAGCAGCGTCACCCAGACCAGATAGTCCAGCGGATGCGACCATCGCCGCAGCGCCTGACCGTCGATGTAGGTGTAGCAACCGATGCACAGGCCGATCAACGCCACCACCGGCAACATCGACCAGGGCAGGCGCGCACCGCCTCCGCCCTGCCAAAGCAGGCACAGCATGCCAAGCGGGATCAGCAGGATCCCGAAGATCTGCTGATGGGTCAGCGCTTCCCCGGCGAAGATCAGCGTCAGCGCCAGCACCACCAAGGGTGACAACCCGCGCATCAACGGATAGACCAGCCCGAGGTCACCGACCCGGTAGGCCTGGATCAACAGATAGCGATAGAGCAACTCGAAGGCCGCCGAAGCCAGAATCCAGGGCCAGATTTCAATAGGAGGAAGCTCCACGAAAGGCAGCATCACGACGACAAACAACATCGCCACGCTGTCCATGCAGGCCACCACCAGCAACCGCTCGGCGCTGAATTTGATCAGGGTATTCCACGCCGCGTGCAACAGCGCCGCCACCAACACCAGAGCCGTCGCAAGCACGGCAAACTCCTTATGCTGCCCACCCCTACATGAAGCGGGTGGAGAATTGATTCGCGATATGTCAGCAGCTGTTTATACTGCAAGCGACCACGCCGCACTCAGTTGCGCACAGACTAATTCCAATAACATCCGACCCTGCCCGCTCTCGTCGAGAACGGTCATCGGCATGCGTATGCCTGATCACAGCGTCAAGACTACCGACAGAGACCTTGCGCATGCCACTCGCTTTGCTTGCCCTCGCTGTTGCCGCATTCGGCATCGGCACCACTGAATTCGTCATCATGGGCCTGCTGCCCGATGTTGCCCGCGACCTCGCGGTGAGCATTCCCCATGCCGGCCTGTTGATCACCGGCTACGCCCTGGGCGTGGTGTTCGGCGCGCCGATCCTCGCGGTCGGCACCGCCAACATGCCGCGTAAAGCCACATTGCTGGGCATGACGCTGATGTTCATCCTCGGCAACATGCTCTGCGCCCTGGCTCCGAACTACGCCACGCTGATGGCCGCCCGAGTGGTGACCGCGCTGTGCCACGGCGCGTTTTTCGGCATTGGCTCGGTGGTCGCCGCCGGCCTGGTGGCGCCGAACAAACGGGCTCAGGCAATTGCCATGATGTTCACCGGCCTGACCCTGGCCAACGTGCTGGGCGCGCCACTGGGCACTGCGCTTGGGCAATACGCCGGCTGGCGTTCGACGTTCTGGGCGGTGTCGGTGATCGGTGTGATAGCCGCCATTGCGCAATGGATCTGGTTGCCGAAGGACATTGCGATGGACAAGGCCAACCTCGCCAGCGAGTTCAAGGTTTTGGGCAAGGTCAACGTGCTGCTGGCGCTGGGCATGAGTGTGCTGGCCTCTACCAGTCTGTTCAGCGTATTCACCTACATCGCACCGATCCTGCAGGACATCACCGGTGTGAGCCCCCATGGCGTGACAATCATGTTGCTGTTGTTCGGGGTGGGCTTGACGGCGGGCAGCATGCTCGGTGGCCGCCTGGCCGATAGTCGCCTGTTGCCGTCGCTGGTCGGCATGGCACTGGCCGTGGTGCTGGTGTTGGCCGCCTTCAGCCAGACCAGCCACTCGGTGATTCCGGCGGCGATTACCCTGGTGCTATGGGGGATTTTTGCTTTCGCGCTGTGCCCGATCCTGCAATTGCTGATCATCGATCAGGCCCACGAAGCGCCAAACCTGGGATCGACCCTGAACCAGAGCGCATTCAACCTCGGCAACGCGGCCGGCGCGTGGATTGGCGGATTGGTGGTGGCCAGCGGCGCGGATCTGGCGGACTTGCCCTGGACGGGTGCACTGGTCAGCGGCCTGACGGTGCTGACCGCGCTGTTTTTCATCTACCTGCAACGCCGCGGTGTAGCTGCGGTTAATGCACCGAGCTGAAGCCGACTATTTTTTGATCTTTTGCGGGTCGGGCTCCTCGCCCTGATCCGCTGTGTTTTTCGGCGGCCCGCTCTCACTGCGAATCTGCGCGTGGCTGATCAGCGCGAAGATGAAGCTGCCACCGATGATATTGCCCACCAGCGTGGGACCAGCGAACACCAGCCAAAAGTCCTTCCACGGCAACTCACCGGCAAACACCAGGTATGAAACCTCCACCGAGCCAACCACGATGTGGGTGAAATCTCCCAGCGCCATGAAGTAAGTGATGAGGATGATGATCCACATCTTTGCGCTCTCCATGGACGGAATCATCCAAACCATGGTGGCGATCATCCAGCCGGAGACGATACCTTTGGCGAACATTTTGCTGGCATCGTTCTCCATGACCTTGCGGCCGATGTCGAGGAAGGCCACATCGGTCTTGCTATCGAAAATCGGCAGCTCCAGCATCACGTAAGCCACCAGGATGGTGCCGCACAGGTTGCCGACCAGCACCACGGACCACAGTCGCAACAAACGACCGAAATTCCCCAAAGTGGGCTTGCTCATGATCGGCAACACGGCCGTCAGGGTGTTTTCGGTGAACAGTTGCTGGCGGGCGAGGATCACCGCAAGAAACCCGGCGCAGTAGCCGAAACTGGCAATTACCTTGAAACCCTCGCCATCCGGCAGACGGGAGTTGAGCAAACCCATACCCATCAGCGACAGGCCCATGGTCAGGCCGGCAGCCAGCGCCGACCACCACAGCGCGGCAACGCTGCGTTCAAGTTCCTGATCGCCCTGGGTTCTGATGATTTCGTGCAGCACCGCCGCGCGCGGTGGCTGGCCTTTCTCGACTTCGTGCTTTTCTTTGGGCGAGAGGTCGGGGGTCTTGCCTTCTGTTGACGTAGTCATAGTGTCAGCCAACCGTGGGGGGTGTCATTTAGCTACGACACGCGCCATCCGGAGCTGTTCACTATCGGCCTGAATCAAACGGGTGCTCTTTCGTCCGCTTTCGCGGGCAAGCCACGCTCCCACAGGTACAGCGGGGAACTTGTGGGGGCGTGGCTTGCCCGCGAAGGGGACGCCGCCTATGTCACTGAACGGGCGCGTCATCCTTGAACTGATCTTTGACGTACTTGATCTCGGTCCGGCCGTGCGGGGCGGGCAATCCGTCTTCGCCAAGGTTGACGAACACCATTTTCTCGACGGTCAGGATGCTCTTGCGGGTGATCTTGTTGCGCACTTCGCAAGTCAGGGTGATCGAGGTACGGCCGAACTCGGTGGCGGTGATTCCCAGTTCGATAATGTCGCCCTGACGGGAAGCGCTGACGAAGTTGATTTCGGAAATGTACTTGGTGACGACGCGCTGGTTACCCAGCTGAACGATGGCGTAGATCGCCGCTTCTTCGTCGATCCAGCGCAGAAGACTGCCGCCAAACAGCGTGCCGTTGGGGTTCAGGTCTTCGGGCTTGACCCATTTGCGGGTGTGGAAATTCATGGGGGGACTCCGAGGTGTTTGAACGATGGTGGTGAATGCCCCCAGCTTCAAGCCACAAGCTGCAAGCTGCAAGCTGCAAGTAATAGCCGACCTGCTCTCGCTTGTCGCTTGCAGCTTGCAACTTGCAGCTCAAAGAAAGCTATAATCGCCCCCGTTTCAAAACGGTAACTTCAACTTGCTACCGTTTTCCCGCCACCTGTCCGAGGGGCGCTGCAGCAGGCTAGACCTGTCAGGCTCGGATGGGGCGTTGCCAGGCCTTGATCGGTCCGACACTAAACGCACAACGGCGCCCATTCGCATACATTACGAATGGAGGCTCTTCATGAGCGCTGTTATCACGCCTGCAGATTTCACCGATTACAAAGTCGCCGACATGTCCCTGGCTGCCTGGGGTCGTCGCGAAACCATCATCGCCGAATCCGAAATGCCGGCCCTGATGGGTCTGCGCCGCAAGTACTCCGAAGAGCAACCGCTCAAGGGCGCGAAGATCCTCGGCTGCATCCACATGACCATCCAGACTGCCGTGCTGATCGAAACCCTGGTTGCCCTGGGTGCCGAAGTACGCTGGTCGTCCTGCAACATTTTCTCGACTCAAGACCAGGCTGCCGCATCCATCGCCGCTGCCGGCATTCCGGTTTTCGCCTGGAAAGGTGAAACCGAAGAAGAGTACGAGTGGTGCCTGGAGCAAACCATCCTCAAGGATGGCGCGCCTTGGGATGCCAACATGATCCTCGACGATGGCGGCGACCTGACCGAATTGCTGCACAAGAAGTACCCAAAGGTACTGGACCGCGTTCACGGCGTGACCGAAGAAACCACCACTGGCGTGCACCGCCTGCTGGACATGCTGGCCAAGGGCGAGCTGAAAATCCCGGCCATCAACGTCAACGACTCGGTGACCAAGAGCAAGAACGACAACAAGTACGGCTGCCGTCACAGCCTGAACGACGCGATCAAGCGCGGTACCGACCACCTGCTGTCCGGCAAGCAAGCGCTGGTCATCGGTTACGGTGACGTGGGCAAGGGCTCCGCTCAGTCCCTGCGTCAGGAAGGCATGATCGTTAAAGTCTCCGAAGTCGACCCGATCTGCGCCATGCAAGCCTGCATGGACGGTTTCGAACTGGTTTCGCCGTTCATCGACGGTATCAACACCGGCACCGAAGAAAGCATCGACAAGGCGCTGCTGGGCAAGATCGACCTGATCGTGACCACCACCGGCAACGTCAATGTTTGCGACGCAAACATGCTCAAGGCCCTGAAGAAACGCGCTGTTGTCTGCAACATCGGTCACTTCGACAACGAAATCGACACCGCTTTCATGCGCAAGAACTGGGCATGGGAAGAAGTGAAGCCACAGGTTCACAAGATCCACCGTACCGGTCCTGGCGCATTCGATGCCCAGAACGACGACTACCTGATCCTGCTGGCCGAAGGCCGTCTGGTTAACCTGGGCAACGCCACTGGCCACCCAAGCCGTATCATGGACGGTTCGTTCGCCAACCAGGTTCTGGCGCAGATCTTCCTGTTCGGCCAGAAGTACGCCGACCTGTCGCCAGCCCAGAAAGCCGAGCGCCTGACTGTTGAAGTACTGCCGAAGAAACTCGACGAAGAAGTGGCCCTGGAAATGGTCCGCGGTTTCGGCGGCGTTGTGACTCAACTGACCAAGACCCAGGCCGACTACATCGGCGTGACCGTCGAAGGCCCGTTCAAGCCGCACGCTTATCGCTACTAAGAGCAGCTGCAAGCTTTAAGCTTCAAGCGGCAAGCAAGTGCCAAAAGCCGACCTTGCCGCGCGAAGCCGATCGCTTTCCCAATTTGCTAAACAGTTTCAGGCAGCAGGTTCCAGGCACAAGAGACGAGCGCATCTCCGCTTCTCTTGCAGCTTGAAGCTTGCAGCTTGTAGCTGGAGGTTCCCTCCATGTCCCAAGATCGTCGCTACAGCTTCGAGTTCTTCCCTACGAAGACCGATGCTGGGCATGAAAAGCTGCTCGCCACTGCTCGTCAGCTGGCCACGTACAATCCCGACTTCTTCTCCTGCACCTATGGCGCTGGCGGTTCGACCCGTGATCGCACCCTCAACACCGTGCTGCAGCTCGAAAGCGAAGTGAAAATCCCTGCCGCACCGCACTTGTCTTGCGTGGGCGATAGCAAGGACGACTTGCGCGGCCTGCTGGCCGAGTACAAAGCGGCCGGCATCAAGCGCATTGTTGCCCTGCGCGGCGACTTGCCGTCGGGCATGGGCATGGCCAGTGGTGAGTTGCGCCACGCCAATGACCTGGTCGAATTCATTCGTGAAGAGACCGGCAATCATTTTCACATCGAAGTCGCCGCCTACCCGGAAATGCATCCGCAAGCGCGTAACTTCGAAGACGATATCGCCAACTTCGTGCGCAAGGCCAACGCCGGCGCCGACAGCGCGATCACCCAGTACTTCTTCAACGCCGACAGTTATTTCTACTTTGTCGACCGTGTGCGGGCGTTGGGCGTGAACCTCCCGATCGTGCCGGGCATCATGCCGATCACCAACTACAGCAAGCTGGCACGCTTCTCCGACGCCTGCGGTGCGGAAATCCCGCGCTGGATCCGCAAGCAACTGGAAGCGTACGGCGACGATACCCAAAGCATTCAGCGTTTCGGCGAGCACGTCATCACTGAGATGTGCGATCGCTTGCTGCAAGGCGGCGCGCCGGGATTGCACTTCTACACACTGAATCAGGCCGAAGCGAGCCTGGCGGTATGGAACAACCTGAAGTTGCCGCGTTAAAAATCGTCAAAGAAAGATCAAAAGATCGCAGCCTGCGACAGCTCCTACATTGGAATGTGAGGTTTCTGTAGGAACTGTCGCAGGCTGTGATCTTTTGTTTTCACATGCACTTTTATTGTGCGCAAAGACACGGAGATAGAGCATCTGCAGCCAGTTTCTGGCTCTTTCCCGTTTCTCGTCGTAATCTCAAGCCCATGCCTTTGATCACGCAGTTAATCGCCGTGTTTGTCTTCACTTGCCTGAGCTTTGCCGCTCGGGGCGAGAAATTGCGCATTGTCACGGAACCGTGGGCTCCTTACGTGTATGAGGAAAACGGCAAATCTCTGGGCCTGGACTACGAAACCACGGCGATTGTCTTCAAGCGCCTGGGCATCGAAGTGGAGTGGCAGTTCCTGCCGTGGAAACGTTGTCTGTCGATGCTCGAAACGGGTCAGGCCGATGGCGCGCTGGACATTTTTCACAGCGATGAGCGCGACGCGACCCTGCTCTACCCCAGCGAACCGCTCTCGGAAGTCCAGTTCGTGATGTTCTATGCCAATGATCGACCACACCCGTTCCGCACCCTCGACGAACTTCGCGGCCTGACTATCGGCACCTCGCCGGGTTACCTCTACAGCAAGGATTTCAGGGAGTCGACGCTGTTCACCCGCGAGCCGGCGCCCAGCCATGAAGCCAACTTCGGCAAACTGGTGCGCGGACGGATCGATCTGCTGATCACCGACCGCCGTGTCGGCCAGCATCTGCTCGACGAGCTGAACATCCGCGACAGGATTACCGAAAACCCCGCGATCATCAGCCAGCAGAGCCAGTTTCTGGCGGTGCGGCGCAATGCCGGTATGGATTTGCTGGTGCAGCGCTTTGGTGCCGAACTCAAGCGCTTCAAGCGCGAACCGGCCTATGCCGAGCTGAGCGCCCGCTACGGTGCTGCTCCGACAAATGCAGCGAGTGCCGCAAGTGTCAGCGCCACCCGTACAAAAACCGTTGAGCAGCAGGAAAGCGGCGCGCAGTGATTGCTCTGTTATACTCCGGCCTTCCCGCCAGGCTCACGCCCGGACGCCCGGAATCGTTCAAGGCATCTCGACCCCGCTACAGCGCAGCTTTTCAGCCCGCGCGAGCGCTCCAGACGAGCCTTCGAGACCCGGCAGGACCGGACGGGATAGCGTCCTCTTAAACGCCATTCGCGCCAGGCAAGACTCCCATTGGGCCAAGCCCTAACTAAAACAGGATTACTCATGTCCTTTGCTTCCCTCGGTCTCTCCGAGGCTTTAGTCCGCGCTATCGAAGATGCGGGCTATACCGAGCCTACTCCGGTGCAACAGCGGGCCATTCCCGCCGTGTTGCAAGGTCGCGACCTGATGGTCGCGGCGCAGACAGGTACTGGTAAAACCGGCGGTTTCGCCCTTCCGATCCTGGAGCGGTTGTTCCCCAACGGTCACCCGGACAAATCCCAGCGTCACGGCCCGCGCCAACCGCGTGTATTGGTCCTGACCCCCACTCGCGAACTCGCCGCACAGGTGCACGAAAGCTTCAAGGTCTATGCCCGTGACCTGAAATTCGTCAGTGCCTGCATCTTCGGCGGCGTCGGCATGAACCCGCAGGTTCAGGCCATGTCCCGCGGTGTCGACGTGCTGGTGGCCTGCCCTGGCCGTCTGCTCGATCTCGCCGGCCAAGGCAGCGTCGATCTGTCCCACGTGGAAATCCTCGTGCTGGACGAAGCCGACCGCATGCTCGACATGGGCTTCGTCCATGACGTGAAGAAGGTCCTGGCGCGCCTGCCGGCCAAACGGCAGAACCTGCTGTTCTCGGCGACGTTCTCCAAAGACATCACCGACCTCGCCGGCAAGCTGCTGCACAACCCGGAACGCATCGAAGTCACGCCGCCGAACACCACGGTCGAGCGCATCGAACAGCGCGTGTTCCGCCTGCCCGCCAGCCACAAGCGTGCACTGCTGGCGCATTTGATCACCGCTGGCGCCTGGGAACAGGTGCTGGTGTTCACCCGCACCAAGCACGGCGCCAACCGCCTGGCCGAATACCTGGACAAGCATGGCCTGAGCGCTGTCGCGATCCACGGCAACAAGAGCCAGAACGCCCGTACCAAAGCCCTGGCCGACTTCAAGGCAGGCAGTGTGCGCATCCTGGTCGCCACCGACATCGCCGCCCGCGGCCTGGACATCGACCAGTTGCCACACGTGGTCAACTTCGAACTGCCGAACGTCGATGAAGATTATGTGCACCGCATCGGCCGTACCGGCCGTGCCGGTCGTTCGGGCGAGGCGATCTCGCTGGTGGCCCCGGACGAAGAAAAACTGCTGAAAAGCATCGAACGCATGACCAAACAGAAAATCGCCGATGGCGACCTGATGGGCTTCGATGCCAGCGCCGTGGAAGCTGAAAAGCCGGAAGCCCGCGAACGTCCGGACATGCGCAACCCGCGCAATCCACGTGGCCCGCGCGGTGATGGTCCGAACGGCAGTGGTGGCGGTCGTAAAGACAAGGGCAAGGACAAGGGCAAGGAAAAACCTGCCGCCGCCGGTCGCGGCGAACGCCCGGCCCGTGAACAGAAGCCGCGCGAAGGCACCCCGGCCCGTGAACAGCGTCAACCGAGCCAGCCGCCTCGCGCCGCTGCCGACCGTGCGCCGGACGAGTTCCTGGACGACGATATCGATAACTTCGGTAACCGCGTCGACTACGTGCCGCAACAGAAGCCAGCCCAGGGCCGTGGTCGCCGTCCGGGTGCTCCGGCACAAGGTACAGCTGCCGGTTCGGGCGCTCCACGGGGCGGCAAGCCACAGGGTCGCCAGAACGGTCCGCGCAACAGCGATGGCGCCAGCACCGGTACGCCGCCAGCCAAACGCAGCGGCCCACGCAACGGTGCGCCACGTGACGGCCAGGCCCGTCGCGAAGACTCGCGCAATCGCCGTCCGGCCCGTGACGACCAGTCTCGTTCGGAACCGGCCGTGCAGAACCCGCGCGGCCCGGCACCGAAGATCATGCACAAGGAGTCCAAGGCCGACCGCTTCCCGACACCTGAGCAGCTGGATCAGCTGCCAAGCCGCCCTCGCGGCGAAAAGCCGGCGCTGCTGACCCGCAATCGCTGAGTTATCGCTGAAATGAAAAATGCCCCGGACTCGAAAGACCCGGGGCATTTTTTATGGAAAATGAGAAATCCTGTGGGATTGTTGATACCGGCAGAGATTGTTGTAAGGCAATAAAAAACGCCCGCGCTCGTGAGAGCAGCGGGCGTTTTTGTGTCAGGCGCGAAAATTACTTCGCTTTGACACCTTCAAACGTCACGTACAGTTCAACCGCGTCAGACGCTGGACCCAGGTCTTTCTGCTTGCCGAAGTCGGAACGCTTGAGGTTGGTGGTGCCTTCAAAACCGGCACGGTAGCCGCCCCATGGATCCTTGCCTTCACCCAGGAAGGTGGCCTTGACCACGATTGGCTTGGTCACGCCTGCGATGGTCAGATCACCGGCCACATCGGCAGTGTCCTTGCCGGCGGCGTTTTTACCGGTCGGTTTGACGCTGGTGGACACGAAGGTGGCTTTGCCAAACTTGCCTGCGTTCAGGAAGTCGCCGCTGGCAATGTGCTTGTCGCGCTCGGCGTTGTTGGTGAACACGCTGGCGGTGTTCACGTTGAACTCGATCTTGCTGGCTTCAGGCTTGGCGGCATCAAAGCTGAACTTGCCGTCGATGTCCTTGAAAGTACCGGTGATGTAGCTGTAGCCCAAATGGCTGATCTTGAAGTCAACGAAGGCGTGCTGGCCTTCCTTGTCGACCACATAGTCAGCGGCCATAGCGTTACCGGCGGACAACAGGGCGGAACCGATTGCCAGAGCGGCCAGAGTCTTTTTCAACATACTTTGTTTTCCTTTGGAGTCGAGGTTGAGCTTCAGGCTTTGCGACCCAGCATTCGCTTGAGGGTCACATCGCGATCGATAAAGTGGTGCTTCAATGCTGCCAACGCATGGAGGCCGGAAAAAATTACCAGCACCCACGCCAGGTAGAGGTGAATCACGCCAGCGGTATCTGCCTGGTCCGGTAGTCCGGATACCAGTGCAGGGACTTCAAACAGGCCAAACACCGGAATCCCGACACCTTCGGCGGTGGAAATCAGGTAACCGGCAATCATCACAGCGAACAGACTGAGATACAGGAAGCCATGGCCGAAATGGGCGCCGAGGCGCGTCATGCGGCTGTAGCTGGTCAAGGTGGGCGGCGGCGGACTGACGAAGCGCCACAGCACCCGGAGTACCATCACACCCAGCAACACCAGGCCGAT
The DNA here is from genome assembly GCF_005502415.1 of Pseudomonas sp. G(2018). Taxonomy (NCBI): domain Bacteria; kingdom Pseudomonadati; phylum Pseudomonadota; class Gammaproteobacteria; order Pseudomonadales; family Pseudomonadaceae; genus Pseudomonas; species Pseudomonas sp. G(2018). Next base: position 63,875 of record NZ_SCOO01000006.1, on the reverse strand, counting down.
GCTCTTGTGCAGATCCGGCGCGTCTTTGCGCCAGACGCTGTAGTAGTCGAGACCAACCATCCACAACCCCAGCGCGAACAGACCGAACACTGCCAATGCCACACCCCAGTGCATGACTATGCTGACCAAACCATAGCGGGAAGTAGAGTTACGTAGCTGCATTGCCTAGATCCTGTGAGTGCTGGCCCAAAGACTATCGAGTTATCTATCGAATTAAAGCGGAAAATTTCGCTTTGAAATATCGAGAAATGCGATCAAGAGTCTGAAATGGCTGAGTTAAGGAAAGATTAAAGGCCAATGTGTGTGAAAAAGTGAGTACAAAACAGGAACGCTTCGGCAAAAGTTTTATTCAATCTAGATTCCACTTTTCTCCAGGCCTAAAAAAACGCGGCATCTCTGCCGCGTTTTTTAGGCCCAGGGTTTACTACGCCTTGGCTTCCATCACCGGTGCTTTTTTCGCCGGTTCTGCTTTCTTCACTGGCGCCTTGGCCGGGGCTTTTTTGGCTTCAGCTTTGGCCACCGGCTTCTTCACCGGGGTTTTGGCCGGCGCCTTCTTGGCTGGCTCGGCCTTCACCGGTGCCGCAGGCTTCGGTGCTTCGACCGGTGCCGGCGCGTTGACTGGCGCCGGAGCAGGTGCCGGAGCTGGCGGAACAACAGGTTCAGGCGCCCTGACCGGCTCCGGCTTCTTCTCGTCATCCGAACCACCGAACAGGTTGCTGAAGAAGTTGCCCTTCTTCGCCGCCACGGCGCCGGCTGCAGCGGCGGCGGCCACTGGAACGGCCTTCGCCGGTTCAAACGACTTGCCGGCTGCCAAGTCTTCGACCTGACTGGCGGCACGCTGACCGGTGCGCAACGCACCTTCCAGGGTGCCAGGGTACAAGGTGTCGGTGTGTTCACCGGCAAAGGCTACACGCTGGACCGGACGTTCCCACAGGCGCCAGTATTTGCTGATCTGGCCCGGGCCGAAGGCCAGGTAGGCGCCGCCCATCGAAGGGTCGTTGCTGTAGCGACGGATTTCATAGCCGGTGAACGAACCGCGCGCCTGCGGATAAAACGCGTGCAGGCGAATCAGCACCTGGTCGGCAATCTGCTTGTCACCAAAGGCCTGCATCACCCGGGCGTTGTCGCCGGACAGGTTGATCACCACATTGGCGCCGCCCTTGAGAGCCGGTTCGACCCACAACATGCCCAGCCCGGTGTTGCTGTAGATCTCGCCGGACATCCGCGCCTTGCTTTCCCACACAGGCGTCTTGAACTTCAGCATGATCTGGTCGCGCCAGCCGTAGTTGGTGCCCTTGATCGCGGCCAGGTGCTGGGCGTCGAGCGCCGGGGTCATCTGGATCTTGTTCAAGGCGCGTAACGGCACGGCCAGTACCACGTAGTCCGCCTGATAGCCGACGCTACCGACCTTGACAGTGACACCGTCCTTGTCCTGAGTGATGGAAGAGACCGGGGAACTGGTCTTGATGGTTTTCAGCTGTTTGACGAAGGCCTGGGCCAGTACCGGGCTGCCGCCGACCAGACGCGAAGCACGCAGGTCACGGTCGGCCACACCACGGTAAACACGGCTCTGTTGCGCGAAGTACAGCAGCGACAGGCGCGAAGGTTCGTCATAACGGGTACGGATCTGCTGATTCACCAGCTGTCGGGCAGTGGGCGGCAGGCTCAGGCGATCAAGCCAGTTGGACACGTTGATCTGGTCCAGAGCATGCAACGTGCTGTTGGCGGACGGGTTCTGGGGATCTTCGATCGAGCGCGCCAGGTCATCCAGGGTCTTTTCGTAGCGCTTGAGCGCTTCGGCGGTCGCCGGCTCCTTGGTGGCCAGATCGGCAGCGGTGTAATACACACCGTCAATCAGATAGCCCGGGGTCCGCACGAACTCAGGTGCCGGCGTGGTGCTCAGTTTGAAGGTCGATACGTATTTGTTCAGGACCGGTTGGGTCTTGTCGTTGCCGATCCACTCGCTGGTGGCCATGCCGGAACGACCGCCCAGGCTCGGTTTGGCTTCCAGCAGCGTGACCTGCCAGCCCTTGTTCTGCAGCTCATAAGCGGCCGTGAGGCCCGCGACCCCGCCGCCGATCACGATCGCGGTTTTATCCTTGGCCAGCGCAGACACGCTGAACAGCCCCAACATCACCAGCGCACAGGCGCGCAGCCAACCGACAGACATTCAGCGAACTCCGGAAATACAGATGAAAATAGCGGTTTTTCGAGCCAGACGGCTCAAGAACCGCGAAGAATACGTCAGCCTTCAGACGCCCGCCAGCAACGTCTATCTGCCTATACAAAGTAGCTCATTCGACACAATGGGTTGTCCCCGTGCGATGCATTGCATAGGCTTGCGCGATTGCATGTCCGCGCCTGTCACGGACCGCCTCGAGGAGAGTGAAAATGGGCCTAAATAAACAGTGGATGGAACGCGATCTCGCGGTGTTGTGGCATCCCTGCACCCAGATGAAAGACCACGAGCAACTGCCGCTGATCCCGATCAAGCGCGGTGAAGGCGTCTGGCTGGAAGACTTCGAAGGCAAGCGATACCTCGATGCCGTCAGTTCCTGGTGGGTCAACGTGTTCGGCCACGCCAACCCGCGGATCAACCAGCGCATCAAGGATCAGGTCGATCAGCTGGAGCACGTGATCCTCGCCGGTTTCAGCCATCAACCGGTGATCGAGTTGTCCGAACGTCTGGTGAAGATGACGCCGGAAGGCCTGACCCGGTGCTTCTACGCCGATAACGGCTCGTCCTGCATCGAAGTCGCGCTGAAAATGAGCTTTCACTATTGGCTCAACCGCGGCCAGCCGAACAAAAAACGCTTCGTCACCCTGACCAACAGCTACCACGGCGAAACCATGGCGGCGATGTCGGTGGGCGACGTGCCGCTGTTCACCGAAACCTACAAGGCTCTGCTGCTCGACACCATCAAGGTGCCAAGCCCCGATTGCTATCTGCGCCCTGAGGGCATGAGCTGGGAAGAACACTCGCGCAACATGTTCGCGGCGATGGAGCAGACCCTGGCCGAAAACCATGACACCGTCGCCGCAGTGATCGTCGAGCCGCTGATCCAGGGCGCCGGCGGCATGCGCATGTACCACCCGGTGTATCTCAAGCTGTTGCGCGAAGCCTGCGACCGTTATGGCGTGCACCTGATCCACGATGAAATCGCCGTGGGCTTCGGCCGTACCGGGACGATGTTCGCCTGCGAGCAGGCTGGCATCCGTCCGGATTTCCTCTGCCTGTCCAAGGCTCTGACTGGCGGTTATCTGCCACTGGCCGCGTGCCTGACCACCGACGAGGTCTACAGCGCCTTCTACGACGACTACCCGACCCTGCGCGCCTTCCTGCACTCTCACAGCTACACCGGCAACCCGCTGGCGTGTGCGGCGGCACTGGCGACGCTGGACATCTTCGAAGAAGACAACGTCATCGAGAACAACAAGGCTCTGGCGCAGCGCATGGCTTCTTCCACCGCGCACCTGGTGGACCACCCGAACGTCAGCGAAGTGCGCCAGACCGGGATGGTGCTGGCCATCGAGATGGTCAAGGACAAGGCCACCAAGGAAGCCTGGCCGTGGCAGGAACGTCGTGGCCTGAAAGTGTTCCAGCATGCTCTGGAGCGCGGCGCCTTGCTTCGACCGTTGGGTAGCGTGGTGTATTTCCTGCCGCCGTACGTGATCACTCCCGAGCAGATCGACTTTCTGGCCGAAGTCGCCAGCGAAGGCATCGACATCGCCACCCGCGACAGCATCAGCGTGGCGGTACCGAAGGATTTCCATCCCGGCTTCCGTGATCCGGGCTGATTGATTTCATTTGAAATTCTGTGGTGTCTGGACTGCTGCTATCGCTGGCAAGCCAGCTCCCACAGTGACCGCATAACCCTGTGGGAGCTGGCTTGCCAGCGATGGCGGCGCCAACCCCTGCATATGAATTACAGAGACCCCGTATGAGACTGTCCCGCTTCTTCATCGATGCCCCCCTGAGTACTGGCGAACACGAATTGCCCGAAGCCCAGGCCCATTACATCGGCCGCGTACTGCGCATGGCCGAGGGCGATGCGTTGCAGCTGTTCGACGGTTCCGGCCATGAGTTTCGCGGCACGCTGGTGGAAGTCGGCAAAAAACGCGTGGTCGTGCAGATCGACGAGCAGTTCACCGGCCAGGTGGAATCACCGCTGCAGATTCATCTCGGCCAGGGCCTGTCCCGTGGCGAGCGCATGGACTGGGCGATTCAGAAAGCCACCGAATTGGGTGTCAGCGAAATCACCCCGATTTTCAGCGAGCGCTGCGAAGTTCGGCTCAAGGACGAACGCGCCGATAAACGCCTGCTGCACTGGCGCCAGGTGGCGATCAGCGCGTGCGAGCAATGCGGGCGTTCCAGGGTGCCGGTGATTCATCCACCGATGCTGTTGGCTGACTGGCTGAAACAGACCCAGGCCGAGTTGAAACTGGTGCTGCACCCGGTGGCCGAGCCATTGGTCAGTCATGCAAAGCCTTCGACCCTGGCCTTCCTGATTGGTCCCGAAGGTGGGTTGTCCGATGCGGAGGTCGATCAGGCTCAGTCTGCCGGTTTTCATGCTGCGAGACTTGGGCCGCGGGTGTTGCGAACAGAGACGGCTCCTGTTGTTGCATTGGCGGTGGCCCAGCAGCTTTGGGGCGACTTCTAGGGCCCTTTCGCGAGCAGGCTCGCTTCCACAGTGGAACGCATTCCAATGGTGGAAGCGAGCCTGCTCGCGAATGGCCGCGAAACGGTCTAAAGGCTGACTACTGAACCGGATCACTCACCGGCTTGGCAATGATCGCCTTGAGTTCGCTGGTCATCGGAAATTCTAGGTTCAAGCCTTTCGGTGGAATCGGCTGTTCGAACCAGCGCTGATAGATACCGTTGATCTCGCCCGAGCTATACAGATCACCCAACACCCCGTTAACCAGCGCCAGGAATTGCGGGTCGTCCTTGCGCACCATGCAACTGTAGATTTCCCGCGACTGCTCCTCCCCGACCACCACCCACTTGTGCGGATCATGAGCCTTGGCGCGCTCGCCGTAGAGCAGCGCGTCGTCCATGTAAAACGCCGCGGCGCGGCCCGATTGCAACATCTGGAACGCTTCCCCATGATCCTTGGCGCTGATCACGAACATGTCGATCTTGTTATCGACGTTGTAGCTTTTCAAGAAGCGTTCGTTGGTGGTGCCGGCGGTGGTCACCACGTTCTTGCCGCGCAGGTCGGCGAAGCTCTTGATGCCGCTATCCCTGGCCGTCAGCAACTGGCCTTTGACGTAGATGAAGCCATAGGAAAACGCTACTTGCTTCTGGCGCTCGGCGGTCACGCCGGTGGAGCCGCACTCCAGGTCCACGGTGCCATTCTGCACCAGCGGAATACGGGTTTGCGAGGTCACCAGGTTGTACTTCACCTTGAGATCCGGCAGTGCCAGTTGTTGCTGGATGCGCTCGACAATCTTGCCCGCCAGATCCACCGAATACCCCATCGGTTTGCCCGTGTGATCACCCACGTAAGAGAACGGTACCGACGCATCGCGATAGCCCAACGTGATGCTGTTGGCACTGGCGATCTTGCTTAATGTGCCGGTCAGGGGCGTTTCATTGGCCTGGACCTGGCCGCCAAGCAATAGACCAAGGGTGCAGCCGAGCAACGTGATTTTTTGCATTGTTATTCTCCGTTGTGGGTTGTGCTTTCAGACTCAGGCGGTCCGGTGATTGAAACCGTTCAGATCGATGGAAGCTGTGCGCTGGCCGATCAGCTCGCTGAGCAAGCGACCGCTGCCGCACGCCAGGGTAAAGCCGAGCGCACCATGACCGAGATTGAGCCACAGGTTGCGATAAGCCGTGGCCCCCAGCAGCGGCACACCGCTGGGTGTTGCCGGACGCATGCCGGCCCATGCCACGGCGGCCTCATAGTCTCCGGCATCGGGAAAGGTATCGCGTACCTGGCGCTTGATCAGGGCCAGGCGCTCGGGATCGATGGCAGGGTCGAAGCCGACGATGTCGACCATCGCGGCCACCCGTAACTGTTCGCCGATGCGGGCGTAAACGATTTTGCGATCGTAATCGGTGATGCTCACGTCCGGTGCCCGGTGTCCGCTGCCGATGGGCACGGTCAGGCTGTAGCCCTTCAGCGGATAAAGCGGCAGGTGCAGGCCGGGCAATGCCAGCAGCGGACTGCGGTGGCCCGCGGCAATGACCAGTTGGTCAACGGCCATTACTTCCTCGCCCAGTTCGATGGCATTGACGCTGCCGTTGGCGTGGCGAATCCCGGTCACCGCCTGTCCCAGACGGAATTCGCAACGCCTGGATGCCATCAGCCGCGCCGCCAGTTGCTGGCAAAAACCGTGACAATCGCCGACCTCTTCGTCCGGGGTGTAAATCGCGCCGACAAAGGGGGCATCGGCCAGCGCCGGTTCAAGCGCTGCACACTCGATCGCCGACAACACCTGCTGCTGTTGCGGGTCGGCCAGCTTTTTACGCGCATGCTCGAAGCTGCCGGCGGTGCGAAAGGTCACCAGTTTGCCGTTGCGCCGCCATTGGAAACCGGCCAGCCCATCGTCCTCGCGCCAGCTTTTCAATGTGCTCTGGCTCAACAGCGCAAGACGCAACAGGTGCCCGGCGTTTTCTCGGTTGACCGAGCTTCGGCAGGCAGCAAGGAATGACGCCATCCAGCGCCACTGCACCGGGTCCAGGCGCGGGCGCAGCTTCAAGGGCGAATCGCCGCGCAGCATCCAGCCAATGGCTTGCAGCGGCACACCGGCATCGGCCAGCGGCGCAACATAGCGATAGGAGAGCTGGCCGCCATTGGCAAAACTGGTTTCGCTGCCCAGCGAGTCCCGGGCCTCGACCACCGTCACCTCGAAGCCGTCGCGCACCAGCGCATAGGCCGTTGCCAGACCAATCACGCCGCCGCCGATGATGCACACACGCTGAGCCATGTCCGTCCTTAAAACCGTTGTGAAGACGAAGCCGAGGTTAGAGCCGGATGACAGGAGGCGGACAATGAATAAAGATACCTGACCCATAAACAAAGGTTATGGACTTGCCATGCGTCTTCGCCACATCGAGATTTTCCAGGCTATCCGCCAGACCGGTTCGATCAGCGCGGCCGCGCAATTGCTGCACGTCTCGCAACCGGCGGTGACCAAGGTGCTGCAGCATGCCGAGCAGCAGTTGGGTTTCCCGTTGTTCTTGCGAGTACGCGGAAAGCTGCAGGCGACGCCGGAAGCATTGGAGCTGGAGCGCGAAGTCGACAAGGTCAGCGAAAGCCTGCAAGGCGTGCGACGCTTGGCCCAGAGCCTGCGCCGCCAGCCGGGCCACAGCCTGTGCATCGGCGCTACCCCGGCGCTGGCCCTGTCATTGCTGCCGCCGGCCATTCACGAATGGACCGGGTGCTACCCGGACATCGCCTGCGAACTGTCCAGCGCCCATAGCCGCGAACTGGTGCAGAACCTACTGATGCGCGAAGTGGATGTCGCCCTGACCTTGCAGCGGCCGGATCATCCTGGATTGAAGGCTCAGGCCCTCGCGTCGGGGGTGCTGGTGGCGTTGGCACCGAAGGGTTATTGGCCGGACGAGGACGTCGGCCAACCGCTGCCATTGATGGCCCTGGCCGGTGCGCCCTTGATTGGCCTGTCCAGCGCCGACCCATTGGCCGCCCGGCTCGACAGCTACCTCGAAGCGGTCGAACCGCCGCCCCGGGTGCGCATCGCCGTGCAGACCTATTCACTGGCCCGGGCGATGGTGGAATCCGGTGCCGGGCTGGCGGTAATCGACCCATTCACGGCACTCGGTGCGTCACCTGCCGCGACGACGATTCGCCCCTTGGCGCCGCCGCTGCCCATCACCCTGTACGCAGTGACCCGCGCCGCCGAACCGCCACCTCACACCTTGAACGACTTGTTGCAGATCTTCAGTCGCCGGGCCCAGGCACAACTGGATCGCCTTATCCTGCCCCCTTCTTGAATGTGGCCACAGGTTAAACCACAGTGCATTTCAAAGGACATAAAACAAAATCGCGACAAAGTGCAGCAAACTCCCGGCAATCACGAACAAATGCCAGATCCCATGGGCATGCCGCAGGCGGTGATCCAAAGCAAAAAAGATGATACCCACGGTGTAAAACACGCCACCCAACGCCAACCAGGCAAACCCGGCACCGCCCAATGCCGCCAGCAACGGCTTGACCGCCACCAGCACGATCCAGCCCATCACCGCGTAAATCACGATCGACAGAATCCGCGCTTCCGAACGCGGCTTGATCTCTTGCAGGATGCCGATCAGCGCCAGCCCCCAGACGATCCCGAACAGCGTCCACCCCCAAGGCCCGCGCAGGGTCACCAGGCAGAACGGCGTGTAGCTGCCGGCAATCAGCAGATAGATGGAAAAGTGATCGACCTTCTGCATGATCGCTTTCTTGCGCCCGCGCACGCTGTGGTAGACGGTCGATGCGCTGTACAACACCAGCAAGGTAAAGGCGTAGATCGCCATGCTGACGATCTTCCACGGACTGCCATCGAGGCTGGCGACAACAATCAGCCACACCCCGCCGACAAACGCCGCCACCGCCCCGACCAAATGCGTCCAGGCGTTCAATCGTTCCCCGTGATACATCGCTTGCCTACCCCTCGAAAATCGTTACCGCAACGCACAAGGCTCAGGCCTCAAGCGTAAAAGCGCAATGTTTCAGAACACAACAACCCCCGCATGCGTGCACAATCGGGTCATTCCAAAAAGAGTCCGCCCCATGCTGATCGACGAAGAGTTGACCCTGAAAAAACTCGAGGTGTTCCTGGCCTTCATGCGCACCGGCAATCTGGCCCGGGCCGCCGCCGAGTTGCAGACCAGCAATGTCAGCGTGCATCGGGCGATCCACTCCCTGGAAAGCGCCCTGCGCTGTCCGTTGTTCAAGCACGAAGGCCGCAACCTGACACCGCTGGAAAGCGCCTATGTGTTGGAGGAACGGGCTCAGAAGCTGATTCAGGATGTACTCGAAAGCGTACGCCTGACCCGCGAGGCTGCTGGTTTTTCCGCCGAGCGCTTCAAGCTGGGCTCGCTGTATTCGCTGACGGTGAAGACCGTACCGCAATTGATCATGGGCCTGAAAATCCGTCGCAGCGAACTCAATATCGATCTGATTCTCGGCTCCAATTTCGACCTGTTGTACAAGCTCAAGAACATGGAAGTCGATGCGATTCTGGTGTCGCTGGACGACAGCATCAACGACCCGGACCTGGAACACATCCCGCTGTTTTCCGACGATATCTTTCTGGCCACGCCGGCGGACTCGAAATTTGCTCAACGCTCTGAAGTCGACCTGGCAGAAGTCCGCGACGAAACCTTCATCACCCTGTCCCAGGGCTTCGCCACCCATCAGGACGGTAATCGGGTGTTCAGCCAGGCGGGGTTCGAGCCGAAGGTGGCGATGCAGGTCAACGACATCTTCACCCTGCTGAGCATGGTCAGCTCGGGGGTGGGATATGCGTTGTTGCCGGGGAGGATTGCAGCGGTGTACGAGAACCGGGTGAAGCTGATTCCGCTGCAGGAAAAGTATCGATTGCAGCAGCACATTGGCGTGGTGTTTCTCAAGGCCAAGGAGCGTGATCCGAACCTGCTGGCGTTGCTGGCGGAGTGTCGGATGTATGCCAATCGCCAAGCTTAAGACCGAGTCGCCTGCATCGCGGGCAAGCACCGCTCCCACAGGAACTGCGCGGTCCCTGTGGGAGCGGGCTTGCCCGCGATGAGGTCAATACAGTCAGCGAAGATCCGGCGGTTCAGCCGACAATTCCGCGAACGATGAAGTACAACAACGATGGCCCCAACAAGCACCCAAGCCCGGTATGGAACGTCGCGGTCAACGCGCCATAAGGCACCAGCCGCCGATCCGTCGCCGCCAACCCCGCCGTCACCCCGCTGACCGTCCCGGCCAACCCGCCAAACACCATCGCCGAACGCGGATTGTCCAGGCCCATCCAGCGTGCTGCCATCGGCGTGCCGACCATCACCAGAATCGCCTTGATCAATCCGGTGGCAATCGACAACGCCATCACGTCCGAGGTCGCGCCGATCGCCGCGCCGGTCACCGGGCCGACGATGTAAGTCACCGCCCCCGCGCCAATGGTGGTCATGCTCACCGCATCGCGATAGCCGAACGCCCAGGCCATGCACGCACCGACAATGAACGGCAGGACCGTGCCCAGCAACAGCGCGATCACGCCGATCAACCCGGCCTTTTTCGCTTCGGTGGCCTGCACTTCGAACGCCGTGGCGACGATGGCGAAGTCCCGCAACATGGCACCGCCCATCAGACCGATGCCGGAGAACAGCGTCAGGTCCGCCAGGCCTTTTTGTCCGCCGGTCATCGTGCCGCCGACCCAGGCCAGCACCAGGCCGATGACAATGGCAATCGCCGAGCCGTGAATCCGGCCGAAGGTCAGGCGCTTCGAAAGAATCACCGACACCCACATGATCACACCCACGAAAGCGAACGCGGTGATCAAGCCGTTATGTTCCAGGCCTTTCTCTATGAGTTCCCACATATCAGCGACCTCCTACAGGTGTGCCGACGGGGGAGATTTCCGTCGACTCCTCGGGCAAGGGTTCGCCCTTGTGGGTCCGGCTGATCAAGGCAATGGTGCAGCCGCACACCGCCACCGAACCAATGGCCGCCAGCACCGCCACCGGGCCACCGTGCAGGGCCGTGACCACGTTCTGTTGCGCTGCCATGGCGACCACCACCGGAATGTACATGGCGCCCCAGAAGCCGACGCCCATCTCGCAATCCCTGGTCATGCCACCGCGTTTTTGCATCCACAACCGCGCGCAGATCAGCAGGATCATCGCGATCCCGACCCCGCCGACGTTGGATTTGACGCCCAGCAAAACGCCGAGCATGTCGCCCATGATCACCCCTGCCAGCGTACAGATCGCCAGCAGCGCCACACCGTAAATAATCATTGTTGTTGTCCTCAAAGTGCATCGTCGAATGTTGTTTTTGTTGTTCGAAGGCCTGAGTGGTCTAGGGTTGGCGACATCCCTCCTCACGCAACAGCGCCTGCAGGGTATCGAGCCGGGCACCGTCGAAAGCAATCACGGTGCCCTGTTCGAACACCCGGCGCGCCAGCCCGGTCAGCACCGCACCGGGCGGCAGTTCGATCTGTAGACGTACGCCGCGCTCATAGGCGCTTTGTACCGTGCCGCGCCAATCCACCACGCGGCACATGTTGAAAGCCAGGTCGTCGCGCAAGGCTTCGATATGGGTGACGGGCCGGGCGCGACTGCCGCTCAAGTAACCCAGCGATGGTGTTTTCAATTGCACCTTGGCGAAGGCCTCGGCCAGAATTTTTGCTGGCGCCTCCAACAGTGGGCAGTGTGAAGGCACGCTCACTGCCAAACGCTTGGCCATTGCGGCGCCACGATCTTTCGCCAACCCGGCCACCGCTTTCATCGCGCCATCGCTGCCGGCAATCACCACCTGGTTATCAGCGTTGATGTTGGCCAGGTACACCGGCGAATCATCGCTGTGGACCTGCGCCAGCAAGCCCTCCACCGTCGCCAGATCCAGACCGATGATCGCGGTCATGCCGTAGCCCTGTGGATAAGCCTGCTGCATCAACTCACCGCGCAGGCTGACCAGATGCAGCGCATCGCTGAAGCTCAATGCGCCGGCCACCACCGCCGCCGGATAGGCACCGATGGATAACCCGGCGACGAAATCCGCCGGCATCGCCAACTGTCGCGAAGCCGCCACGCCAGCGATCAACAGGCACAGCTGCACGGCCCTTGTCGATTGCAACGCATCGGTTGAATCCAGCAGCGATACATCCTCCCCGAGTACGTCGCTTGCCTCGTTGAGAATTTCGCGCGGGACACGCTTGAGCATGCCCGGCTGCTGCGCGCCTTGCCCCGGGAACACCAGCAAGCTGCTCACGCTGCCTGCTCCTGTGGGTTCCACGGATCGATGACCAGACAGGCTTGAGTGGCATTTTTGAGCAACACCCGGTTAGAAGATCCGGCCCATTCGCGCAAGGCGACGGCGCCAAACGGGGTCTGCAATTGCATGTCTACCACACACGCTGACGCATCAAGCAGCATCATCAGCTCCCGCGCTTGAGTACGGGCCAACGGCTGTGGCGTGCGCAGAATCAGGTCGAGATCACTGCCCTCGTGCAGGGCCGAAAATCCGCTGGCCAGTTCAAATCCGGCACTGCCGCTGACACCCCATGTCCAACCACAGTCGTCGAGCAGCGGACGCAATTGCTTGAGTGCCCGAATTACCGGCAAGTCCCGATCGATATCGACATGGCAAAGTTGCTCCGGCTGCACCCGACGCGAAACCGAAGCGATCGCCATCGACGATGCATAACGCTGCTCACGCAAACGCCCACGCACGCCGACCGCCACCTGCCCCGCTTCCAACACCGCACGACGCACCACCACCGGCTGCCCGGCGCCGAGCGATTCGACCGCCCACGCTGGTGCATCCGCCGGCAGCTGCCCCGGGGTCATGCCCCAGAGCAGGTCGTGGGCCATGAACGTGCTCACCACTGTTCTCTCAACAGTTGGCGAACATGGCTCGATGCCGCACGGTTGCTCGCGCCCAAGCGACTGCTCAGGTCACGACCTTTCTCGGCAACATCGCCGATGGCCTGAACCAGGCACTCGGTCACCCGGCTTACATCGGCGCTCGTGGGCTGTTCGATCTGTTCCACCGCCAGGGTTTTCCAGAGCAAACCAAGGCTGGCATAGCTGTCGATGTCATAGGCCATCGGCGGCACACTGGCGGCCAGGGCTTCCAGTTCTTCGACACTGCGCAGCGTCACCCGCGCCGCCGACGCCTTGCCCATGGCATGCACCATCACCCCCGGATCACGCAGGGCGATCAACCGATTGGCCTGATAGCCGTGAGCGAGAAACGCACCGGACATCGCCTTGCCCACCAGTAACCCAATCACCGCATGCCCGGCCAGACGGGCGCGGGCGTAACTGTCCGCCGCACCGGCTAAAGCTTGATGAATCCCAAGGGCTTCTTCGCGACGACCGTATGCCTGGCTCGGCACATCGACGATGGCGATCAGCGCGCGTTTGTGCGGCTTGTCCCGATCAGCCGTGATGACTTCATCCACAGCCTTGGCTAAACCCCAGCCTTCGAGCAAACCGACCTCGCCGTTGCGGGCGCGGGCGAAACGGTTGTCGGGATCGGCCACCACGGCGATAAATCGCACAGGTTGCTCACCCACAAAGCCATCGGCCACTTTCAGTGAAGCCGGCAAACCACCCACCGGTTTGCCATCGACATTCAAGGCGTTGAACCAGTTCAAGCCCCTGAGGGAATACGCACTCATGAGCGCTCTCCTTGATACAAGTCGCGAACCGTGGCCGGCTCGATTTGCGGTTCGGCATCCAGGCGCGCCAGCCGTTGCAGGTACAGTTCGGCCTGGCCACTACGTTGCTGCGCCGGCAAACCTTGCTGGAGCAATTCACCGACCTGCTGGCGGATCTGTGCCACGTCATCTTCGGCGTAACGATCCACCAATCCCGTGGCGAAGCGCTGCTCGCCACCGGTCAGGCTCCAGATGAAGGGACGGTCGCGGGAGTCATATTCCTCAAGCCCGGCTTCCTGCTCGATCACCTGCGGACCGTTCAGGCCCAGCCGTGCTTCCTGAGTCACCAGCAAATAGCTGCACAGCCCGGCGGCGATCGACATGCCGCCGAAGCAACCGACACTGCCGGCCACCACACCGACCACCGGCTGGTACTGGCGCAGATCGACAATCGCCGCATGGATATCGGCAATCGCTGCCAGGCCAAGGTTGGCTTCCTGCAAACGTACACCGCCGGTCTCCAGCAGCAGCACGGCCCGGGTCGGGATGCCTTTACGGTTATCTTCGGCCGCCAGTTCCAGTGCGCCGGCGATTTTCGCCCCACCGACTTCACCAAGACTGCCGCCCTGAAAGGCGCCTTCGATAGCGGCGATGACCACCGGCAAACCGTCGAGGCTGCCCTTGGCGATCACCACGCCGTCATCGGCTTGCGGCACCACGCCCTGCCGCGACAGCCAAGGCGACATGACCCGCTGAAACGGATCGATCAATTCGCGAAAGGTGCCGACATCGAGCAAGGCCTTCGCCCGTTGCCGGGCGCCGAGCTCGACGAAGCTGTGTTTGTTGAGAAGCGCGGCACTGTCAGTCATGGCCGATCTCCTCGAAGCCCTGTTCCAGACGCAGGCGTACCACGCCGGGGGTGGCGCCGAAATCGTGGATATCAATGTCCATCGCCGACGGCATCTGGCCGTCGAACATCCGCGCAAACAGGTGCTGCCAGCGCTGTTCGCTGCCGTTGACCGAGGTCTGTACGGTGATGGTCAGCTTGCCGGGTTGACCCGGCTGGATCAGCACTTCCAGATCGCCCGAACCGACACAACCCACCAGCGTGCGGCCGCGTGGCGGCTGCCCGGCGGGGAATTCAAAGGATAAGGTTTCCATCAATAGGCTCCCTGGCTGATGCCATCGCAAGACTCGATACGGTCGATGAACAGGCAGGCGGCGAGCAGGTCGGCAGCGCCACCGGGCGAGGCATTCAATGCGATTAGTTTTTGGTCCAGCTCATGCAAGCGACGACGGCCGGCGAGGCTGGCACTGCCGCCCGCGTCGAGCACCGCCTGCGCGCCGAGCTGCATGGTGTGCAGGCCCTCTTCCCCGGCGCGGTACAGCACGCAGGTGTCGGACAGGTCAGTCATGATCGCCAGCAGTGCATCGAGCCGGGCATTCTGCTCGCCATGGCCGGCAGTACGGCTGCGCAGGAGTTGCGGCAGCGCACGCTGGGTCACGGCCGGGAAGCCGAGTTGCGCTTCTTCACGGGCACCGCGCGCACCGTAGCGTTGGGCAACTTGCGCACCGTGGCTGAGCGGACGTGGCATATAGCGGTCATCAAGCAAGGCCAGGCGTGCGGCGCGCAGCGTGATGGCCCCGGCAGCGCTGGATTCAGGTTCAAGGGCAACCGCAGCGACCAACAGGCCCAAAGCCCAGATGGCGCCACGGTGGGTGTTCACCCCGTTAGTGGTGGCGAGCATCGCTTGTTCGCCCTCACGACCGATCAGGCCAATGGCTTCACGCAGCGGCAAGCCGATCTCGCCGATTTCGATAGCGGCTTCAGCCATTTCCTTGAACGCCGGCCACAAGGCCAGCGCCGAGGCGTGCATCAGCCCAAGGTGCAAATCGGTGTGCGCGCCATTGCCACGACGGTCGACCAGTGCCGGTTTCGGCGACAGGTCCGCTTCGTCGATCAGTGCGTCCACCGCCAGGTCCGCCAGGCGTTCGGCCAGGCTCAGGGGTTTGGGTTGCAGGTTGAATGCGTGCATTACCAGCTCCTGAATTTGGCGGGCGGGTTGTAGAGGCCACCGGACCACTCCACCAGATCGGCCACGCTTTTGGCGGCGAGCAGTTCACGGGTGGCGTCGGTGCGGCGGATGCCGAGGTCTTCGGGCAAGGCGATCAAACCTTCGCGGCGCATGCGCGCGGTGTCTTTCGGGTTGTGGCGCAGGCCGATGGCGGTCACCCCGGCGACGGCGGCGATCATCGCCTGGCGTTCTTCCAGCGAACGCGCCTTGTACAGATAGGCGATGCCTTCTTCGGTCAGCAGGTGGGTGACGTCATCTCCGTAAACCATGATCGGTGCCAGTGGCATGCCGCTTTTCTTCGCCACTTCGATGGCATCGAGGGTTTCGACAAAGGTCGGTTTGCCGCCCTCCTGGAAGGTCTCGACCATTTGCACCACAAGCTTCTTGCCACGTTCGAGCATCGGTTCAGCCACGTCGGTGTGGCGCATGTCGAGCCAGGCTGGCGTGCCGTGACGACGACCGCGCGGGTCATGCCCCATGTTCGGCGCCCCGCCGAAACCGGCCAGGCGCCCGCGGGTCACGGTCGAGGAATGGCCATCGCCATCGACTTGCAGGGTGGCGCCGATGAACAGGTCCACTGCGTACTGCCCGGCGAGTTGGCTGAACATCCGATTGGAGCGCAAGGAGCCATCACGCCCGGTGAAGAACACGTCAGGCCGGGCGGCGATGTAGTTTTCCATCCCCAGTTCGGTGCCGAAGCAATGCACGCTTTCGACCCAACCGCTTTCAATCGCCGGGATCAAAGTCGGATGCGGATTGAGGGTCCAGTTGCGGCAGATCTTGCCCTTCAGGCCGAGGGATTCGCCGTAGGTGGGCAGGATCAGTTCGATGGCGGCGGTGTTGAAACCGATGCCGTGGTTGAGCGACTGCACGTTGTGTTTTTCATAGATCCCGCGAATCGCCATCATCGCCATCAGCACATGCACAGGCTTGATGTGCCGGGGGTCGCGGGTGAACAGCGGCTCGATGTAGAACGGCTTGTCGGCCACCACCACGAAATCGACCCAGGATGCCGGGATGTCGACCCGGGGCAGGTCACTGACGTCGTCCACCAACTGGTTGACCTGGACGATGACGATGCCATCGCTGAAGGCCGCCGGTTCGATCAGTGCAGGAGTGTCTTCGGTGCTGGGCCCGGTGTAGATGTTGCCGGCGCGGTCGGCCATGAAACCGGCCGAGAGCACCACGTTGGGAATCAGGTCCACCACCAGCCGTGCATAGAGTTCGATGTAGGTGTGGATCGCGCCGATTTCCAGCAGGCCGTCTTCGAGCAACTGGCTGATACGCAGGCTTTGGGTACCGGCGAAGGAAAAGTCGAGCTTGCGGGCGATGCCGCGTTCGAACAAGTCCAGGTGCTCGGCGCGCCCGACGCTGGGCATGATCATGTGCAGGTCATGCAGCTTGGCCGGATCGGCCTTGACCAGCGAGCGGGAAAGAAAATCCGCCTGCTTCTGGTTGTTGCCTTCGAGCACCACTCGGTCGCCGGGCAGGATCAACGCCTCCAGCGCGGCCACGATGTTCTCGGTGGGCAACACCACACCATCGGCAAGGCCCTTGACCAACGCCAGACGCCGCTGCTTTTCGCTGCGCCGCCGCGTCCATCGCGAGTCGGGGGATATTGTTGTTGTCATGACCACTCCACGGGTTCGCTGTCGTGGAGCTACCTTAGGAGCGATGGGGACAGGGCATCAATCAAGCAGAGTGGTGGATTGTTACGGTCAGAGTAATGGTTGTTCAAGCCGACGCCTTCGCGAGCAGGCTCGCTCCCACAGGTTTTGTGAACGCCACCGATTCACTGTGGGAGCGAGCCTGCTCGCGAAGGGGCCAGAAAAAGGCTCCGAGAATTTGAGCCATGGAATATCACAGCTCGCCCATTTGCTCCTGTACCCGAACCAGAAGCTGCGCAGAGCTTTCCAGCAACTGAGCCAACAACGCCTCATCTTCATCCATATACCCTTCGTACTCCGCCAGGTTTCGCCGCTCATGGCAGAGGGCAAACAACCGAACCTGTACTTTGTTGATATCGGCGGTATGAACCAGGCACTGGAACACCAGATAGCGCTTATCCGAACGGTAACCACACAAACGCAAAGCGGTCAGCGCAAGACCATGAGCAGCGTTGTAAGCCAGATCGAATCGGCTTGCGAAGGATAGTGAAGCAGTTTGTGCATCTTTGAGACGATCCATCGCCGAACGCATCAAGCCTTCGCATTCCTTGTGATCCGGCGGCTCGGCCTTCAATCCACCACTACGTAAAAGATTCTCCAGATTTTCGCTGCTGCCCATCCTTGGACTCCAAAGGGTTTTCACCCATCAGGTTGATCTTGTCCTGTTGCGCTACCCGCAAGACGAAGCTGTTTTCGGCAGCCAGTTTTGCAGCCCAGTCTTCAGGGGTGTAGAGCGTCGGGTTGAGGGTGCGGCCCAGATGCTCTTCCAGAGGCAAGAGCCGCTCCATCACTTCACTGTAGTGCAGGCCTTTACCGATCAGCATGAGGTCAATGTCACTGGATGCGTTCGCCTGATCCTTGGCAATAGACCCGTAAACAAAGGCCCATGTGAGTTGTTCGGCGAAGGGTTGCAGCGCGTCACGCAAAGGCTCAGTGATACCGAAGGTTTTGCGGGTGATGCCCAACAGTTCGGTATAGATCGGGCAATCGGGATTGACTTGATAGTGGGTCTGATTACCCAGGCGAGTCATGATCAGAATCCCCGCCCGTTGCAGACGATCCAGTTCGCGCATGAGGCTGCCTTTGCCTACTTGGGCCCAGCGGGCAATTTCGTTGGCGTAAAAGCTTCGGTCGGGTTTGCCGAACAATAGGCCCAGCACTTTTTGCTGGGTGGCGGTGAACAAGGCTTCACTCAGCGATAGTTTATTCACGGCAACGACCTATCAGTCCCAAAAAGGGAACGATAGGTCCCTTTTTGGGACTCTTCAAGTTGAGGTTTTTGTTTAAAAGATTGTCCGCAGGGACGGTGTGAGGCTACGCAATCTGACGTCGCGACCTACAACAATGCCGGAGCCCGCTGACTGGTGGGGTTTTGCGGTGATCTTTATTGTTGTGGGTGTCGCTGCAAATTCAGCGACCGGGACTGGAAACCCCGAGGAGTAGAGACGCAAAAGCGCCCTTCATAACGTATGCTTGCGCACCTTGAACTGTGTGCACTCCGTTATGGCGGCTGTGCGCGGGAGACCTTCGGGTCGACCGGGTTGCCGTCTCCCGGGTTTCCAGCCTGCGTACAGCTGCCACCCCTTCGTCTTGGAAACCGAATGGGCCAGCTCCAACCCTATACGGTGATTCACTATGTTCAAAGTTACTCCCAACCCCCCGGAATCCGACACTGATCCCCTCGAAGCCGAGAAACTCAAGGAAGCCGCCGACCGCGCCTTCTCCCACTACTTCCCGCCACCCCACGAAAAACCGGCCAAGCGCCAAAAATTCCAGCTCTTCACCGTTTCTCCCGAGATCGGCACCGAAGCCCTGCTGGCCAACGCCTCCGAAGATCTGCTGTCGATCAGCGCCATTGCTGCGGATCTGGCGGACGATGTGGAAGGATCGCGGCGCTCGGTAGCCTTGGCGCTGAGCAGGATGGCTGATGGGGTGCATTTGTTGGTGGAGCGGGCGCTGGATCAGCATGAGGTGTTGGCTGAGGCCAAGGTTTAGCCGCCGGGTCTGCGGTGAATTTAAGGCCGCCTTCGCGAGCAGGCTCGCTTCCACATTTGAAATGCATTCCCCTGTGGGAGCGAGCCTGCTCGCGAAGGGGCCCGTCAGACTAGCCCGGCATTCACCAACAACTCCTCCAGCGCTATTAAATCGGGCACCTTGGCCACCTGATCTGCCACCTGCACCGCCGCTTTTTCCAGCGAACACAATGGCACGTCGACATAGCTCAGCTGGCTGTCGAGCTTGTAGGAGCGCGGAATGCCCTGGACCAGCATCGCGATGAATTTCAGGTCGGGACGACCTCCCAGCGCATTGAGGATGATGATTCGCGCACGTTCGCCGATGACGATTTTATTGCCGCACGCCGATTCGAAACTGAGCAAGGGAATCTGCCGGTTGCGCCAGGTGACGCGCCCCAGGTACCACGGCGGCGTATCGAGGTCGAACGCCGCGGGCTGGTAGTCGATCAGCTCGGCGACGGCGACGTTGGGCAGGATCAGGTTGCGGTCGGCCAGGGGCAGCAGCAGGCCGGTGAGGTTGATGCTGCGCTGGTTGATGCGCTGCTCAAGCATGGGTTTTGCTCCACAGGGCAATGCTTTCGAGCAGTACCGATTCCTGGTACGGCTTGCCGAGGTAGTCGTTGACGCCGATGGCCATGGCCCGGTCGCGGTGTTTCTGGCCGGTGCGGGAGGTGATCATGATGATCGGCAGGTGCTGCAAACGTTCATCGTTGCGCACTTGCGTCGCCACTTCGAAACCGTCCATGCGTGGCATTTCGATGTCCAGCAGCATGACGTCCGGTATGTGTTCTTCGAGCAGCAGCATGGCGTCGACCCCATCCTTGGCCGTCAGCACGTTCATGCCATGACGTTCGAGCAGACGGCTGGTGACCTTGCGCACGGTGACCGAATCGTCGACCACCATCACCAGTAACGGTCGTTGCGGCTCGATTTCAGTGTCGTGGCTTGGCGTGCGCTGCGGCACATGGGCTTGCAGGGCGCGAATCGGCGCCAACAGATCCAGAATCAGCACCACCCGGCCATCCCCCAGAATCGTTGCCCCGGAGACGCCCTGCACCGCCGCGAACTGCGGGCCGAGACTCTTGACCACGATCTCGCGGGTGCCGGCCATGGCATCGACCTGCACCGCGATATGGCGCTCGTTGCATTGCACCAGCAGTACCGGCAACGGCAAGCTCTGTCCCAACAGTTTTGGCCGGGGGCTGGTTTTCAGCAGCTCGCCCAGATAGCACAGTTCATAGCGTTGCCCGGCGTATTCATAGGTCGGCGGATCGAGGCGGAAATGCCCTTCGAGTTCGTTGGGCAACACGCGGACGATGCCATCGATGGTGTTCAGCGGGATCGCATATTGATCCTCCCCGCATTGCACCATCAACGCCCGGTTGACCGACACGGTAAACGGCAGACGGATACGGAAATGCACGCCCTGCCCGGCCACGGAGTCGATGCTCATGGTGCCGCCCAGTTGCCGCACTTCTTCGTGCACCACGTCCATGCCGACGCCACGTCCGGAGATCTGGGTGATTTTCTCGGCGGTGGAAAACCCCGGTTGCAGGATGAACTGCAACACGTCGCGGTCGCTGATTTCGGTGTCCGGGTCGAGCAAGCCACGCTTGATGGCCTTGCGTCGCACCGCGTCCAGCGGCACCCCGGCACCGTCATCGCGGATATCGAAAATGATGTCGCCGCCTTCGCGCGACAGATCAAGGGTGATCCGCCCCTGCGCCGGTTTACCCGCCGCGATGCGCGCCTCGGCGGACTCCAGACCATGGTCCACGGCGTTGCGCAGCATGTGTTCCAGCGGCGCCGCCATGCGTTCGAGCACGTTGCGATCCATTTCGCCTTCGGCGTTGCCGACGATGAACTCGACGTCTTTGCCCAACTCCTCGGACACCTGGCGAACAATGCGCTTCAAGCGCGGCAACATCCTTTCGAAGGGCACCATGCGCATGCGCATCAGGCCTTCCTGCAACTCGGTGTTGATGCGACCCTGTTGCTGCAGCAGGTTTTCCGCATCCTGGTTGCGCCGGTCGAGGGTTTCCTTGAGATCAAGCAAGTCGGAGGCGGATTCGAACAAGGCACGGGACAGTTGCTGCAACTGCGAGTGCCGGTCCATCTCCAACGGGTCAAATTCTTCGTAACCCAGGCGTTCGGCGTCGACTTGTTGGCGGCTGAGGATCCGGCCCTGGGTTTCCGTGTCGAGGCGGCGCAACTGATCACGCATACGCTCGATGGTGGTTTCCATTTCGTTTAAGGCTGTTTGGGCATCGCTGACTTGCTGTTCGATCCGGCCGCGGAAGATCGACGTTTCGCCCGCCAGGTTGACCAGGTCGTCGAGCAGTTCCGCCGAGACCTTGACCATGTCCGCACCGGCGTCCAGTTGCAGCAGCGGCGTCTCGGCTTTGATCGCAGCAGGCAGCACGACCGGTGCCGGGATTTCAGGGACCGCCGGATGGCTGAAATTCCTGATCGCATCAAGCAATCGGTCCGCCGGCGGCAACGGTTCCCCGGCACGGGCCGCGTCGAGCATTTGCGCCAGCCGGTCATGGCTGCGTTGCAGCAATTCAAACAACGTGGCCGTGGGTTTCAGTACGCCGGTGGATAAACCTTCGTAGAGGAATTCCAGCTCATGGGCCAGATCGCCGATCGGGGTGATTTCCACCATGCGCGCACCACCCTTGAGGGTGTGCAGGTCGCGCAGCAGGGTTTCCACGTCCTGGCGGTTCGAAGGCTCGGCCTGCCATCGCACCAGCGCCGCGCCGGAACTCTCGATGATGTCGAAGCCTTCCTCGAGGAAGATATCCAGCAACTCGCTGTCATGATGAGTCGTGTCGTTGCCGGCCTCTGGCTCGATCACGTCGGTGTGGCCCGCGTGGCCCTGGCGAAAGGCGCGAATCGCTTTGACCAGTTCACCGGGATCGCCCAACGGCTGATGGCGCTGCAGCTGCTCAAGCAATTGCGCCAAGCGCTCATGACTGTGCTGGAGCAACTGCGCCAGCACTTCGCTGTAGTTGTAACGGCGGTCGACCAAACCTTCGTACAGGCTTTCCAGTTCATGGGCCAGGTCACCGACCGGCTCGACCTCGGCCATCCGCGCACCCCCCTTGAGGGTGTGCAAGTCGCGTTGCAGGGACGACAACGGTGCAGGGTTCTGCGGCTCGCCTAACCAGCGTTGCAACGCCTGGTTGGCGCTGTCGAGGATATCCACGGCTTCTTCGAGGAAGATCGCAACGATTTCATCATCGAGCTCGACTGCGCGATCCTTTGTGGGAGCTGGCTTGCCAGTGATGGTCTCATAGGCGTCGCGTTTATCCAGTGAGAACACGTCATCGTTGACGTCCATCGCTGGCAAGCCAGCTCCCACAATGGATTGCTCCAGTTCTGCGGTGGCGTCGCCTAAATCACGGATGCTCAGGGTGCGGCTGCCGTCGCTGCGGATCAGGCCCATGGCCGATGGATCGAGACTCTGATCGAGCAAGCCGTGCAAGGCACGAATGCGCTCCGGGCGCGGGCTGACTTCCTGGCCGGCAGCCAGTTCGTCGAGCATGTTGATCAGTGCTTCGTGGGCACTTTGCGCCTCGTGGAAAAATGTCTCGCTGACGGCCAGGCTGCTTTCTTCCACAGCACCGTAAAGGTCGAGCAGGGCTTCGCAGAGTTCGTCCACCGGATGCAGGTCGGCCAGGTGCGCGCCCTCGCCGAGGGTGGTCAATTCGTCCAGCAGCGCGCTGAGCTCCTGACGCTCGCCGGGGTGTTGCTGCCAGCGCTGTAACAGACTTTCAGCGTCCAGCAGGATGTCCATGCCCTGGGCCAGGAAGTTGTTGATCAACTGCGGATCACGCTTGATCCGCGGACCGCTGCTGGGTGCATTCAAGAGGCCTTGCAGACGCTCGGCCAGCAACGCCCGGGCCTGTTCGATCAACGCATGGGCGCTGGGGATTTCAGCCAGGGGATCGGTCTTGAGCTGGCGCAAGCCAAGGCGGAACAAGCCTTCGGCTTCCAGCAGCACGTCAACTTCGTCCAGGTCCAGGGCGATCTGGTGGGCCTTGTATTCCCGGGCCATTTGATCCAGCGGCGTGGCGAGTTCGACAATCGGCAAGACCCCGGCCATCGATGCGCTGCCCTTAAGGGTGTGCAAGGCGCGGAGCAACTCGTCACTGGCCTGCAAGGGCATGTGTTCGGCGGCCTGATCGAGGAAGCGGTTGAGGCTGGCCAAATGGGTTTCGGCTTCTTTGCGGAAGATCTCCAGCAACAATGGATCGAGCGCCGCGACGTCTTGCGTGTCTTCGTCGGAAGCCGGCTCATCACCTTTGGCCAAGGCATGGGCACGGGCCGCCAATTGATCGACATCGTTGCGCTGGCGCTGGGCATTGTCGGCAAATTCGGTGACCAGTTCCGGCAACAGTACCAGCACATCACCCAGCAATTGTCGCACCGCTGCGCCCGGCGCCACGCTGTGTTCCAGTACGCGGTTGAGCAGGTTTTCCACCGCCCACGCCAGCTCACCCAACACCAGCGCACGGACCATCCGGCCACTGCCCTTGAGGGTGTGGAAGGCACGGCGCACTTCACCCAAAGCCGAGGTGTACTCAGGGTTCGCCGACCAGCGCGGCAAGTACTCCCGAAGGATTTCCAGCACCTCGTCGGTTTCTTCGAGGAACACTTCCCGCAGTTCGTCGTCTACCGGTTCCTCACCGGCGGGCGGGGGCAACAGGCTGCCCGGCGTGGTCAACGCGGGCGGGTTGAGGGCGGATACCGGACTGGCCAGCACATCGGCCAGGGTCTGGACGACCGCCTGTGCATCCCGTTCCTGCATTTGTTGCATGATCTGCGCTTCGCTTGGGCTCAGCACATCCTCAAGCACCGGCACCTGTTGTTCGCAGGGCTTTTCGTTAGGAAAGAAGCCGAGGGATGCCAGGCTTTTTTCCGCGATGTCGAGCAACTGTTCACCGGGGGCTTCAGGGTCGTCGTTGAGACGTTCGAGGTAGTACTCAAGACTGGCGATGACGTCGGCCAGGCTATCCAGTTCCTGCCAGCCGGGCTGGCCAGGGTCGAGCATCAAATGTTCGCGGATGAAGTGGTTGCAGGTTTCGATCAGGCCCGCCGCACGGTTCAACGGGATCATCGCCAGCGCGCCACGAACCTGGGTCAACAAGGCCGGCAATGCCTGCAAATGCTGACGGTCCCAGTCGGCGTCGATGTAATCGACGATCATGTCCTTGGCCTCTTGCAGGCAGATGCGCGCTTCCTTGATCACGATCTGATGGATCTGCGTCAGGTCGGTAGTCGGCAGACGGCTGTCTTCCTGGCTCTCGGGCTCCACGGTGCCCACCATACCGGCCAGGGTCGCTTCGACGTAGAGCAAGGCCCCGGCGACGTCCATGAGGATCGCGTCATCGGGGGCGCGCTGGCCCTGGGCGAGGCTCAGTACCACGGCCAGTTGATCGATGATCACCTTGCGCGGCTGGCCAAATCCCAGCACCGCCAGGGTGTCGGCGATTTGCCGCAGCGGCGCCAGCAGGCTGTCGAGGTCCGACGCGTGTTGCCGGTCGCTACGCACGAACAGGTCCAGGCGCTCCTTGACTCGCACCAGCTCTTCACAGAGCGCCGCCAATACCGAGCGCATGGCATCGCGATCGGGGCCGGCCAGCCGCGCGCGCTCTTCATCGACCATCGCGCTGTCAGGCAGCGCGTCATCCAGTCCGTAGCGATCTTTCATGGTCAGCATCTGCCCGATGGGGTGTTCGGCTTTGGCAATGTAGAACAGCAAACTCTTGAGCAGCTCCGGCGGCGCCGGTTGATTGATCGCGGGCATGCCCTGTTCGAGCAGGCGCTTGAGTTCTTTGTCGGCGTCCTTGAACAGACTGCGCAAGGCCGGGCTGTTGGCGATCGCACCGCCACGCATGCCTTCGACCAGCGCCGAAGCGACCTGCCACAACGGGCTCAGGGGCGCATTGCCGCACAAGCTTTCAAGACGGGAAAACACCTTGGCCAGATACCCGAGGTGGGTGTCGTCATCCTGCTCGCGCAGCAAGCCGACCAGGGCCATTTGCAGCATCTGCCGCAACTTGCGCAGTACATTCGGCAGTTCCGCCGGCTCCAGCAGCGCCAGGGACTCGGCATCCAGGGGTGGCAGGTCCGGCCATTGCGGGCTGAACAGGCTGGTTTCCGACAACAGGCTTTCACCACGGGCACTGCGCAGGTCGTTGATCAACGGCAGCACCACCAGCGGCAAGTCGCGACGGGCGCCTTGAACCCGGTCGAGGTAGATCGGCAGTTGCCCCAGGGCTTGCAACATCAAGTGCAGCGCTTCGTCACGATGGCTGACGCGATTGTGTTGCAAGGCGGCGGTCAATTGCTCCATTTCTTCGGCGAGCAGGGCTGCGCCGTAGAATTCGACCATCTGTAAACTGCCGTGAACCTGATGGATGCACGCCAGGCAATCGCTCAGGGCGTGCGTCGCCTGCGGATCATCAAGCTGGGTTTCGATCGCGTGATGAGCCTGCTTCAGCGTTTCGGCAATCTCGCCTTTGACCCATTCGAGGGCCACATAGTCGTGCCGATCACCCATAACCACTCCAGTTCCCACTTCAGTCAAATTGCATGCGCCCGCAGGCGGTTCAAACTTTGTCGGTCACCTGTGTCTTGGTGGCCGGCAAGGTGAAACCGGACACCGACCGCCGCAGCTGGCTGGCCATTTTTGCCAGGTTGCCGATGCTCTCGGCGGTGGCGGTGGAACCGGACGAGGTCTGCGTGGTGATCTGCTGGATCACGTTCATCGTCAGGGAAATCTGACCGGCAGACGACGTCTGTTGCTGTGCGGCGTTGGAAATGCTCTGGATCAGTGCCGCCAGGGTTTTGGAAACCCCTTCGATTTCTTCCAGGGCCACACCCGCATCCTGCGCCAGACGTGCGCCGCGCACCACTTCAGTGGTGGTCTGTTCCATGGAGATGACTGCTTCGTTGGTGTCGGTCTGGATCGCCCGCACCAGGGTTTCGATCTGCCGGGTGGCGGCCGAAGAGCGCTCCGCCAGCCGTTGCACCTCGTCGGCGACCACCGCGAAACCGCGCCCGGCATCCCCGGCCATGGACGCCTGGATCGCCGCATTGAGCGCGAGAATGTTGGTCTGATCGGCAATGTCATCGATCAGGCTGACAATATCGCCGATTTCCTGGGAAGACTCGCCAAGACGCTTGATCCGCTTGGCAGTGTCCTGGATCTGTTCGCGAATATTGTCCATGCCGTGGATGGTGTTGTGCACCACCTCGTTGCCCTTGTTGGCGATTTCCACCGAACGTTCGGCCACCGCCGAGGATTCAGCGGCGTTGGCCGACACCTGATCGATGGATTCGGCCATGTCGTTGATCGCGGTGGAGGCTTCGGAAATCTGCTGCGCCTGATGCTCCGAAGCCTGCGCCAGGTGCATGGCGGTGGCCTGGGTTTCCTGCACGGCGGCGGCGACCTGGCCGGCCGTCAGGTTAATGGTCGCCACGAGATCGCGCAGCTGGTCCACGGAATAGTTGATCGAGTCGGCGATGGTGCCGGTGAAGTCTTCGGTCACCGAGGCGGTCACGGTCAGGTCACCGTCGGCCAGGTCTTCGATTTCGTCGAGCAGTCGCATGATCGCGTTCTGGTTGCGCTCGTTCTTCTCGGCGGTTTCCCGCAGCTGGCGATTTGTTTCGCGGACCATCACCAGACCGATGAGGATGATCGACATCAATGCCGCCAGACCCAGCACATAACCGCCAATGGTGTCGGTGTTGCGCCCGCTGGCGAGGTTTTCGAAACCGCCGGCCAGGTGCGAGGCTTCGTCGAGCAGGGTCTGCGACAGGCTGAAAATACTGGTGGCCGACTCGCGGACCTTGAACAGCTCCGGCGAGGTTTCGAGGATTTCATCCACCGAGCCGGAAACGAACTCGAACAGCTCGGAAATTTCCATCAGACGCGCCCGCGCATCACGGTCTTCGACCTGGCTGACCCGCAGCGCCACATTGCCCTGGAGCATGCCGTTGAGTACCTGGCCGAACCGTGCCGCGTCGCGACCGAAGACGTCGGCCGCCTGCTGCGAGTTTTCGTCGCCGGACAGCACCGTGTTCACAGCGCCCAGAATGCGTTCGGCCAGCAGTGATTGACGCTGGGCCATCGCCACCTGAGCAGCCGGTGCGCCCCGCTGCAGGAGGATCTCCACCACTTTCTCGTATTCGACCTGCAACTGCGGCACGGTTTCGGCCAGGGTCGCGGCCACTTGATGCAGCGACAGCACAGTCTGCTCGCTGGAAAGAATGGCGTCGGTGTTTTTCAGCAGGCGCTCCCAGTCCATCTGCACGGCGCGCATTTCCGGGCGCACGACCGCTGGTGCCGGCGGCAGGCCGGTGGAAGGGTCGCCTTTTTTCAGATAGCTCCAGCGCTGGGCAAAATCATTGCGCGCATCGCTGAGCAGCTTGAACGCCGCGGCCTTGCCGGCGGCGGCTTCGGTGGCGTTCTTGGCAATGCGCTGGGACAAGACACGCAGCTCGCCGGCGTGACCGATGTACTGTTTGTCGTACGTGGCCTGGGTGTTGAGGTACGCGAAGTTGGCAAACAACAGCATGATGAAGATGATCAGCGCGATGAACAGCGCGATGATCTGCGAACGACTGCGCGACCCTTCCATTGGCTTGCCTGTTTTAGCTTTTATCATCGGTCTTCGCCTGTTAACCAACCATCTTCTAACCTGACGCGATCCCTGTGGGAGCTGGCTTGCCAGCGATGGCATTACCTCGATTCAATGTGAGACCGAGTCGCCTGCATCGCGGGCAAGCCCGGCTCCCACAGGGTCCGCGTTTATAGCGCGATGTTCATGAAGCCTTGTGACCTGACCAGCGCAAACGGGCTGAACACCCGCCAGCTCTGCTCGCCTTCAAAGCAAGCGTCGACAAACGCCGACATCGGCCCCGACACCTCATCTGCCGGCACCGGCTTCAGGCTGTTGCGGGCAAAATGCTGGAGGCCGAAGACCTCATCGACCATCAGTCCGGCGAACACCTCTTGATGCTCCACCACCAACACCCGCTGCTGCTTGCGCGGCGTCGAAAGCTCATGCCCGAACTCTTTACCCGAAAAGAAAGCACTCAAATCCATGATCGGCAGCAAGCGCCCACGCAGGTTGGCCACGCCCTTGACCCAGGACTTGACGCCCGGCACCTGGGTAAAGCGCGGCTCATGCAGCACTTCACTGACTTCGCCCATGGGCGCGACGTACCAGTGTTCGCCCAGGCGAAAGCCGATACCGCTCCAGCTGTCCTGTCGGGTCGGCTGGGACGGCAAGTCCGCCGCCAGCAGACGACAGCGCTGGTCGATCTGCAGCAGCAGCTCGAAGGCCGTCAGCGACTCGGTCATGGCCGGACAATCAACCCGGCAGCACGTTGTTCAGGGTTCTGATCAGGGTCTCTTCATCAACCGGCTTGGTCAGATAGTCCTTGGCACCCTGGCGCGTGCCCCAGACCTTGTCGGTTTCCTGATCCTTGGTGGTGATGATGATCACCGGGATGTGCCCGGTTTCCGGATCTTTGGTCAGCTGACGCGTTGCCTGGAACCCGTTGAGGCCGGGCATGACGATGTCCATCAACACTGCATCGGGTTTTTCCAGACGGGCCAGTGCCACGCCATCGGCGCCGTTTTCGGCTTTCAATACTTCATGACCGTGCTTTTCCAGCATGCCGGTCAGTTTGTACATTTCAGTCGGCGAATCATCGACGATCAGAATACGTGCCATGGTCTTCCCCATTTTTGTCGACACAAGGCCCGTTGGCCGAGCATCACTTCTGGTGTCTTACTGCGGCAAAACGGCGGCGAAGCCCGGAACATGGGCCTGTATCGCGTTCAGCAGTTCTTCCTTGCTGAAAGGCTTGGTCAAAAACTGGTCGGAGCCGACGATGCGCCCCTTGGCCTTGTCGAACAGCCCGTCCTTGGACGACAGCATAATCACTGGCGTGGACTTGAACGCACTGTTGTTCTTGATTAAAGCGCAGGTCTGATAGCCATCCAGACGCGGCATCATGATGTCGACGAAGATGATGCCGGGGTGATTGTCTGCAATCTTGGCCAGGGCATCGAAACCGTCGATGGCCGTGATGACCTCACACCCCACGTTCTTGAGCAGCGTTTCGGCGGTACGGCGAATCGTCTTCGAATCATCGATCACCATGACCTTCAAGGCGCTGGGTTGCTGTTCCATAATTGCTCTACCGTCGCCTTTACGAATCTATTTGTCCATTTGCGGTGGGTCGAGGGCCCCAAACCCTTGATGCTCAAGGGCCAGCACAACATGGCAGCCTTTTTAGCACAGTCTCCAATGCCAATCTATCGGCCGACCTTCGAGGTGGTTTTTCCTTGACCGCAAACCCACGCAGCGCCACTCTGACGCCACTTTTTTCATACCACTCCGGTAGCCAATTTTCGAGGAAAACCCAATGAGCGTTCGCGTCGGGATTGTCATGGACCCTATCGCCAGCATCTCCTATAAAAAGGATAGCTCGCTGGCCATGCTGCTGGCCGCGCAGAAGCGTGGCTGGGAACTGTTCTATATGGAACAGCGCGACCTGTACCAGGCCGAAGGCCAGGCCCGGGCGCGGATGCGTCCGCTGAAAGTGTTTGCCAACCCGGAAAAATGGTTCGAGCTGGGCGCCGAAAACGACGCGCCGCTGAGCGATCTGGACGTGATCCTGATGCGCAAGGATCCGCCGTTCGACATGGAGTTCGTCTATTCCACCTATTTGCTGGAACAAGCCGAAAGCGCCGGCGTGCTGGTGGTCAACAAACCGCAGAGCCTGCGCGACTGCAACGAGAAACTGTTCGCCACGCTGTTCCCGCAGTGCACGCCGCCAACCATCGTCAGCCGCCGTCCGGATGTCCTGCGCGAATTCGCCGATCATCACGGTGACGTCATCCTCAAGCCGCTGGATGGCATGGGCGGCTCCTCGATCTTCCGCCACACCGCGGGTCACCCGAACCTGTCGGTGATTCTCGAAACCCTGACGCTGCATGGTCAGCAGCAGATCATGATCCAGGGCTATCTTCCGGCCATTGTCGATGGCGACAAGCGCATCCTGATGATCGACGGCGAGCCGGTGGACTACTGCCTGGCGCGCATTCCCGCCGCTGGCGAAACCCGTGGCAACCTCGCCGCCGGCGGCCGTGGCGAAGCGCGTCCGCTGACCGAGAAGGATCGCTGGATTGCCGCGCAAGTCGGTCCGACCCTGCGGGAAAAAGGCCTGCTGTTCGTCGGCCTCGATGTGATCGGCGAGCACCTGACGGAAATCAACGTCACCAGCCCGACCTGCATCCGCGAGATCGACAATGCGTTCGGCACCGACATCGGCGGCCTGCTGATGGATGCCATCGATCAGAAGCTCAAGGCACGTTGATTAGCCAAACCAACATTGCGTTATCATGCGCGGCCTGTGAAAACGCGATGTTGGTTTCCTTGTCATGACCCTCCCGTCCGATCTGCCCCCCGATCTCGCCCATAGCGGCGTGCGCCCGGCCGATCGCCTCGGTTTTACCCTGTTTCTGGCGGCGCTGGTGCACTTGGCGCTGCTGTTGGGCGTCGGTTTTACAGTGGTCGAACCCCAGCAGATCAGCAAAACCCTGGAAATCACCCTCGCCACGTTCAAAAGCGAAAAGAAGCCGGAAAAGGCCGATTTTCTTGCTCAAGAGAATCAGCAAGGCAGCGGCACCCTGGATAAAAAGGCCATCCCCAAGACCACCGAGGTCGCGCCTTTCCAGGACAACAAGGTGCAGAAAGTCACGCCCCCACCGGCAGCCAAGCCTGAAGTGCAGGAAGCAGCGCCCAAGGCGGCCGTGACCACCGTCGCGCCGAAGCCGAAAAAAGCCGCCACAAAAACCGAAGAACCCAAGCCCGTCACCAAACCGGCAGTGGCCGCGCCGACGTTCGATGCTGAACAGCTGTCGAGCGACATCGCCAGCCTGGAAGCGGAACTGGCCAACGAACAACAGTTGTACGCCAAGCGACCGCGCATCCACCGCCTGAGCGCCGCCTCGACCATGCGCGACAAGGGCGCCTGGTATAAAGACGAATGGCGCAAGAAGGTCGAGCGCATCGGCAACCTCAACTACCCCGACGAAGCCCGGCGCAAGCAGATTTACGGCAACTTGCGCCTGATGGTGTCGATCAACCGTGACGGCTCGCTGTATGAGGTCCTGGTACTGGAGTCCTCCGGGCAACCGCTGCTGGATCAGGCGGCCCAGCGCATCGTGCGCCTGGCGGCGCCGTTCGCACCCTTTACCGGGGATTTGTCGGATATCGACCGTCTGGAGATCATCCGCACCTGGAAATTTGCACGCGGGGATCGCCTCTCAAGCAATTGACCCCCACAAATCCCCTGTGGGAGCGGGCTTGCTCGCGAATACGGTCGTTCATTCAACTTTGATGTCGACTGACACAACGCCTTCGCGAGCAAGCCCGCTCCCACATTTGATCTGTGCCGACTGCCAAATTGAGGCATCCCCAGCTTGTCAGTTCGCCCCTCCAACGCCACACTAGCGCTCATGAAAAACGTCAGCCCCAGCTACCTCAAGCATCACTTCCTGATCGCCATGCCTCACATGGTCGACCCGAACTTTGCGCACACCTTGACCTACATCGTCGAGCACACGGCCAATGGTGCCATGGGGCTGGTGGTCAACCGCCCGCAGGACCTGAACCTGGCCGATATCCTCGAGCAATTGCGCCCCAACATCGTACCGCCGGTCCTCTGCCAGCATGTGCCGATTTTCATCGGCGGGCCGGTTCAGACCGATCGCGGCTTTGTTCTGCATCCGTCGGGCAAGACCTTTCAGGCGACCGTTGATCTGGAAGGTGACTTGTCCTTGTCGACCTCCCAAGACGTACTGTTCGCCATCGCCGATGGCGTCGGCCCGGCAAAAAGCCTGATTGCCCTCGGCTACGCCGGTTGGGAAGCCGGCCAGCTGGAAGCCGAGCTGGCCCAGAACGCCTGGCTGACCTGCCCGTTCGACGCCGACATCCTGTTCAACACCAGCAGCGAGCTACGCCTGGAAGCGGCGGCCAAGCACCTGGGTGTCAACCTCAGCCTGCTCACCAGTCAGGCGGGGCACGCCTGATGGCCCTGCGGCTGATTCTGGGTTTTGACTACGGCACCAAACAGATCGGCGTCGCGGTCGGCCAGGTGATTACCGGCCAGGCCCGCGAGCTGTGCACCTTGAAAGCGCAGAACGGCATTCCCGACTGGGATCAGGTCGAAGCGCTGATCAAAGAATGGAAGCCCGATGCCGTAGTGGTCGGCCTGCCGCTAAACATGGATGGCACGCCCAGCGACATGTGCGTGCGTGCGGAAAAATTCGCCCGCCGCCTGAACGGTCGCTTCAACCTGCCCTTCTACACCCACGATGAGCGCCTGACCACTTTCGAAGCCAAGGGCGAACGCCTGGCCCGTGGCGGGCAGAAGGGCAGCTACCGCGACAACCCGGTCGACGCCATCGCCGCCGCCCTGCTGCTGCAAGGCTGGCTCGACGAAAACAGCGCGCTGTTCGAATCCTGACGTCACTAATCCTGAAGAGCCGCCAAGCGTCTCTTTATAGCTGCAACCCGAGCCATCTCAAGCGACACCCGTCTCGGGCCCAAGAAGGAGCAACCATGAGCCTGCCAAATCCCGCCGAACTGATCAGCCAGATGGCGATCCGGCTTGAAGCCTACCTGGCCAAACGCGGCATCAGCGAACCGCGCTACATCGGTATCCGTACCGGCGGCGTCTGGGTCGCCCAGGCCTTGCTCAAAGAGATGGGCAACAATGAGCCCCTCGGCACGCTCGACGTTTCTTTTTACCGCGACGACTTCAGCCAGAACGGCCTGCACCCACAAGTGCGCCCCTCGGCCCTGCCGTTCGAAATCGAAGGCCAGCACCTGGTGCTGATCGACGACGTGTTGATGAGCGGTCGGACCATCCGCGCCGCCATGAACGAACTCTTCGACTACGGCCGCCCGGCCAGCGTGACACTGGTGTGCCTGCTGGATCTGGACGCCGGCGAGCTGCCGATCCGCCCGAACGTGCTGGGCGCGACCCTGTCCCTGGCGGCCCACGAACGGGTGAAGTTGTCCGGCCCGGAGCTTGCGCTCGAACTGCAAGACCTCGCCCTTTAATTCGCCCTATTGAGAGTCCCCCTTGCGATGACGCCTCTAGAAACCAAGCGCCCGCTGCAGCTCAATGATCAGGGCCAGCTGCGCCACTTCCTCTCGCTCGACGGTTTGCGCCGCGAGTTGCTGACGGAAATCCTCGACACCGCCGACTCCTTCCTTGAAGTCGGCGCCCGGGCAGTAAAAAAGGTCCCGTTGTTGCGCGGCAAAACCGTGTGCAACGTGTTCTTCGAGAACTCCACCCGCACCCGCACCACCTTCGAACTGGCGGCCCAGCGCCTGTCGGCGGACGTGATCACCCTAAACGTGTCGACATCGTCGGCAAGCAAGGGCGAAACCCTGCTCGACACCCTGCGCAACCTGGAAGCGATGGCCGCCGACATGTTCGTCGTGCGCCACGGTGATTCCGGCGCCGCGCACTTCATCGCCGAGCATGTGTGCCCGCAAGTGGCGATCATCAACGGCGGCGACGGCCGTCACGCCCACCCGACCCAGGGCATGCTCGACATGCTCACCATCCGCCGGCACAAGGGCGGTTTCGAAAACCTCTCGGTAGCCATCGTCGGCGACATCCTGCATTCACGGGTGGCGCGCTCGAACATGCTGGCGCTGAAAACCCTCGGCTGCCCGGACATCCGCGTCATCGCGCCGAAAACCCTGTTGCCGATCGGCATCGAGCAATACGGCGTGAAGGTCTACACCGACATGACCGAAGGCCTGAAAGACGTCGACGTGGTGATCATGCTGCGTCTTCAGCGTGAGCGCATGACCGGCGGCCTGCTGCCCAGCGAAGGCGAGTTCTACCGCCTGTTCGGCCTGACCACCGCGCGCCTGGCCGGCGCCAAGCCCGATGCCATCGTGATGCACCCGGGACCGATCAACCGTGGCGTGGAGATTGAGTCGGCGGTGGCCGACGGCCCGCACTCGGTGAT
Source organism: Pseudomonas sp. G(2018) (assembly GCF_005502415.1). NCBI lineage: Bacteria > Pseudomonadati > Pseudomonadota > Gammaproteobacteria > Pseudomonadales > Pseudomonadaceae > Pseudomonas > Pseudomonas sp. G(2018). Next base: position 29,716 of record NZ_SCOO01000006.1, on the reverse strand, counting down.
CCTCAACCAGGTGACCTACGGCATCGCGATTCGCATGGCCGTTTTGTCCATGGCCATGAGCGGGCAGACTGCGCAGCGCCAATTCGAGCAGGAGAACCTTCAGTGAAGCTCAGCATACTCGGCGCCCGCGTCATCGATCCGGCCAGCGGCCTGGATCAAGTCACCGATATCCATATTGAAGCCTGCAAGATCATCGCCATCGGCGCCGCGCCCGCCGGTTTTGTCGCCGTCGATACCCTCGACGCCAAAGGCTTGGTGGCCGCCCCTGGCCTGGTCGATCTCAGCGTCGCCCTGCGCGAACCGGGCTACAGCCGCAAAGGCTCGATCGCCAGTGAAACCCGTGCCGCCGCGGCCGGTGGCATCACCAGCCTGTGCTGCCCGCCGAAAACCAAACCGGTTCTGGATACTTCGGCGGTGGCCGAATTGATCCTCGACCGCGCCCGCGAAGCCGGCAACACCAAAGTGTTCCCGATCGGCGCGCTGAGCAAGGGTCTGGATGGCGAACAGCTGGCCGAACTGGTCGCCCTGCGCGATGCCGGTTGCGTGGCCTTCGGCAACGGGCTGGAGAGTTTCCGCAACACCCGTACCCTGTGCCGTGCGCTGGACTACGCGGCCACCTTCGACCTGACGGTGATTTTCAACTCCCAGGATCACGACCTCGCTGAAGGCGGTCTGGCCCATGAAGGCCCGACCGCGAGCTTCCTCGGCCTGCCGGGCATTCCGGAAACCGCCGAAACCGTCGCCCTGGCCCGGGATCTTCTGCTGGTTGAACAAACCGGCGTGCGCGCGCACTTCAGCCAGCTCACCAGCGCACGCGGCGTGGCCCTGATCGCCCAGGCACAGGCCCGTGGTTTGAAGGTCACGGCCGACGTGGCGCTGTATCAGCTGATCCTCACCGACGAAGCCCTGATCGACTTCAGCAGCCTGTATCACGTCCAGCCGCCGTTGCGTACCCGCGCCGACCGCGACGGCCTGCGTGAAGCGGTGAAATCGGGCGTGGTCTCGGCCATCTCCAGCCATCACCAACCCCACGAGCGAGACGCCAAACTGGCGCCATTCGGTGCCACCGAGCCTGGAATCAGCAGCGTTGAATTGCTGCTGCCATTGGCGATGACGCTGGTAGAAGATGGCTTGTTGGACTTGCCGACGTTGCTGGCACGTCTGAGCGCCGGCCCTGCCGAGGCGTTGCGCCTGCCGGCCGGCAAACTGGCGGTGGGTGGGGCGGCGGATATCGTGCTGTTCGATCCTGCGGCTTCGACCGTGGCCGGTGAGACCTGGCTGTCCAAAGGCGAGAACTGCCCGTTCATTGGCCACAGCCTGCCGGGCGTGGTGCGCTATACCCTGGTGGACGGCCGGATCAGCCACCAGGCGTAACCCTGTGGCGAGGGAGCTTGCTCCCTCGCCACAATTAATCAGCGACGCTGGGCGTTACGCAGGGAAACCTGATCATTCAGCGTCCAGAAGTCATACAACACTCCCAGGAAGAACAGCCCGCCGGTCAGCAGGTACAACAATCCGCTGATCCATTTCCCCTGATACATCCGGTGTATGCCGAATACCCCGAGAAACGTCAGCAGAATCCACGCAACGTTGTATTCGATCGGCCCGGCGGTGAACCGAAGGTCCGCTTCGCGGTCCATGGCCGGGATCAGGAACAGGTCGATCAACCAGCCAATCCCCAGCAATCCGAAGGTGAAGAACCAGATCGTCCCGGTCACCGGCTTGCCGTAATAGAAGCGGTGAGCACCGGTAAAACCGAAAATCCACAGCAAGTAACCGATCACTTTGCTGTGTGTGTCTTGGTGCAGGACAGGCGGTTGATAGGTGTTCATGGAGAACCTCGATTCACACGATAGATAAATATTCTTTAAATCTTTGTGACTTTTTTACGAGCAGCCGACGTATGGCAACTGCTACTGTCCCTTCCGCCAAACCCTTATGGCACCTGACTTCTGTCAGACAACTGCGTCAATTTACCGCTTATTTGGTTCCGTTAGACCCCGATGGAATCGACAAACGGCCTCGGAATGCAAAAAAAAGCTGTTATAAAGTTGCGCGCTAACCCATACGAGCCTTGCCTAATGCGTCCATTTTTCAAGACATGGCTAACCATTTGCCTATTATTGCCACTGGCCGCCCACGCCACCAATCGTGAGCAACGTCTTCCGAACGTTAATGGTTACACCCCAAAATCCCATGCTTCGGCTCCTTCGAGCAAAAGCAAGAAATCGCTCAGGAACGCTCCTCAGCTGATCAGCAAGAGCAGCCTGGTTCCGCCAATGGGGACCAAGGAAAGCAGCAACGTCCTGAGCCGCGCCGTCAACGTCCTCGGTACTCCTTACCGTTGGGGCGGCAGCAGCCCGAGCAAAGGTTTCGACTGCAGCGGCCTGGTGAAATACGCGTTCAATGACGCCTCATTTGACCTGCCACGCACATCCAATGCCATGGCCAGCGGTCATGGCGAGAAAGTCGATCGCAAGGACCTCAAGCCGGGCGACCTGATTTTCTTCAACATCAAGAGCCGTCGAGTCAATCACGTTGCCATCTACCTGGGCAACGACCGCTTCATCCACGCGCCTCGTCGTGGCAAGTCGGTGACCATCGACACCTTGAAGAAACCGTATTGGGAAAAGAACTACGTGGTTGCCAAACGGGTTCTGCCGAAAGAACCGAAAGCGTTGCAGGTTGTTCAGCGCTGATTTGAGTTTCCGGGGCTGACCTGGAGTTTTCATTGCTTATGATGGCCTCATCGCGGGCAAGCCCGCTCCCACAGGATGTACGCAATCCTTGTGGGAGCGGGCTTGCCGCGATGGCATTTCTGAGTCCCCTCAAAAATTATCCGGCGACCGCGCCTTCTCCCGCGCCTGCTCGCGACTGACCACCCCCCGGGCAACCAAATCCTTCAAGCCCATATCCAGCGTCTGCATTCCCAACGACCCGCCCGCCTGAATCGATGAGTACATCTGCGCCACCTTGTCTTCACGGATCAGGTTACGGATCGCCGACGTACCCAGCATGATTTCGTGGGCAGCTATACGCCCGCCGCCGATTTTCTTGACCAGCGTCTGCGACACCACCGCCAGCAACGATTCGGAGAGCATCGAGCGCACCATGGATTTCTCGTCCCCCGGAAACACGTCGACGATCCGGTCGATGGTTTTCGCCGCCGATGTGGTGTGCAGCGTACCGAATACCAGGTGACCGGTTTCGGCGGCGGTCAGTGCCAGGCGAATGGTCTCCAGGTCGCGCATCTCGCCCACCAGAATCACATCCGGGTCCTCGCGCAGGGCCGAGCGCAGGGCGGTGGCGAAGCTGCGGGTGTCGCGGTGGACTTCGCGCTGATTGATCAGGCATTTGCGCGACTCGTGAACGAACTCGATCGGATCTTCGATGGTGAGGATGTGGTGATGACGATGGCTGTTCAGGTAGTCGATCATCGCCGCCAGCGTGGTGGACTTGCCGGAACCGGTCGGCCCGGTCACCAGCACCAGGCCACGGGGCGCGTCGGTCATCTTGCGGAACACGTCACCCATGCCCAGTTCATCCATGCTCAGGACCCTGGACGGGATCGTACGGAACACCGCGCCGGCGCCGCGGCGCTGGTTGAAAGCATTGACCCGGAAACGCGCCACACCGGGCACGTCGAAGGAAAAGTCGGTTTCCAGGTGCTTTTCGAAGTCCACCCGCTGGGTGTCGTTCATGATGTCGTAGATCAGTGCCTGCACTTCCTTGTGGTCCAGGGGCGGCAGATTGATACGCCGCACATCGCCGTCGACGCGGATCATCGGTGGCAGGCCAGCGGACAGGTGCAGGTCGGAAGCGCCTTGTTTGGCACTGAACGCCAGCAACTCAGTGATATCCATAGCCCCCCTCAATTCCAGTAGAATGCCGCCAACCTCAGACCTGCTGGCGCCTCTTGAATGTCCACCATAGCAGACAACATTGAACTGGTTAGTTCGCGCATACATGCCGCAACACTCGCCGCCAATCGTGACGAACATAGCGTCCAGCTCCTGGCCGTGAGCAAGACCAAACCCGCACAGGACCTGCGCGAAGCCTATGCCGCCGGCCTGCGCGACTTTGGTGAAAACTACCTGCAGGAGGCGTTGGGCAAGCAGCTCGAATTGGCCGACCTGCCCTTGATCTGGCACTTCATCGGCCCCATTCAATCGAACAAGACTCGCGCCATCGCCGAGCACTTCGACTGGGTGCATTCCGTGGATCGCCTGAAAATTGCACAACGCCTGTCCGAGCAACGCCCGGCCGATCTGCCGCCTTTGAACATCTGCATTCAGGTCAACGTCAGCGGTGAAGCCAGCAAATCCGGCTGCACCCCGGCCGACCTGCCGGCCCTGGCCAACGCCATCAGTGCCCTGCCGCGCCTGAAATTGCGCGGGTTGATGGCCATACCCGAGCCGACTGAAGAACGCGCCGAACAAGATGCTGCTTTTGCTGCCGTACAAAAACTGCAAGCCAGCCTCAATCTACCGCTCGACACACTTTCCATGGGCATGAGCCACGATCTCGAATCGGCCATCGCCCAGGGTGCCACTTGGGTCCGTATCGGCACGGCTTTATTCGGTGCCCGTGACTACGGCCAGCCTTAAATTCTTTCTTTATAAGGACCTGACATGAGCAAGACGCGTATTGCCTTTATCGGTGCCGGCAACATGGCCGCCAGCCTGATCGGCGGCCTGCGGGCCAAAGGTCTGGACGCCGCGCAGATCCGCGCCAGTGACCCGGGTGAAGAAACCCGAGCCCGCGTGAGCGCCGAACACGGCATTGAAGTGTTCGCCGATAACGCCCAAGCCATTGAAGGCGCCGATGTGGTCGTGCTGGCGGTCAAACCCCAGGCGATGAAAACCGTCTGTGAAGCCATCCGCCCAAGCCTGAAGCCTGGGCAACTGGTGGTTTCGATCGCGGCCGGCATCACCTGCGCCAGCATGAACAACTGGCTCGGCGCCCAACCAATCGTGCGCTGCATGCCCAACACCCCCGCGCTGCTGCGTCAGGGTGTGAGCGGTTTGTTTGCCACCGCCGGGGTCTCCGTCGAGCAACGTCAACAGGCGGAAGACCTGCTGTCAGCCGTTGGCATCGCGCTGTGGTTGAACGAAGAGCAGCAACTGGACGCGGTCACCGCCGTTTCCGGCTCAGGCCCTGCGTACTTCTTCCTGCTGATCGAAGCCATGACCGCCGCCGGCGTGAAGCTCGGCCTGCCGGCGGACATCGCCGCCCGACTGACCGTGCAAACCGCTCTGGGCGCCGCGCACATGGCCGTGGCCAGCGACGTCGACGCCGCTGAGTTGCGTCGTCGCGTCACTTCGCCCGCGGGCACTACGGAAGCAGCCATCAAGTCGTTCCAGGCCGATGGCTTCGAAGCACTGGTCGAAAAAGCACTCGGCGCCGCCGCGCACCGCTCCGCCGAGATGGCTGAGCAACTCGGTCGCTAATCAGCACTTAAAAAGGAATCAATAATGCTCGGACTCAATGACGCTGCCATTTTTGTGATTCAAACCCTGGGCAGCCTGTATCTGCTGATCGTGTTGCTGCGCTTCATCCTGCAATTGGTGCGGGCGAACTTCTACAACCCGCTCTGCCAGTTCGCCGTGAAGGCCACCCAACCGCTGCTCAAGCCACTGCGCCGGGTCATCCCGAGCATGTTCGGCCTGGACATGTCCTCGTTGGTATTGGCGCTGCTGGTGCAGATGGCACTGTTCGCGGTCATCCTGCTGCTCAGAGGCAACGACATCGATGTGCTGTTACTGGCGCCATGGGCGCTGATCGGTATCTTCGCGCTGTTTTTGAAGATCCTGTTCTGGGCGATGATCATCAGCGTGATCCTGTCCTGGGTCGCTCCGGGCAGCCATAACCCGGGCGCGGAACTGGTCCAGCAGATTTCTGAGCCGGTACTCGCGCCGTTCCGCCGAATCATTCCAAACCTGGGCGGCCTCGACATCTCGCCGATCTTCGCGTTTATCGCCCTGCAATTGCTGCAAAGCTGGCTGATTCCGCGCCTGGCGTACTACGCGCTGATGCCGAAGGAACTGTTTGGCCTGATCTGATTCTGGCTAACCGCGTCATCGTTCTTCGCGAGCAGGCTCGCTCCCACATGGGAATGCATCTCCCCCTGTGGGAGCGAGCCTGCTCGCGAATGGCGCGCCTCGGTCTACCTGGGAAAAAACAGGCCCGGCCTTTGCTTGCCGCTAACCCCAGCGGTCTTTAGACTTACGCCTCATTTCAACGAGAGCAGGGTCGATGCCAGCTGCCTTTCCCCCCGATTCTGTTGGTCTGGTGACGCCGCAAACGGCGCACTTCAGCGAACCCCTGGCGTTGGCCTGCGGTCGTTCGCTCGCGGCCTATGACCTGATTTACGAGACCTACGGCACGCTGAACGCCACGGCGAGCAATGCCGTGCTGATCTGCCACGCCTTGTCCGGCCACCACCACGCGGCCGGCTTCCACAGCCCCGACGACCGCAAGCCCGGTTGGTGGGACAGCTGCATCGGCCCTGGCAAGCCCATCGACACCAACAAGTTCTTTGTCGTCAGCCTGAACAACCTCGGCGGCTGCAACGGCTCCACCGGCCCGAGCAGCACCAACCCGGAAACCGGCAAGCCATTCGGCGCCGACTTCCCGGTGCTGACCGTGGAAGACTGGGTGCACAGCCAGGCGCGCCTGGCGGACCGGCTCGGCATCGGCCAATGGGCCGCTGTCATCGGCGGCAGCCTGGGCGGCATGCAGGCGTTGCAGTGGACCATTACTTACCCGGACCGCGTGCGCCATTGCCTGGCCATCGCCTCGGCACCCAAGCTGTCGGCGCAGAACATCGCTTTCAACGAAGTGGCGCGCCAGGCGATCCTCACCGACCCCGAGTTCCACGGCGGTTCGTTCCAGGAGCAAGGCGTGATCCCCAAGCGCGGGCTGATGCTGGCGCGGATGGTCGGGCACATCACATACCTGTCCGACGACTCCATGGGCGAGAAATTCGGTCGAGGCCTGAAAAGCGAGAAGCTCAACTACGACTTTCACAGCGTCGAGTTTCAGGTCGAAAGCTACCTGCGCTATCAGGGTGAAGAGTTCTCCGGGCGTTTCGACGCCAACACCTACCTGCTGATGACCAAGGCCCTGGACTATTTCGATCCGGCAGCCAGCTTCGACGATGACCTGGCCAAGACCTTCGCCAATGCCACCGCCAAGTTCTGCGTGATGTCGTTCACCACCGACTGGCGCTTCTCCCCGGCTCGTTCACGAGAACTGGTGGACGCGCTGATGGCTGCGCGCAAGGACGTCTGCTACCTGGAAATCGACGCGCCGCAAGGCCACGACGCCTTCCTGATTCCGATCCCGCGCTACTTGCAGGCGTTCGGCAATTACATGAACCGCATTACGTTTTGAGGAAGACATGAGAGCCGATCTGGAAATCATCCAGGAATGGATCCCCGCCGGCAGCCGCGTGCTCGACCTCGGTTGCGGCGACGGCGAACTGCTGACCTGGCTGCGCGACAACAAGCAAGTCACCGGTTATGGCCTGGAAAACGACGCGGACAACATCGCCGAGTGCGTGGCCAAGGGCATCAACGTCATCGAGCAGGACCTGGACAAGGGCTTGGGCAACTTCGCCAGCAACAGTTTCGACATCGTGGTCATGACCCAGGCGCTGCAAGCGGTGCACTACCCGGACAAGATCCTCGACGAAATGCTGCGGGTCGGCCGCCAGTGCATCATCACGTTCCCGAATTTCGGTCACTGGCGTTGCCGCTGGTACCTGGCAAGCAAGGGCCGGATGCCGGTTTCCGAGTTTCTGCCGTACACCTGGTACAACACGCCGAACATCCACTTCTGCACCTTCGCCGACTTTGAAGCCTTGTGCCGCGAACGTGAAGCCAAGGTCATTGATCGGCTTGCCGTAGATCAACAGCATCGACACGGGTGGGCCAGCAAGCTATGGCCTAATCTGTTAGGTGAGATCGGCATTTACCGCGTCAGCAGCCCGGGGCTTGCAGACCACAAGGTCGCGGTCTGAACACCTTTATTCGAGGAGAACGATCATGGGTCGTCTAGCGCTGTTTCTACTCACCGCCTGCCTGAGCGTCACGGCCATGGCCGCTGATGCGATCAAAGGTGATCGCAAGGAAGTCTTTGGCGACACGACGGTGCACTACAACACCTTCAACTCCACCTTCCTGACGCCGGACATCGCCAAGGCCGCGGAACTCACCCGCAGCAAGAATCAGGGCGTGATCAACATTTCGGTGCTCAAGGACGGCAAGCCGCAGATGGCCCAGGTCAGCGGCACAGTCAAAGACCTGACCAGCCAAAGCGTGAACCTGAAATTCAAACAGATCACCGAACAAGGCGCGATCTACTACATCGCCCAATTCCCGGTACCCCAGCAGGAAACCCGCACTTTCGACATCAAGGTGCAGACCGGTGACAAAATCAACACCATCAACTTCAACCAAGAGCTCTTTCCCGGCGAATGATCAACTTCACGCAACTCGTACTCGCCAGCCATAACGCCGGCAAACTCAAGGAACTCCAGGCCATGCTCGGCGAATCGGTGCACCTGCGCTCAATCGGCGAGTTCAGCAGCGTGGAGCCTGAAGAAACCGGCCTGTCGTTCGTCGAGAACGCCATCCTCAAGGCCCGCAATGCCGCGCGCATTTCCGGCCTGCCGGCGCTGGCTGACGACTCGGGGCTGGCGGTGGACTTCCTGGGCGGTGCGCCTGGCATCTACTCGGCGCGCTATGCCGACGGTAAAGGCGATGCGGCCAACAACACCAAACTGCTCGATGTGTTGAAGGACGTGCCTGAAGCCGAACGCGGCGCGCAGTTCGTCTGCGTGCTGGCGCTGGTGCGACATGCCGATGACCCGCTGCCGATCCTGTGTGAAGGCTTGTGGCACGGCCGCATCCTGACCCAGGCCAGCGGCGAACACGGCTTTGGCTACGACCCTTTGTTCTGGGTCCCCGAGCGTGAATGCTCCAGCGCCGAGCTAAGCCCGAGTGACAAGAACCAGATCAGTCACCGCGCCCGTGCAATGGATCTGCTGCGCCAGCGTCTGGGCTTGAAATGACCATTGAATCATCCGCGTCGCCGCTGATCTTCGGCGGCGCGCAAACGCCTCGGGCGGCCTTGCCAGTGCTACCGCCCCTGGCGCTGTACATCCACATCCCGTGGTGTGTGCGCAAATGCCCTTATTGCGATTTCAACTCCCACACCGCCAGCCCGGTGCTGCCGGAAGACGAGTACGTGGACGCGTTGCTGGCCGACCTCGATCTGGACCTGCACGCCGTCTATGGCCGCGAGCTCAGTTCGATCTTCTTCGGTGGCGGCACGCCTAGCCTGTTCAGCGCCGAGGCCTTGGGCCGTTTGCTCAAGGGTGTCGAGCAGCGCATCCGGTTTGCCAGCGACATCGAAATCACCCTGGAAGCCAATCCAGGAACATTCGAACAAGAGAAATTCGTCGCCTACCGTGCGTTGGGGATCAATCGCCTGTCGATCGGCATCCAGAGCTTTCAGCAAGAGAAACTCAAGGCACTGGGACGGATTCACAATGGCGACGAAGCGGTGCGAGCCGCCAGCATGGCGCGCCAGGCCGGGTTCGATAACTTCAACCTGGACTTGATGCACGGTTTGCCCGATCAATCCCTGGACGATGCGCTGAGCGATCTGCGCCAGGCCATCGCCCTGAAGCCGACCCATTTGTCCTGGTACCAGTTGACCCTGGAGCCGAACACGGTGTTCTGGAACCAGCCACCGACGCTGCCGGAAGACGACATGCTGTGGGACATTCAGGAGGCGGGGCAGGCGTTGCTCGCCGAACACGGTTACGCCCAGTACGAAGTCTCGGCCTATGCCCAACCCGGTCGTCCGGCAAGGCATAACCTCAATTACTGGAGCTTTGGCGATTTCATCGGCATCGGCGCCGGCGCCCACGGCAAGCTCAGCCATCCGGACGGGCGCATCATCCGCACCTGGAAAACCCGCCTGCCGAAAGACTACCTGAACCCGGCAAAACGCTTTCAGGCCGGCGAGAAAACGCTGACCAATGACGAAATGCCATTCGAGTTCCTGATGAACGCCCTGCGCCTGACCGCGGGTGTCGAATCGCGGTTGTACCCGGAACGTACCGGGATGCCCCTGGAAAGCCTTGCCCAAGGCCGCCGTGAAGCCGAACAAAGTGGCCTGTTGCAGGTCGAACCGTCACGTCTGGCGGCCACCGAGCGCGGACAGCTATTCCTCAACGACTTGCTGCAGAATTTTCTGACATAAGGAAATCGAATGGACTTGGTACTCGACCTGCTCGCCACCGTCTCTCGCTGGAGTCGCAGCAACCTCTCGGAAATCGCCTTGGCCCTGGTGGGTTGCCTGCTCGTCCTGTTCGGTGCGGACTTCAAAGGCTGGGTCGAGCAACGCCTGGGCAGCATCGCCGGTGCCTTGCGCGTCCCGCTGATGGCCCTGCTGTGCATGATCGGCAGCGGTGCTGCGCTGATCTATGCCACACCGTGGATCGTCAAGGGCTTGAGCCAGTTCAACAACTACAGCCTGGCGCCGGTTCTGCTGGTAGTGCTGGTGCTTATCGGCGTCGTCGCTGACCGCCGCTGATCGTTGGCAACATCCAAAGCCACTGTGGGAGCGAGCCTGCTCGCGAATGCGGTCTGACAGTCAACGAAGATGTTGAATGTTATGACGCTTTCGCGAGCAGGCTCGCTCCCACAGTTGGTATTGCGTAGGGCTTAGGACTGTTTTTCGAACTTCAGATCCCACACCCCATGCCCAAGACGTTCGCCGCGGCGTTCGAACTTGGTGATCGGGCGCTCGGCCGGGCGTGGTACGCACTTGCCGTCTTCGGCCAGGTTGCGATAACCCGGTGCGACGTTCATCACTTCCAGCATGTATTCGGCATACGGTTCCCAGTCGGTGGCCATGTGCAGAATGCCGCCGACCTTCAACTTGCTGCGCACCAGCTCAGCGAACGACGCCTGAACGATGCGGCGCTTGTGGTGACGGCTCTTGTGCCAAGGGTCCGGGAAAAACAGCATCAGGCGATCGAGGCTGTTGTCGGCCACGCAACGGTTGAGTACTTCAATCGCATCGCAATCGTAGACCCGCAGGTTGGTCAGGCCCTGAGTCAGTACGCCATTGAGCAACGCACCAACGCCCGGACGGTGTACTTCCACGCCGATGAAATCCTGCTCCGGCGCAGCGGCGGCCATTTCCAGTAGCGAATGGCCCATGCCGAAACCGATTTCCAGCGAGCGCGGTGCCGAGCGACCGAATACCTGGTCGAAGTCCACCGGCGCGTCGGCCAGGGGCAGCACGAACAAGGGTGCGCCCTGCTCCAGGCCACGTTGCTGGCCTTCGGTCATGCGCCCGGCGCGCATCACAAAACTCTTGATGCGGCGGTGTTGGCGCTCGTCGCCTTCTTCCGTCTGGATTGGCGTGTCTTTCGATTCAGTCATCAATGGCTCTTACTTGATCAGACCATCCAGCGGCGAAGAGGCGCTGGCATAGAGTTTTTTCGGCATGCGGCCGGCGAGGTACGCCAGGCGACCGGCAACGATGGCGTGCTTCATGGCTTCGGCCATCATGATCGGTTGCTGCGCGTGAGCGATGGCCGAGTTCATCAGCACCGCGTCACAGCCCAGCTCCATGGCGATGGTGGCGTCGGAAGCGGTGCCGACACCGGCATCCACCAGCACCGGGATTTTCGCTTCTTCGAGGATGATCTGCAGGTTGTACGGGTTGCAGATCCCCAGGCCCGAGCCAATCAGTCCGGCCAGTGGCATCACCGCGATGCAGCCGATTTCCGCCAGTTGCCGGGCGATGATCGGGTCATCGCTGGTATAGACCATCACGTCGAAGCCTTCCTTGACCAGCGATTCGGCGGCCTTAAGGGTTTCGATCACGTTGGGGAACAGGGTTTTCTGGTCCGCCAGCACTTCCAGCTTCACCAGATTGTGGCCATCGAGCAGCTCACGGGCCAGGCGGCAGGTGCGCACGGCTTCGATGGCGTCATAGCAACCAGCTGTGTTCGGCAGGAAGGTGTAGCGATCCGGCGAGAGGAAATCCAGCAGGTTCGGTTCGCCCTGATTCTGGCCGAGGTTGGTACGGCGCACGGCAAACGTGACAATCTCGGCACCCGAGGCTTCGATGGCCAGGCGGGTTTCTTCCATGTCGCGGTACTTGCCGGTACCTACCAGCAAACGCGACTGGTAAGTACGACCGGCCAGGACGAAAGGCTTGTCGTTACGAACGATGCTCATGGGAAATCCTCTGTAGGAGTGAGGGTCTTGCAGAATTCTCGGCCCATGCGGGCCTGACAGCTAGCCGCCGCCGATGGCGTGCACGACTTCGACGTTATCGCCGTCATTGAGCGTGGTATCGGCATGCTGGCTGCGTGGGACGATATCCAGATTGAGTTCGACCGCCACCCGGCGTCCGGTCAGGTCCAGACGGGTCAGCAGGGCCGCAACGGTTTCACCGTCGGGCAGTTCAAAGGATTCGCCGTTCAACTGAATGCGCATGCCGGATGCCGCCATCATTTTTAGGGGCTGGCATTCTAGCCCGATCAGTCAGGCCGACCCAAGCCATTCGTCATGAAATGGACCGCGTGGTCAGCTCAACCGCCAGGCGGCGAGCCCCAAACAGAACCAGCCCACCAGAAACGCCAGACCGCCGAAGGGCGTGATGATGCCGAGCTTACTGACGCCCGTCAGCGTGAGCACGTACAGGCTGCCGGAGAACAGCAGGATGCCGATGGCAAAGGACGCGCCGGCCCAGGTGACCAGCCGACCGGGAATCTGTGTGGCCAACAGCGCCACGCCCAACAGCGCCAGGGTGTGCACCAGCTGATAAGTGACGCCGGTATGAAAAATCGCCAGGTATTCAGGCGTCAGACGGCTTTTCAGTCCGTGGGCGGCAAAGGCCCCAAGGCCGACACCTGTAAAGCCAAAGAAAGCGGCCAGCATCAGAAAGCCACGCAGCATGAAGAACTCCAGTCAGACGCGATCAACAGGGTCTGTATAATGGCCCGCTCAACGGGTTCGGCCAAGCCATCTCTATGCTGCGTTTATATTTCCGTCGTTTCACGAAGGCCGTGCTCTGGTTCATGGGCGGCAGCGTATTGCTGGTGCTGATCTTTCGCGTGGTGCCACCTCCGGGGACGGCGCTGATGGTCGAGCGCAAGATCGAATCCTGGTTCAACGGCGAGCCCATCGACCTGCAACGCACCTGGAAGCCCTGGGAGGAAATCTCCGACGACCTGAAAGTCGCGGTGATTGCCGGCGAGGACCAGAAATTCCCCGAACACTGGGGGTTCGACGTCTATGCGATCAAGGCGGCACTGGCCCACAACGAACTTGGCGGCTCGATTCGCGGCGCCAGCACCCTCAGCCAGCAGGTTTCGAAAAACCTGTTCCTGTGGTCCGGCCGCAGCTGGTTGCGCAAAGGACTGGAAGCCTGGTTTACCGCATTGATCGAAGTATTCTGGCCCAAGCAGCGGATTCTCGAGGTGTACCTCAACAGCGTCGAGTGGGATGACGGGGTGTTTGGCGCGGAAGCGGCGGCCAGGCATCACTTCGGCGTAAGCGCGGGCAAACTGTCCCGCCAACAGGCCAGCTTGCTGGCGGCAGTGCTGCCGAACCCGCGAGTGTGGAGCGCCAGCCATCCGACCTCTTACGTTGCGCGGCGTGCAGGCTGGATACGGCGGCAGATGAACCAGCTCGGTGGTGACAGTTATCTGGTGGGGCTGAATGATTCGCGCCGGGCGCCTTGGTCCCAATAACACCGTAGATCCAATGTGGGAGCGACCAAGCCCGCCACCACATTGGTTTTGTGTCGTGATCGGAATCACGTGCACAAACAAAAACGCCCCGATCAATGACCGGGGCGTTTTTTATTGCCTTCGCGCAGGTTAAGCAGCGATCGACAACTTGAGCTTGTTCATCGCGCTCTTTTCAAGCTGGCGAATACGCTCGGCCGACACGTTGTACTTCTGCGCCAGGTCGTGCAGCGTGGCTTTTTCTTCTGCCAGCCAGCGCTGGTATAGGATGTCACGGCTGCGGTCGTCCAGCACTTCCAGCGCTTCGTGCAGGTTGTGGTTGGAGTTGTCGCTCCAGTCGGCGTCTTCCAGTTGACGGGCCGGGTCATACCGGTGGTCTTCCAGGTAGTTGGCCGGCGACTGGAAAGCACTGTCGTCGTCGGCTTCGGCAGCCGGGTCGAAGGCCATGTCATGGCCGGTCAGGCGACTTTCCATCTCACGCACTTCCCGCGGCTCCACGCCGAGGCTTTCCGCCACGCGATGGACTTCTTCGTTGTTCAGCCAGGCCAGACGCTTCTTCTGGCTGCGCAGGTTGAAGAACAGCTTGCGCTGCGCCTTGGTGGTCGCGACTTTCACGATCCGCCAGTTGCGCAGGATGAACTCGTGGATTTCAGCCTTGATCCAATGCACGGCAAAGGACACCAAGCGTACGCCCATTTCCGGGTTGAAGCGCTTCACGGCCTTCATCAGGCCGACGTTACCTTCCTGGATCAGGTCAGCCTGAGCCAGACCGTAGCCGGAATAGCTACGGGCGATATGTACGACAAAACGCAGGTGGGCAAGCACCATCTGCCGAGCTGCCTCAAGATCCTGCTCATAATAGAGACTCTCGGCCAGTTCACGCTCCTGCTCCGGCGTCAGCAATGGAATGCTGTTCACCGTGTGCACATAGGCCTCCAGGTTCGCACCCGGGACCAGAGCATATGCAGGCTGCAAAGAATTGGTCATACGAAAAAACCTCCGACTTACATAACTCGTGCAGTTCAGCACTGCGAAAATTGACCGGGAACCGTAGGACAAGTTCCCATAAACGCTGAAAGGTCAATACGAGCAAAATGATATTACTTTGGCGCAAGCTCCCGCAGGTGGCGTGCGACTGCAATCCATGCACCGATATACCCCAACAGCACCGCGCCAAGCAAGAGAGACAGACCGTCGGCTGACGGCACGCCGGCCAGCGCGAAATCGCTACCGTACAAACCGGCCAGCCCGACCACCGCGTCGTTCAGCCAGTTCAGGCCGAACGCCAGCACGCCCCAGGAAAGAATCCCCGCACCAAAGCCATAAAGCGCGCCCATATAAAGGAAGGGCCTGCGCACATAACTGTCAGTGCCGCCGACGAGTTTAATCACTTCTATCTCTGTGCGGCGGTTTTCAATATGAAGACGAATGGTATTGCCTATCACCAAAAGTAATGCAGAAACCAGAAGCACGGTCAGACCGAAGACGAAACGGTCACCCAGCTTGAGGATCGCTGCCAGACGCTCGACCCAGACTAGATCAAGCTGCGCCTGTTGTACCCTGGGCAACTCGGAAAGTTTTTGTCTTAATGCTTCAAGCGTCGACTTGTCGACTTCCTTCGGCGTCACCAGCACCACGCCGGGCAGCGGGTTTTCCGGCAGCTCCTTGAGCGCCTCCCCCAGACCGGACTGCTGCTGGAACTCTTCCAGCGCCTGATCGCGACCGACGTACTCGGCATCCGCCACACCGGGCATGCCCTTGATCTGCTCGCGCAACGCCTCGCCGTCGGCCGGGCTGGCTTCGAGCTGCAGGTACAGGGAAATCTGCGCCGCACGCTGCCAGGAACCACCCAAACGCTCGACGTTACTTAGCAAAAGTGACAGCCCCATGGGCAAGCTCAAGGCCACCGCCATCACCATGCAGGTGAAAAAACTGCCGATTGGGTGCTTTCCCAGTCGACGCAGGCTGTCCAGCAGGCTGGCGCGATGGCTTTCGACCCAGGCACGGAACAGCGTGGCAAAGTCCGGCCCATCGTCATCGTCACGTTTTTTCTTCTGCGGCTGCGGATCGGCGGCTTTTGGAGCCACGCGTTCGGAAACCTTTGGACTGCGTGTCGCACTCATACGCCGGCCTCCCCGTCGCCGATCAATCGACCGCGTTGCAAGGTCAGCATGCGGTGACGCATGCGTGCGATCAGGGCCAGGTCGTGACTGGCGATCAGCACGCTGGTGCCCAGGCGGTTGATGTCTTCGAACACACCCATGATTTCCGCCGCCAGGCGCGGGTCGAGGTTACCGGTCGGTTCGTCCGCCAGCAGCAAGGCCGGGCGGTGAACGATGGCTCGGGCGATGCCGACGCGCTGTTGCTGACCGGTGGACAAATCACCGGGGTACAAATCGGTCTTGTCCGACAGCGCCACGCGCTCCAGGGCTGAATCCACGCGCTTGGCGACCTCGGCCTTGGACAGGCCAAGAATCTGCAAAGGCAGTGCGACGTTGTTGAATACGGTGCGATCGAACAGCAACTGGTGGTTCTGGAACACCACGCCGATCTGTCGGCGCAAAAACGGAATCTGCGCGTTGCTGATGGTGCTCAGGTCTTGCCCGGCGAGCAGCAGCTTGCCGCTGGTTGGGCGCTCCATGGCCAGCAACAGCCGCAACAAGGTGCTTTTACCGGCGCCGGAATGGCCGGTGACAAACAGAAACTCGCCACGACGGACTCGAAAACTCAGCTCATGCAAGCCGACGTGACCGTTCGGGTAGCGTTTACCGACCTGTTCGAAACGAATCATGAACGCTCCCGCTCGGCAAACAGTGCCTGGACAAAGGGTTCAGCTTCAAAAGTGCGCAAATCGTCGATGCCTTCACCGACGCCGATATAGCGAATCGGCAGGCCAAACTGCTTGGCCAGGGCGAAAATCACCCCGCCCTTGGCGGTGCCATCGAGCTTGGTCAGCGCCAGGCCGGTCAGTTCGACGGTCTGGTTGAATTGCTTGGCCTGGTTGATGGCGTTCTGGCCGGTGCCGGCGTCGAGTACCAACAACACCTCGTGCGGCGCGTCGGCGTCGAGCTTGCCGATCACCCGACGAACCTTTTTCAGCTCTTCCATCAGGTTGTCTTTGGTGTGCAGGCGACCGGCGGTGTCGGCGATCAACACATCGATGCCACGGGCCTTGGCGGCCTGCACGGCGTCGAAGATAACCGAAGCCGAATCGGCACCGGTATGCTGGGCAATGACCGGGATCTTGTTGCGCTCGCCCCAGACCTGCAGTTGCTCGACCGCCGCCGCGCGGAAGGTGTCACCGGCAGCCAGCATGACTTTCTTGCCTTCCAGCTGCAGCTTCTTCGCCAGCTTGCCGATAGTGGTGGTCTTGCCGGCACCGTTGACGCCGACGACGAGAATCACGAACGGTTTGTTCTGCGAGACGATTTTCAGCGGTTGTTCGACCGGTTTGAGCATCGCCGACAGCTCGCCCTGCAAGGACTTGTACAGCGCATCGGAATCGGCCAGCTCTTTACGTGCGACCTTCTGGGTCAGGCGCTGGATGATCACCGAAGTGGCCTCCACACCGACATCGGCGGTCAGCAGACGGGTTTCGAGGTCATCGAGCAACTCGTCGTCGATGGCTTTCTTGCCCAGGAACAGGCTGGCCATGCCTTCGCCGATACTGGCGCTGGTCTTGGACAGGCCTTGCTTGAGACGGGCAAAGAAACCGGCCTTGGTTTCTTCGGTGCGCACAGGCTCGGGCAGGGTTTCGACGGGAGCCGCAGGTACGGCGGCCACAGGAGCGGCAATAGGTGCAGGTGCAGGTGCAGGTGCAGGTGCAGGTGCAGGTGCAGGTGCAGGTGCAGGCTCTGGCGCTTGAACAATCGGCGCAACCGGCGGAACGAATGCAGGCGCGGCAGGTTCAGGCGTCGCCAGCGCGACCGGTGCAGCAACCGGCTCAACCACGGGTACCTGAACCGGTTCGGAAACCTGCGCAGTCGGCGCAGGAATCGGCGGCGTCACATGTGGCGCCTGCTCATCTTCAACCAGGGCAACCGCCTCTTCCGCCACCGGCAAGGTCAGCCAGGGTTCGGCGACCGGGGTCAGCGGCAACTCGGCGGCGACGTCGTTTACAGGCTCGGCGGCCGGCTGCTGCACCGGCTCGGCGATCGGCAGCACAACCGGCGCAGGCGTTGCTTCTATTACCGGCGCGGGCGTTGGCTCAGGAAGTGGCTGTGGCTGTTCGACGACGGGTTCCTGCGGCTTTTTGCGCAGCCATCCGAACAGGCTTTTTTTCTCGCCAGCCGCAGCTGGGGTCTTCTTGTCGTCGTTGGAACCAAACATGGAGGACGGCTATCTCACGGTAGCGACGCGCCAACGGGCGCCTCGGCAAATAAATATTCGATGCAGAACAGACTGCGATTGACCCAGCTTGTTCACGCGCAACATTTTGTCGAGGTGCGAACGGCACCTGACGGAACGATTTCACGAAGGACTAAAGCGGCAAAATCGGCGAAAAAGCAGAGTTTAGTTGATAAACCAAAGCTTTCTGCCGCAAACCCATACAACCTGATCAAACGTAATGGCCTGATAGGCGTGGCCGCCAGTAAAACGGATCAGTATCCTAGCACCTCCTCGCCCGCCTAGGCTAAGACCAAGCGGGCAGCCCAACAGGTTTAAAAACGAATGAATGCTCTAGCCCGCCGCGCCGCAGGCCTGCTGCTCGGCACAGTTTGTCTGCCCCTCTCGGCCCTGGCTGCCGATCCACAACCCACCCACGAATTCACCCTCGACAATGGCTTGAAGGTCGTCGTGCGCGAAGATCATCGTGCGCCCGTGGTGGTTTCCCAGGTCTGGTACAAAGTGGGCTCCAGTTACGAGACGCCGGGGCAGACCGGTTTGTCCCACGCCCTGGAACACATGATGTTCAAGGGAAGCGAAAAAGTCGGCCCCGGCGAAGCGTCGCTGATCCTGCGCGACCTGGGCGCCGAGGAGAACGCCTTCACCAGCGACGATTTCACCGCGTATTACCAGGTGCTGGCCCGCGACCGCCTGGGTGTCGCCTTCGAGCTGGAAGCCGACCGCATGGCCAGCCTGCGCCTGCCGCCCGACGAATTCGCCCGCGAGATCGAAGTCATCAAGGAAGAACGTCGCCTGCGTACCGACGACAAACCGATGGCCAAGGCTTACGAACGCTTCAAGGCCATGGCCTACCCCGCCAGCGGCTACCACACGCCGACCATCGGCTGGATGGCCGATCTTGACCGCATGAAGGTCGAAGAGCTGCGCCGCTGGTATGAATCCTGGTATGTACCGAACAACGCCACCCTGGTGGTGGTTGGCGACGTGACCCAGGACGAAGTCAAAACCCTGGCCCAGCGTTATTTCGGCCCGATCGCCAAGCGTGACGTACCGTCGGCGAAGATTCCGCTGGAACTGGCCGAACCCGGCGAGCGCAAGATCACTTTGCACGTGAAGACCCAATTGCCCAGCCTGATGCTGGCGTTCAACGTGCCGAGCATCGCCACCGCCGAAGACAAACGCTCGGTGAATGCCTTGCGGCTGATCTCGGCCCTGCTCGACGGCGGCTACAGCGCGCGCATCCCGACGCAACTGGAGCGCGGTGAAGAACTGGTGTCCGGCGGCTCGTCGAGTTACGACGCCTACACCCGTGGCGATAGCCTGTTCACCCTGTCGGCCACACCCAACAGCCAGAAAAACAAAACCATTGACCAGGCTGAAGCCGGTTTGTGGAAGCTGCTCGAACAACTGAAAACCACCGCACCGTCCACTGAAGAACTGGAACGCGTGCGCGCGCAGGTCATCGCCGGACTGGTTTACGAGCGCGACTCGATCACCAGCCAGGCCACCGCCATCGGCCAACTGGAGACCGTCGGCCTGTCCTGGAGGCTGATGGACAGCGAACTCGCCGAGCTGGAAAGCGTGACCCCGGAAGACATCCAGAAAGCCGCCAAGCTGTATTTCACCCGCGAACGTCTCAGCGTCGCCCATGTACTGCCGGAGGAGACGACTCATGAGTGAACATAAAAAACCGCGTCTGGCCCTGCTAGGCCTGATCGCTGTGGCCCTGATCGGCTCAGCTGCGTTCTATTTTTCCAGGACCGATAACTCCGTTGCCGGCGAAGCACTGGACAAGGCCAAGGCCAGCCAGAAGCTGCAATCGCTGACTGAACTCAACGGCAAGGCGCCGAGCCACCGTAAACTCGACGTGCAGACCTGGAGTACCACCGAAGGCGCCAAGGTGCTGTTCGTCGAAGCCCGTGAGCTGCCGATGTTCGACATGCGCCTGATCTTCGCCGCCGGCAGCAGCCAGGACGGCGACGCCCCCGGCCTGGCGCTGCTGACCAACGCCATGCTCAACGAAGGCGTGGCCGGTAAAGATGTCAGCGCCATCGCCCAGGGCTTCGAAGGCCTGGGCGCCGATTTCGGCAACGGTGCCTACAAAGACATGGCCGTTGCGTCCCTGCGCAGCCTCAGCGCCGCGGACAAGCGTGAACCGGCCTTGAAGCTGTTCGCCGAAGTCGTCGGCAAACCGACCTTCCCCGCCGATTCGTTTACCCGTATCAAAAACCAGATGCTGGCCGGCTTCGAGTACCAGAAACAGAACCCCGGCAAACTGGCCAGCCTTGAACTGATGAACCGCTTGTATGGCGATCATCCGTACGCCCATGCCAGCGATGGCACGGCGAAAACCGTTCCTGCCGTCACCCTGGCGCAGCTGCGCGCGTTCCATGAGAAAGCCTATGCGGCGGGCAACGTGGTGATCGCGCTGGTCGGCGACTTGTCCCGCACCGAAGCCGAAGCCATTGCCGCACAGGTATCCGCCGCACTGCCAAAGGGTCCGACCCTGCCGAAAATCGCGCAACCAGGCGAACCCAAGGCCAGCATTGGCCATATCGAGTTCCCGTCCAAGCAAACCAACCTGATGCTCGCGCAATTGGGCATCGACCGTGATGACCCGGACTACGCGGCACTGTCCATGGGTAACCAGATCCTCGGTGGAGGTGGTTTCGGTACCCGACTGATGAGCGAGGTACGCGAGAAGCGTGGCCTGGCCTACGGCGTGTACTCGGGCTTCTCCCCGATGCAGGCGCGCGGCCCGTTCATGATCAACCTGCAGACCCGCGCCGAAATGAGCGAAGGCACCTTGAAGCTGGTGCAGGATGTCCTGGCCGATTACCTTAAGACCGGCCCGACCCAAAAAGAACTGGACGATGCCAAGCGCGAACTGGCCGGCAGCTTCCCGCTGTCCACCGCCAGCAACGCTGATATCGTCGGTCAGTTGGGTGCGATTGGCTTCTATAATCTGCCGTTGAGTCATCTGGAAGACTTCATGCAGCAGTCCCAGGACCTGACCGTCGAGCAAGTCAGGGCCGCACTGAACAAACACCTGAGTACGGACAAAATGGTCATCGTCAGCGCTGGCCCGACCGTACCGCAAAAGCCGTTACCGGCCCCTACTGATAAACCTGCCGAGCAACCGCTCGGGGTTCCGGAGCATTAATGGCCACTTCTCGCCCGAAAAAACCTGTCCACAATGTGCATAACGGCGTGAACCAACTGCGCATCATCGGCGGCGAATGGCGCAGCCGAAAACTGAGCTTCCCCGATGCCCCGGGCCTGCGCCCGACGCCGGACCGGGTGCGTGAAACCCTGTTCAACTGGCTCGCGCCTTACGTTCCCGGCGCCAAGGTGTTCGATCCGTTCACCGGTAGCGGCGCACTGTTTCTCGAAGCCTTGTCCCGTGGCGCCGCCATGGGCCAGGCGCTGGACGCCAGCAGCCTTGCGGTGTCCAGCCTCAAGGAGCACCTGGGCACGCTACGCTGCACCACTGGCCAGGTGCAGACCGCCGACGCCCTGCGCTATCTGGAAACCCAGACGGCAACAGCTTATGACTTGGTGTTCCTCGACCCGCCGTTCAACCAGAACCTGCTGACCACCGTTTGCAAGCTGCTCGAAGAGCGCCAGTGGCTGGCCGAGGACGCCTGGGTTTACACCGAGAGCGAAACCGCGCCGTCGACGCTCGGCCTGCCGGGCAACTGGCGCCTGCACCGGGAGCAAAAGTCCGGGCGGGTCTACTATTCTTTGTGGCAACGCATGGCAGAGATCGCTGGTTAATCGACCCGCCTGAACAAGGCGCATACCTCCATGCAGGTATGTGCCACTGCTTCGAGAGCAATCGTGCACCCTCCGTCAGAACGCTTTACCCCCGCCCTCGGCCTCGGCAATCCGCACTTGCAAACCTTGTGGGGACCGCTGTGGCGCAAAACCACCCACATTGAGCGCGAGCGTGAACGCTTGTGGCTTGAGGATGGCGACTTCCTCGATCTGGACTGGCATGGCCCGCACACCGTCAATGCGCCATTGGTGCTGGTATTGCACGGGCTGACCGGTTCGTCTAATTCGCCTTACGTGGCCGGGATGCAAAAAGCGCTGGGCAACCGGGGCTGGGCCAGCGTCGCGCTGAACTGGCGCGGCTGTTCCGGCGAACCGAATCTGTTGCCACGCAGCTACCATTCCGGCGCCAGCGAGGACCTGGCCGAAACCATCAGGCACCTGCGGGCCAAACGGCCTCTCGCACCGCTGTATGCGGTGGGTTATTCCCTGGGCGGCAATGTGCTGCTCAAGCACTTGGGCGAGACCGGCAGTAACAGCGGCGTGCTCGGCGCGGTGGCGGTATCTGTGCCGTTTCGCCTGGATCAATGCGCCGACCGGATCGGTCAGGGCTTCTCCAAGGTCTATCAGGCGCATTTCATGCGCGAGATGCTGGCCTACATCAAGAACAAGCAGCGCCAATTCCAGCATGACGGGCGCGAAGATGGCCTGGCGGCACTGACGGCGCTGGGCTCGCTGGAAAACATGCGCACGTTCTGGGATTTCGATGGCCGGGTGACCGCGCCACTGAACGGCTTCGCCGATGCCGAGGATTACTATCGTCGCGCGTCGAGCCGTTACTTCCTCGGGGAAATTCGTACGCCGACCCTGGTTATTCAGGCAGCTGACGATCCCTTTGTCTTTCCCCACAGCCTGCCGCAGGCGGATGAGTTGTCTGCCTGCACGCAATTCGAATTGCAGGCCAAAGGCGGACATGTCGGGTTTGTCGACGGTTCAGTCAGGCAGCCGGGCTACTACCTGGAGCGGCGTATTCCCCAATGGCTGGCCACCGTGGGGCGCGAGTAATACATGGGCGTCGATCAAGGCGAATCGATCCACTTCTGGCAAACAGCGCCGTTGGCCGGAGTCGAATTGTTGTCAGCACGCTACATCGAACACCGTTTCGCACCCCATGTGCACGACGGCTTTGTGATCGGCATGATCATGGCCGGCGCCCAGCGTTACCGCTATCGCGGCGCTGAACACCTGGCGGGCAGCGGCACGCTGGTGTTGATCAATCCCGACGAACTGCACACCGGCCACAAGGGCACGGAGGACGGTTGGCTGTATCGAGCGTTTTATCCGGACAGCGGGCAAATTTTGTCACTGTTGGCCGAACTCGAACTGCCGACTCACCACTTGCCGGCCTTCGGTGCCACGCTGTATCGCGATCCGGACCTGGTGAACGGTTTCTGCCAATTGCATCGTTTGCTGGAAAGCCCTTCCACTGCCCTGCAACAGCAGACGGCCTGGCGAGAGCTGATGCTGTCGCTGTTGCAGCGTCATGCGGCCGTTGCGGATGCCGGACAACCGGGCAAGGAACACCGGGCGGTGACGCTGGCCAAGGAGTTGCTGCACGCGCGGCTGGCGGCGCCGCCTTCGCTGGAAGAACTGGCGGCGGCAGTCAATCTGTCCCCCTTTCATTTCGCCCGAGTGTTCCGCCGCGCCACCGGCATGCCGCCGCATACCTGGCTGATGCAACAGCGCATCGCCCGGGCGCGGGCGTTGTTGCAAGGCGGGTGTTTACCGCTGGAAGTGGCGACGCAACTGGGATTTGCCGACCAGAGCCATTTGAGCCGGCAGTTCAAGCAGGTGTACGGGGTGGGGCCGGGGGCGTATCGCAGTGCGCGGCAATCACTGACTACACATCTCTAATGTAGGAGCGAGCAGGCTCGCTCCCACAGGAGATCAGTGTTTACTCGCCGGTGGCAATCCCCCGCGCAGGATCATTGATCCACTCACTCCACGAGCCGGCATACAGCGAACCCAACGGATAACCCGCCAGGCACAGGGCAAACAGGTTATGGCACGCCGTTACGCCGGACCCGCAATACGCCACCAGATCATCCGGTGAACGATCACCCAGTTTCGCGGCAAATCGCTGTTTGAGCTGATCGGCCGGCAGGAAACGCCCGTCACTGCCCAGGTTGTCGGTGAAGGCCGCGCATTGCGCACCGGGAATGTGCCCGGCCACAGGGTCGATGGGCTCCACTTCACCTTTGAAGCGCGGCAAGGCGCGGGCGTCGAGCAAGGTCAGCTCGGGCTTGCCGAGGCGTTTAAGCAGCTGCTCGGCGCTGAGCAACAACGAGGTATCCGGGGTGCCGGTAAAGGTGCCGCGAGTGATTGACGGCGGATCAAGGCTCAAGGGCAGACCGGCCGCATGCCAGGCCTTGAGCCCGCCATCGAGGATGAACACGCCCTCACGCTTGCCCAGCCAGGCCAGCAACCACCAGGCCCGCGCCGCGTAGGCACCCGGGCCGTCGTCGTACAAAACGACTTCACTGTCGCTGTTGACGCCCCAGGCTTGCAGGCGCTCAATCAGGTCGGCCGGCTCGGGCAACGGGTGACGCCCGGTCACGCCCTTTTCAACTTTCCCGCTGAGATCACGCTCAAGATCGGCAAAATTTGACCCGGCGATGTGGCCTTCGGCATAGCTGCGTTGACCGTAATCCGGGTCTTCGAGAGCAAAACGACAATCCAGAATCACCAGCCCCGGTTGCTCCTTTTTCAGGTCCAACGCTTGCGGGCTGATCAGTTGCGCAATGGGCATAACGGGCTCCTGTGAATAAACCGGGGGTTCGATCCTACTGCACTTTTCAATTCACGTCGGTTAACTCGCAGATTCTTCCAGCGCCTGGGCCAGCGGCACGTAAAACTCTTCGAACAACGCGTTGACCGCCTCACGCGCCTGATCCGTGACGAACCCGGCCTCCAGCACCAGCACCTGATAGACACCGCGCTTGATCGCCTGCTCGCTGAGGTGGCTGGAGTTTTCCCGCGTAGTGCACAAAAAGCGCACCCAGGAGGTAAGGATGATCCAGGCGTTGATAGTCAGGGATTCGATCTGCACCCGATCCATCTTCAGGATGCCTGCTTCGACGAAGCCTTCGTAGATATGCGTGCCCTGGATCACGCAGCGCTGGGAAAACCGTCGATAGCGGGCGGCCAGTTCCGGATCGCTGTCGAGCAAGTGCTCAAGATCGCGATGCAAAAAACGGTACCGCCACATCGCCGACAGCAGCTCCTTGAGGTAGAAGCGCTTGTCTTCCACCGTGGCGGCCCGGCCCTGGGGCGGGCGCAGGAAGCTGTCCACCAGGCTTTCATACTCGCTGAACAATACGGAGATGATCGCCTGCTTGTTGGGGAAGTGGTAGTACAGGTTGCCCGGGGAAATTTCCATGTGGGCAGCAATGTGGTTGGTGCTGACGCTGCGCTCGCCCTGCTGATTGAACAGCTCGAGGCTGTTCTGCACGATGCGCTCGCTGGTTTTTATCCGTGGGGCCATGGCTTGAGCTTAAATTCAGAGTGCGTTGACGGGGCATCTTACGACCTATCCGGACATGGATAAAACAAAGCCGTGCAAGGATGCCATTTGACTTTATAGAGTATAGACTCTAAAAAGTGCCTCATTACAATAAAACCGGTGCCGACCATGACTGCCGAAATTTCCTACCTGCAAGATCTGCAGCGTCCTCTGGATGAACTCAAGGCCCTGTTTGACGCACAGCGCGCCGCCTATGCCGGCAACCCCATGCCGTCTGCCGCCCAGCGCCAACAATGGCTCAAGGCGCTGCGTGATTTGTTGAATAGCGAGCGTCAGGCTCTGATCGATGCGATCAGCCAGGACTTCAGCCACCGCAGCGCCGATGAAACCCTGCTCGCCGAGTTGATGCCCAGCCTGCACGGCATCCATTACGCCAGTCGGCACCTCAAGGGCTGGATGCGTCCGTCGCGGCGCAAGGTCGGCGTGGCTTTCCAGCCGGCCTCGGCCAAAGTGGTTTATCAGCCGCTGGGCGTGATCGGGGTGATCGTGCCTTGGAACTACCCGTTGTACCTGGCCATCGGACCTTTGGTCGGTGCGTTGTCGGCGGGCAATCGGGTGATGCTCAAGCTCAGCGAATCGACCCCCGCCACCGGTATGCTGCTCAAGGAACTGTTGGGGCGAATCTTTCCCGAAGACCTGGTTTGCGTGGTGCTGGGCGAGGCTGATATCGGCGTGGCGTTTTCAAGGCTGCGTTTCGATCACTTGCTGTTCACCGGTGCCACCAGCATCGGCAAACACGTCATGCGCGCGGCGGCGGAAAACCTGACGCCGGTCACCCTGGAACTGGGCGGCAAGTCCCCCGCCATCGTATCCGCCGATGTTCCGCTCAAGGATGCCGCCGAGCGCATTGCGTTCGGCAAGACCCTCAACGCCGGGCAAACCTGCGTGGCCCCGGACTATGTGCTGGTGCCGGAAGATCGCGTCGGTGCGTTCGTCGAGGCCTATCGTCAGGCGGTGCGTGGCTTTTATCCGACGCTGGCCGACAACCCGGACTACACCGCAATCATCAATGACCGGCAGCTGGCACGACTCAACGGCTACCTCAGCGACGCCACCAGCAAGGGCGCGCTGCTGATCCCGTTGTTCGAACAAAGCCAGGGACGCCGCATGGGACATAGCCTGCTGCTCAACGTCAGCGACGACATGACCGTTATGCAGGACGAAATCTTCGGTCCGCTGCTGCCGATCGTGCCGTACAAGGACCTGGATCAGGCCTTTGCCTACATCAATCAGCGCCCTCGCCCACTGGCGCTGTATTACTTCGGCTACGACAAGCGCGAGCAAAGCCGCGTGCTGCACGAAACCCATTCCGGGGGGGTATGCCTGAACGACACCCTGCTGCACGTCGCCCAGGATGACATGCCCTTCGGTGGCATCGGCGCCTCGGGCATGGGCCATTACCATGGCCACGAGGGTTTCCTGACTTTCAGCAAGGCCAAGGGCGTGCTGATCAAACAGCGCTTCAACGCGGCGAAACTGATTTACCCGCCGTACGGCAAATCCATTCAGAAACTGATCCAGAAGCTGTTCATCCGCTAACGCTCAACGCCATCGGGTAAAAACAATAATGAGCCCAAGCCTGTCCGATTCTCCCGCGCTGTCACGGCGCGGCCTGCTCAAATTCAGCCTGGGCGCCAGTGCCTTTCTCGCCACCGCCGGGTTGGGGGCCAGTCTCAGCGGCTGTTCGTCGAACATTCCGGCCAGTAGTTTTGCGGCGCTGCGCAGTGGCGATCTTCTGTTTTTGCGTGCACTGATTCCGGTGATGCTCGACGGTGCCGTGGCCGTTGAACAGATGCCCAGCGCTGTCGAAGGCACCTTGAAAAGCCTGGACTTGAGCCTCGATCACTTGTCGCCGGAAATGCTCAAGCTGACCCGTCAGCTATTCGATGTGCTGGGCATGGCCGTGACTCGGGGACCGCTGACCGGCATATGGGGCAGCTGGGAAAACGCCAGCCGCGATGAGATCCGGCATTTTCTCGATCGTTGGGAAAACAGCTCGCTGAGCCTGCTGCGCATGGGCCACAGCTCATTGCTGCAACTGGTGATGATGGCCTGGTATGGGCGCAAGGAGTCTTGGGTGCATTGCGGGTATCCCGGGCCGCCCACCGTTTAAAACCGTGTCGCCCCCTTTCGCGAGCGGGCTCGCTCCCACAAAAAGCGATGCGATCCATTGTGGGAGCGAGCCTGCTCGCGAAGTCGGCCGAATGAACACCGCTGATTCAAACCATAACAACAAGAGAACCTGAAGATGCCCGTACCCGACCCGTTCCGCGAAGGCATGGCCCGTGGCTGGAAAACCCATGATGGCTCCCGACTGACCCAGGACCTGACCCTCGAAGCGGATGTGGCAATCATCGGCAGTGGCGCCGGCGGCGGGACCACCGCAGAAACCCTCAGCGCAGCCGGGTACAAAGTGTTGCTGATCGAAGAAGGCCCGCTCAAAACCAGCAGCGATTTCAAACTGCTCGAAGATCAGGCCTACGCCAACCTCTATCAGGAAGGCATCGGGCGCATGAGCAAGGACGGCGCGATCACCATTCTCCAGGGTCGGGCGGTGGGCGGTACTACGCTGATCAACTGGACCTCCAGCTTCCGCACTCCCGAGTCGACCCTGGAGTACTGGGCCAAAGAACACAATGTGAAGGGTCACAGTACGGCTGAAATGGCCCCGTGGTTCGAGAAAATGGAGCAACGCCTGGGCATCGCGCCCTGGATGGTTCCACCCAACGCCAACAACGATGTGATCCGCAAGGGCTGTGAAAAACTCGGCTACAGCTGGCACGTGATCCCGCGCAATGTGCGCGGCTGCTGGAACATCGGTTACTGCGGCATGGGCTGCCCGACCAACGCCAAGCAATCGATGCTGGTCACCACCATTCCCGCCACCCTGGAAAAGGGTGGCGAGTTGCTGTACCTGGCTCGCGCCGAAAAACTCATGATCACCGGCGACAAGGTCACTGGACTGCAATGCGTGGCGATGGACGAACGCTGCGTTGAGCCCACTGGCCGTAGCATTACGGTCAAGGCCCGGCATTACGTGCTGGCCGGCGGCGGGATCAACAGCCCGGCACTGCTGTTGCGCTCCGACGCGCCTGATCCGCACCAACGGCTGGGCAAACGGACCTTTCTGCATGTGGTGAACATGTCTGCAGGACTGTTCGACGAGGTGATCAACCCGTTTTACGGGGCGCCGCAGTCGATCTATTCCGACCATTTCCAATGGCTGGACGGCACCACCGGCAAGATGGGTTACAAACTGGAGGTTCCGCCGCTGCACCCGGCGCTCGCGGCGACCCTACTCGGCGGTTTCGGCCAGGAGAATGCGCAGCACATGGCCAACCTGCCGCACACCCACGCCATGCTCGCGTTGCTGCGCGATGGTTTCCACCCGGACAGCCCCGGCGGCAGTGTCGAACTGCGCGGGGACGGTACACCGGTACTCGATTACCAGGTTTCATCCTATGTCTGGGAGGGTTTGCGCCGGGCGTTCCATAGCATGGCCGAGATCCAGTTCGCCGGTGGCGCCAAAGCCGTGATGCCGATGCACGCCGATGCGCACTATGTAAAAAGCCTTGGCGAAGCGCGCAAGCTGATAGATGGACTCAGCCTGGAGTTGTATCGCACGCGGCTGGGCAGCGCCCATGTAATGGGCGGTTGTGCCATGGGCGAAGACCCGAAAACCGCCGTGACCGACAGCCTCGGCCGGCATCATCAGTTGGGCAATCTGTCGATCCACGACGGCTCGTTGTTCCCCACCAGCATTGGCGCAAATCCGCAATTGTCGGTCTACGGTCTGACGGCACAGCTGGCGACTTCTCTCGCTGAACGTTTAAAAAACCCATGAAAACGACGAACATTCTCATCGTCTATAGTGCTTTCTTACCCAACAGGCGACTTGGCCGACCGGTAATGCTGCGATACCATCCGACTCCCCAACGCACTCCCGCCAGGACGACGCGATGAACCGAGTGTTGTACCCAGGTACCTTCGACCCTATTACCAAGGGCCATGGCGATCTGGTCGAACGCGCCGCGCGCCTGTTCGATCACGTGATCATTGCTGTCGCCGCCAGCCCGAAGAAAAACCCGTTGTTTCCGCTGGAACAGCGTGTGGAGCTGGCCCGCGAGGTCACCAAACATTTGCCGAACGTTGAAGTCGTCGGCTTCTCCACACTGCTGGCGCATTTCGCCAAAGAGCAGAACGCCAACGTGTTCCTGCGTGGTTTG
>NZ_SCOO01000069.1:0-11937 GCF_005502415.1 Pseudomonas sp. G(2018) | reverse complement strand
CGCCGATGGTAGTGTGGGGTTTCCCCATGTGAGAGTAGGTCATCGTCAAGATTAAATTCCGAAACCCCTATCTGCGTATGCAGGTAGGGGTTTTGTTTTGCCTGCAGGAAAGTTCGTACAGCACTACCGGGCAGGTCCCCGCTGTCACCGTCTCCCGACAATGCTAAGGTTCGGCCCTAGCATTTGTATTTTCCAAGGAAGCCTTTATGCCGGACGCGACGTCCCTCAGTGCTGGTTTTATGGTGGTTCACGGCAACCGCCTGGACGAGTTGCGCAGCCTGGTGGTTAGCTGGATGCGGCGTTACCCGCTGGCTCCTCTGGAGAATGAAATCGCGCTGGTGCAGAGTAACGGCATTGCACAATGGCTCAAACTGGCACTGGCCGAAGACGCTGAAGAGGATGACATGGGGGGTTGCGGAATCGCCGCAGCTATCGACGTACAGTTGCCTGGTAGCTTCATGTGGCAGCTCTATCGCATGGTCCTGGGACGTGACGAGATCCCGGCCAAGTCGTTGCTCGACAAAGCCCCGCTGACCTGGCGTCTGATGCGCCTGCTTCCGCAGCTGATCAATCAGCCGCACTTTGAGCCCTTGCAGCGTTTCCTTACCAATGACAGTGATCTGCGCAAACGCTATCAGCTCGCTGAGCGGTTGGCGGATCTGTTCGACCAGTATCAGGTGTATCGGGCCGACTGGCTCGAAGACTGGGCGGAAGGTCGTCACCAGTTACGCAACGGAAGAGGTGAGGCCAAATCGCTGCAGCCAGCGAATTGCTGGCAAGCAGAATTGTGGCGTGCGCTGTTACTGGATGTCGGTGAAGAGGGTATGGCGCAAAGCCGCGCTGGCGTCCATCAACGTTTTATCGAACGTATCAAAAGCCTCGAAGTAGCTCCCCGTGGATTGCCCTCCCGCGTGATCGTGTTCGGGATTTCCTCTCTGCCTGCTCAAGCCCTGGAAGCGCTGGCCGGGCTGGCTCGATTCAGCCAGGTTCTGCTGTGTGTGCATAACCCGTGTCGTCATCACTGGGCGGACATCGTTGCCGATAAAGACCTGTTGCGGCATCAATACAAACGACAGGCCCGCAAAAGCGGTATGCCGGTTGTACTCGACCCGCAGACCCTTCATCAGCACGCTCATCCATTGCTCGCTGCATGGGGCAAGCAGGGGCGCGACTATATCAACCTGCTCGACAGCTACGACGATCCGAACAGCTATCGCTCGGCGTTTCGCGACGGTCGCATCGACTTGTTCAGCGACAGCGTGCCACTGAACATGCTCAATCAGTTGCAGGATGACATCCTTGAATTACGGCCACTGAGCGAGACTCGCGAGCGTTGGCCAGCCGTAGATCCGCAGAAGGATCAATCGATCCGCTTTCTCGTCGCCCACAGTGCCCAGCGTGAAGTCGAGATCCTTCACGATCAGTTGCTTGCGCGCTTCAGCGCCGATCCACAATTGCGTCCCCGCGATGTGATTGTGATGGTCCCGGACATCGACAGCTATGCACCGCATATTCGGGCGGTGTTTGGTCAACTCGAACGTCACGACCCGCGCTTCATCCCCTTCACCCTGGCTGACCAGGGGCAGCGGGGACGTGACCCATTACTGATCGCCGTGGAGCATCTGCTCAAGCTGCCCGACAGTCGTTTCCCCGTCAGCGAAATCCTCGATTTGCTGGACGTTCCGGCCCTACGTGCCCGCTTTGGTGTCGAGGAGCGTGACCTGCCGACCCTGCACCGCTGGATCGAAGGCGCCGGCATTCGCTGGGGGATGAATGCCGAACAACGTGCAGGCCTGGGTTTGCCCCAGGCGCTGGAACAAAACAGTTGGCGTTTTGGCCTGCGACGCATGTTGCTTGGTTATGCAGTTGGCAGTACCGGCGCTTGTGGTGGAATCGAGCCTTACGACGAGATCGGCGGGCTGGATGCTGCGCTCATCGGCCCGTTGGTTGCGCTGCTGGATGCATTGGAGGTCGCACATCGGGAGCTCACGCGGCCGGCATCGCCCCAACAATGGAGCGTGCGCCTGCAGGCATTGGTGTCGCTGTTCTTCCAGGCCAGCAACGAACATGACGACTTCCTGC
This sequence comes from Pseudomonas sp. G(2018), assembly GCF_005502415.1. Classification (NCBI taxonomy): domain Bacteria; kingdom Pseudomonadati; phylum Pseudomonadota; class Gammaproteobacteria; order Pseudomonadales; family Pseudomonadaceae; genus Pseudomonas; species Pseudomonas sp. G(2018). Next base: position 9,855 of record NZ_SCOO01000069.1, on the reverse strand, counting down.
TGACTCAACTGGAAGATTTGCGGGAGACCTGGCTTGAGAATTGTGAGTCGGTAGATCTGCAAGACGAACTACCGCTGACCGTCGTCCGTGAAGCCTGGCTTGCGGGTCTCGATCAGGGGCGTTTGTCCCAACGTTTTCTCGCCGGTGCGGTGAACTTCTGCACCTTGATGCCGATGCGGGCGATTCCCTTCAAGCTGGTGTGCCTGCTGGGAATGAACGATGGCGACTACCCGCGTGCGCAACCGCCGCTGGACTTCGACCTCATGGGCAGTGACTACCGCCCCGGCGATCGCTCACGACGTGAAGATGATCGCTACTTGTTACTGGAAGCCCTGTTGTCGGCACGAGACCAGCTATACATCAGCTGGGTCGGCCGTAGCATACGCGACAACAGTGAGCGCCCTGCGTCGGTGTTGATCGGTCAGCTCCGTGACCATCTGGCCAGTGGCTGGCGATTGAACGAAACCGACGAAGACTTGCTTGAGGCCATCACTCAGGAACATCCACTGCAACCTTTCAGCGCCCGTTACTTCCATGAAGGCGATCACCTGTTCAGCTACGCCAATGAATGGCAGGTGCTTCACCAGGCAACTCAACAAGCGACGGATAGCCAGATCCTGGATCCCCACGTACAGGAGGAACCGCTGAGTCTCGGTCAACTCCAGGATTTCCTGCGCAACCCGGTACGGCATTTTTTCAGTCAGCGGTTGAAGGTGTTTTTCGAGGCCGCCGAAGTGCCATTGGCGGACGAAGAACCCTTTGTACTCGATGCCCTTCAACGCTATAGCCTCAGCGACAGTTTGCTCGGAGCGGCGCTGGCTGATGCGCAAAACACTGACCAGGCGCTCGAGGCGCAAGCACGGCGCCTGCAAAACAGTGGTCTCTTACCCATGGCCGGATTTGGCGAATGTCTGCAGCGAGAGCTCATCGAGCCGTTGCCAGATCTGCTGAAGCGCTATCAGCAGCTTTTGACTCTGTGGCCAACGCCATTGGCCAGTGCGCTACCGGTGAGCCTGGAGGTGCATGGGTTGCGACTTGAAGGCTGGCTCAGTGGCCTGCATCAACGGACCGATGCTGGTTTGCTGTCCATCACCACGATTCCCAACAGCATCGGATCGATCAAGTCGCGCAAATGGCATCGTCTGACTCGGCCCTGGGTCAATCATCTGGTCGCTTGTGCCAGCGATCTGGCGATGACCACAGCGTTGGTGGCCAGTGACGACAGCCTGGTACTCGCGCCAATGGAGGCGGATTACGCCCGACGAATTCTGGGTGATCTGTTACTGGCCTGGCAATCGGGTATGCGCCAGCCATTGCCGATCGCGGTCAAGACTGCCTTCGCCTGGCTGGGTCAAACCGACCCGGTCAAGGCCGAAGCGGCTGCCCGCAAAGCTTATGAAGGCGATGGATTGACCACTGAGGGTGAGCGACGGGAAAGCGTGTCGCTGGCTCGCCAATTTGCCGATTACGACGCTTTGATCGCCGACGAGACATTTGTCGATTGGTGCAACGCGCTGTACCGACCATTGATTGAAGCGCCCTGGCGTTCGATGTCCAGCGAGGAGCCGCGCCCATGACCAGTAAAACACCTTTGGCGCTGGCATTCCCGCTACGCGGCAGTCAGCTCATTGAAGCCAGCGCCGGGACCGGCAAGACCTTCACCATTTCTGCACTGTACCTGCGCCTGGTTCTCGGCCATGGCGCAGAGGAGAGCGGCTTCGGGCGCGAGCTATTACCTCCGCAAATTCTTGTCGTGACCTTTACCGATGCCGCCACCAAGGAGCTGCGCGAGCGCATTCGCACCCGTCTGGCCGAAGCCGCCCGATTTTTCCGTGAGGAAACACCAGCACCTGACGGCCTGATCGCCGAACTGCGTCAACAGTATTTGCCCGAGCAATGGTCCGGCTGTGCCAATCGCCTGGACATTGCCGCTCAATGGATGGACGAAGCCGCCGTTTCGACAATCCACAGTTGGTGCCAGCGCATGTTGCGCGAACACGCCTTCGACAGTGGCAGCCTGTTTACCCAGACGCTGGAAACCGATCACAGCGATTTGCTTGGTGAAGTCCTGCGGGACTACTGGCGACTGTTTTGTTATCCGATGCAAGGCGATGCGCTGAACTGGGTGCGAAGCAATTGGGGTGGACCGGCGGCATTGTTGCCACGGGTTCGCGGATTGTTTGCCAGCGAGCGGGATAACGTTGAAGGCAAAGAGCCTGCCGAGTTGATCACGGAGTGTTTGCAGGAACGGCGTGCTGTGCTGCAGGAACTCAAGACGCCCTGGCGGCAGTGGTCGGATGAGTTGCTCGCCATCTGTCATGAGGGTGTCGCCAGCAAAAATGTCGACGGTCGCAAGATGCAGGTGCGTTACTTCGAACCGTGGTTCGAGAAGATCAAAGCCTGGGCCGAGGATGAAACCCTTGAGCAACTGGACATCGGCACTGGTTTCACACGCCTGACCCCCGACGGTATGGCTGAAGCCTGGAAGAAGGGCGATGTCCCCAACCATCCGGGCCTTGACGCAATGCCTGGTCTGAAAGCCTGTCTCGACGGCTTGCCGACGCCTGATGCTGCCGTTCTGCAACATGCCGCCCATTGGGTTGGCGCGCGCTTCGAGGAAGAAAAACGTCGTCGAGCAGAAATGGGCTTCGATGACATGTTGTTGCGCCTCGATGCAGCCCTGCAAGCCGAAGGCGGCGAACGTTTGGCAAGCTTGATCCGCGAGCAGTTTCCGGTGGCGCTGATCGACGAGTTCCAGGACACCGACCCGGTGCAGTACCGGATCTTCGAGAGCATCTATCGCATCGAGGATAATAATCCTGAAAGCGGCTTGTTCCTGATCGGCGACCCGAAGCAGGCGATCTATGCCTTTCGCGGTGCCGACATTTATACCTACCTCCGTGCCCGCCAGGCGACTGCTGGCCGCTTGCATACCCTGGGCACCAACTTTCGTTCGAGTCACGGCATGGTCAGTGCCGTGAACCATGTTTTCCAGCGCGCCGAGACTCGTGAGGCCGGACGCGGTGCCTTCCTGTTCCGTGAACGCAATGGCGATAACCCGGTACCGTTTTTGCCCGTCGAATCCCAGGGCCGCAAAGAGGTTCTGCGTATCGACGATCAAGTCGTGCCGGCGCTGAACATCTGGCATTTGTCTGCCGAGCAGCCGTTGTCCGGTGCGGTGTATCGGCAACAACTGGCCGCCGCGTGTGCCAGTGAAATCACTGCACTGCTCAACGGTGGGCAACAAGGCCGAGCGGGGTTCGTGCAGGACGGCAAGGATTTCCAAGGCCTGCTGCCAGCGGATATCGCGATCCTGGTCCGCGATGGCAAGGAAGCGCAGGCCGTGCGCGCCGAACTCTCTGCCCGTGGAGTGCGCAGTGTTTATCTGTCGGACAAGGATTCAGTGTTCGCCGCCCAGGAAGCTCATGACGTGCTGACCTGGCTCAAGGCCTGCGCTGAGCCGGATGTCGAGCGACCGCTGCGGGCCGCTTTGGCCTGCGTCACGCTGAACCTGTCGTTGGCGGAGCTGGAGCGGCTCAATCAGGATGAACTGGCCTGGGAAGCGCGGGTCATGCAGTTCCGCCATTATCGCGAGATCTGGCGCAAGCAAGGCGTGTTGCCTATGTTGCGATGCTTGCTGCATGACTTCCAGCTGCCCCAGGCATTGATTGCACGCAGCGATGGTGAACGGGTGTTGACCAACCTGTTGCATCTCTGCGAGTTACTGCAACAGGCATCCGCCGAGCTGGATGGCGAGCAGGCAGTGATCCGTCATTTGTCCGAGCATCTGGCCCTGTCCGGTCAGGCCGGCGAAGAGCAGATCCTGCGTCTGGAGAGTGATGAACAACTGGTCAAGGTCGTGACCATCCACAAGTCCAAGGGGCTTGAATATCCGTTGGTGTTCCTGCCGTTCATTTGCTCGGCGAAACCGGTGGATGGCAGCCGGTTGCCGCTGCATTACCACGACGCCATGGGCAAGTCCCAGGTGAGCTTGAACCCGACCTCCGAGTTGATTGCCCTGGCCGACAACGAACGACTGGCAGAAGATCTGCGCCTGCTATATGTGGCCCTGACCCGAGCGCAACATGCCTGCTGGCTGGGCGTGACGGACCTCAAGCGCGGTAATAACAACAGTTCGGTGCTGCACCTGTCGGCGTTCGGCTACCTGCTGGGAGGCGGTGCTGTTTTGGCCGAGTCAGCGGGTTTAAAGCGTTGGCTTGAAGACTTGCAGCAGGATTGCGCTGCACTGGGTTACGGCGAAATGCCTGAAGCCACTGTCGAGCACTATCATCCAGCGCAGAACGAAGCGGCATTGCGCGCACCGTTGATTCCAAAGCGCAAGGCCAGCGAAAACTGGTGGATCGCTTCTTACAGCGCCTTGCGCCTGAGCGATATTCTGAGCGTCGGCAGTGATGAGGCACCGGAAAGTCCGCAGGCGCAGAAACTCTTTGACGATGAGCGTCTCGATCCGCAAGCCCCCCTGGAGATGGCTACGGGTGGTGCCGATATCCATCGATTCCCCCGTGGCCCGAACCCGGGCACCTTTCTCCATGGTTTGCTCGAGTGGGCGGGTGACGAAGGTTTTACCGTCACGCCTCAAGACGTGGAGGATGCCATCGCCCGTCGCTGCAATCGTCGTGGTTGGGAGGGCTGGATAACCACGTTGAGCGGCTGGTTGCAGCATCTGCTCAAATCACCGTTACCTGTGGGTGCCGGGCAGACCCCGGTGATTGTCGAGCGGCTGACCCAATACCAGGTCGAGATGGAGTTCTGGTTCGCCAGCCATAAGGTCGATGTGCTCAAGCTCGATGCACTGGTGCGCCAACATACGCACAACGGGGTGGCGCGGGTGGCCGCCGAGCCGGTGCTGCTCAACGGCATGTTCAAGGGCTTCATCGATCTGACGTTCGAACACGATGGCCGCTATTACGTCGCTGACTACAAATCCAACTGGCTGGGCACTGATGACTCGGCCTACACCGAGCAGGCCATGGAACAGTCGATCCTCGACAACCGTTATGACTTGCAATACGTCTTGTACCTCCTGGCTCTGCATCGCCAACTCAAGGCCCGGCTGGCGGATTACGATTACGACCGGCATGTCGGTGGTGCGTTGTACCTGTTCCTGCGCGGCACGCGCGCTTCCAGTCACGGCGTTTACTTTGCCCGTCCGCCAAGAGCGCTGATCGAGCGACTGGACCGACTGTTTCAGGGCAAGGCGGAGCCGAAGGCCGAACCCGCGTGGGAACAGGGAGTATTACTATGAACCGCACCTTTGCTGATTTGCTGCCCACCTCGTTGGCAGCAGAAAGCCTGGCGGCCCTCACCCCATTAAGCCGCGCCGACGATCTGCTGCTGTTGCTGACGCGCTGGGTCGAGCGTGGCTGGTTGCGTGCGCTGGACAAGGCCTTCGTTGCCTTCCTTCATGAGTTGGCACCGGACGATGATCCATTGGTGCTACTGGCAGCGGCGTTGACCAGTCACCAGTTAGGCCATGGGCATGTCTGCCTGGATCTGTTCGAAACCTTGAAGGAACCGGACTTCGCCCTGTCGCTGCCACCGGAAGGCGATCTGCACAGCGGTGCAATGCTGCTGCCGTCACAGTTGCTCGAGAGCCTGGACGGCGCCCATTGGTGCAAGGTGCTAGCCTCGGGCAGCCTGGTTGCATTGGCGGCAGACGGCCGTGAGTCCGTGCAGCAGCGACCATTGGTGTTGTCGGGCAAACGCCTGTACTTGCGTCGCTACTGGGCGTACGAGCGGCGGATCGATAACTCGCTGCGTCATCGTCTGGCTGAATATGAAGCCACGCCAAGCGACTTGCCTCAACGCCTTACCGGTTTGTTCGGTGCGGCCAAGCCAGATGAGGTCATTGATTGGCAGAAACTTGCCTGTGCCCTGGCAACCCGCGGCGCTTTCAGCATCGTCACCGGTGGTCCCGGAACCGGCAAGACTACGACGGTCGTGCGCTTGCTGGCCTTGCTCCAGGCACCAGCGGTGGAGGCTGGCAAGCCGCTGCGCATTCGTCTGGCCGCACCGACCGGCAAAGCCGCGGCGCGATTGACCGAATCCATCAGTCAGCAAGTGCGAACGCTGAAAGTGACTGAAGACATTCGCAACAAGATCCCGTCGGATGTCACCACCGTTCACCGCTTGCTCGGCAGCCGTCCCGGAACGCGACATTTCCGGCACCATGCGGGCAATCGCTTGCCGCTGGACGTGTTGGTGGTGGACGAAGCCTCGATGATCGACCTGGAAATGATGGCCAACCTGCTGGATGCGCTGCCTCCCCACGCTCGTTTGGTGTTGCTGGGAGACAAGGATCAGCTGGCATCGGTGGAGGCCGGTGCGGTGCTTGGCGATTTGTGCCGCGATGCCGAGGCCGGCTGGTACAGCCCGCAGACATGCCAGTGGCTGGAATCGGTCAGTGGCGAAAGTCTGGCGCAGAGCGGTTTACAGGAAGACACCCAGGGCACTCATCCATTGGCCCAGCAAGTGGTGATGCTGCGCCACTCGCGACGGTTCGGTGAAGGCAGTGGAATCGGCCAGTTGGCCCGTTGGGTCAACCAGCAGCAGCCCGAAGAGGCGCGCAAGTTGCTGGCGGCTCGAAGCCACGACGACGTGTTTTTCCTGCCTCTCAAGAATGAACAGGATCGCGCACTGGAGCGCCTTCTGCTTGAAGGCCATGGCGAGGGGCCGCAGGGTTATCGACATTACTTGAGCCTGCTGCGAAACCAGCGGCCTGCGCTCGACACGCCACTGGATGATTCGCGCTGGATGGATTGGGCACGGCAAGTCTTGCAAGCCTTCGATACCTTCCAATTGTTGTGTGCGGTCCGCAAAGGGCCGTGGGGTGTGGAGGGGCTGAATCAGCGAGTGACCGAGGCGTTGCTCAAGGCCCGGCTGATCGACAGCGATCAGCAGTGGTATGAAGGACGACCCGTGCTGATGACGCGAAATGATTACGGCCTGGGGTTGATGAACGGCGATATCGGCATCGCGCTCAAACTTCCCGAACGTGATGGGCCTGAAGCGGGCAAGCAGGTGCTTCGAGTGGCATTCCCGCGCAATGACGGGCAGGGTGGGGTGCGTTTCGTTTTGCCGAGCAGGCTCAATGATGTCGAAACCGTTTATGCGATGACGGTGCATAAATCCCAGGGCTCGGAGTTTGCTCATACCGCATTGATCTTGCCGGATGCCTTGAACCCTGTACTCACCAAGGAGCTGATCTACACCGGGATTACCCGGGCCAAGAACTGGTTCACATTGATCGAACCGCGCGCCGGCGTATTCGAAGAAGCGGTGAGGCGCAAGGTCAAGCGCTTGAGCGGGTTGATGCTGGAACTGAAAGAGGGCGTTGATACACCGGATTGAAAGAGCCGGTTCCAGGCGACGGGATCTGTCCGAAGTACCATGGTGCACGGTCTCGCTGGTGCTCCAACGCTATGCTATCGTGCGGCATCATTTGGCTACGATCGAAGAGAATCCCTGCATGAAGGTGGCTGTCTGGACGACAGAGCGTGTCGTTGGCTGCAAACAAGCACTGCTCGCCAGCCTTCTCTGTTTATTGTCTGGCGTCGTCTGCGCTCAATCGCAAGCCCCGGTGAGCATGGCCGATCAACGTGCCGGGTCGGTCACTCAAGTGGTTCTCGGGATTCTCAGTTATGCCCGTTGGCCGGTTGAGCCGGCGCAACTTCGCCTGTGTGTGGTCGGCCCCACTGAATACACCGACGACCTGGTCAAAGGCACGACCCAGGAGACGGGGCGGCCCGTGACGGTGCAACGACTGTTGGCCGACAACCCGTCCATCGCCGGTGAGTGCGATGCGGTGTACATCGGCAAGCTGACCAGCGAAGAACGCAATCGGCTGTTTGCCTCGCTGACCGGGCGGCCTGTGTTGAGCATCAGTGAAAGCGACGATCCATGCACCGTAGGCAGTCTTTTCTGTCTGCGGGTCAGCGATGATCAGGTTTCATTCGAGGTCAACCTCGACTCCGTCACCCGTAGCGGTGTGCGCATTCATCCACGCGTGCTGCAACTGTCCCCGGAATGAAGCAAGAAAATATCCAATTGCGGGGGCTTGGCAGCAACGAGCCCGTGGCCTCCAACGACACGGCTTCCGGGCGCACCGAAAACCGCCGGGTCTCGATCGTCGTGAGCGCCGACTGATCCGGAATGTCAGTTCGTATTAACCATTTCAAGTTTCGGGCGTACGCGCCATTGCAGATACGCGGAAGGCGACCATTTTCCAGATGAAAAAAATAATTAAATTTCTTCGAAACCATTTCTGGAAAAAATGGCTTCGCAAGCACAAATGCAAGATGGCAGGTGGTGTGTCGTCCCTTGGCGCAAAAACCACACTGATACTCGAAGAGCATGTAGCGCTCGGCAATGTAGTCATCAATGCCAAACAGCTGAGTATTGGCGCACACACGTACATTCGAAGTGATTGCGTGCTATCGGCTGTTTCTTCAATAGGACGATTCTGTTCCATCGGCAGCAACTGCTACATCGGCCAGGATAAGAACACTCATCCTTCGGATTGGGTGAGTTCGCATCCCTTTCAGTTTACAAAGACATCGTTAACCTTCGAGCCGGAAATCGTAGATGTAACCATTGGCGATGATGTGTGGATCGGGCATGACGCGATGATCATGGAAGGGGTCACGGTGGGCACGGGAGCCATTATCGCCACGCGTGCCGTGGTGCTTCACGATGTTCCGCCCTATGCCATCGTCGCTGGGTTTCCGGCGAAAGTGATCAAGTATCGTCACCCTCCGGAACTCGCCTCGCAGTTGTTGAGCAGCAAGTGGTGGGAGTGCAATGTCGATTTTCTTCTGACCCAGCGCCTGGACGAACCCGAGGCCGCATTGCCTCAACTGATGGATGCTCGTGCCGACAATCTTGCGAACTACAAACAACTGGAAGTAAGCCGCAAAGGTTGTCGTGTCTTGCCCAACTGATCTCACCGGCTTGCGGACACTCAGTCCGTAAACCGCAGTTCCCGCGTCTGGCCCAGTAATAACGGGCCATTGAGCTCCGTCACCTCCCTGATGTAATCCCACAGCAGGGTAATCCGCTTGAGCTTGCGCAGGTCTTCGCGGCAGTACATCCAGAACTGGAAGGAAAGAAAGGTTAACCCAATGAATACGGGGGCTAACCGCCATGAACATCCTTGCCGAGCATCATCCTGTCACAAGCGCTGTCACAAGTTTTGCCATTCATCTGAGGCCGACTACCCGGCTCGCCAAGCTCTACCACTATCGACGCAACGGCATTTACTATCTGCGCCTCCGCGAAACCGGGAGCACCATTCGGACTGCTTCCGTTTCTCTCAAGACCACCGATAGACGAGCCGCTATGGACGCTTCACAACGACTTGCAGAGACCATCAAGGCATTCCATCTGGATCATCCCAAGGCGACCTTTAGTGAGCTGAAGGAGCATCTGCTGTGGATGGCTGAGAATCTGCTGTCTACCGCTCACGAGGTTCATTCGTTGCGTGATTGGGGCGACCTTTACGAAGACGTGAAGACGAATCTCGCTGAGATCGCTGCCACGATGCCGCTCAGTGTCGATCAACATGAGCATGTAGTGAACGCAAAGCAGATGATGATTGCTGCTCAGGCACGACTACAAGGCGACTCCGTACCTTTGGTGAAGATCATCCGGGATCTTGAGGGCGAATATATGAGTGCTGTGCAGGTGGAACGGATGGTTGAGGTTCTGGCAAAAGCTTGGGTAGTGAACGAGCCCCATGAAAGACAGGACACCGTTTCCCCCTTACGATAAGGGATAGGCAAACGGTTATGTTTATGACTAAAAGCAACGATAAGAGTGGAGAGCTTTTGGGCCAGG
>NZ_SCOO01000068.1:0-11986 GCF_005502415.1 Pseudomonas sp. G(2018) | reverse complement strand
CGACCATAGAGCATTGGAACCACCTGATCCCATCCCGAACTCAGAAGTGAAACGATGCATCGCCGATGGTAGTGTGGGGTTTCCCCATGTGAGAGTAGGTCATCGTCAAGATTGAATTCCAAAACCCCTGTCTGCTTGCGCAGACAGGGGTTTTGTCGTTCCAAGGCTCCCAAAAAGCTGCAGATGTAAAAAAGCCAGGTCCTGGATTCAGGGCCTGGCTTTTTTATGCGCGCGAGATGAGCAATCAGAACTGGTAGCTCACCGTGGCTGCACCGGTGAAAAATTCCGCCTGCAGCATGTTATCGACGATGAAGGCGTGAAGCTTTTCATCGCCGCCAGTGTAATAGCGATTCAGTTCGTTACTGGTGGGGGTGGTCCAGCCGTAGGCGTAAACCTGATCCATGTTCACTTTGGAATCTAAGTAGCGAAAGTTCTGCCGCGCGGTGAAGACGTCGTTGAAGCGATGCTCGAACTGGTAGCCGAAGGACTGCTGATCACGCTGATAGCCATCGATGCTCGGCTCGCCCTCGAAGAAGTGCGGGGAGATCCGGTTTCCATTGCGCTGGTGGAGAGTACCCTCGGCCGGCACGCCACCGTGATAGCCGCCATCAGGGTCATGCTGCATATAGGCCTGCAGGGTCAGCGAAGTATCTTCGGTGAAATCGATGCTGACCGTCGGCGCGAGGGCGAAGCGTTTTTCCTTGTTGTGATCAAACTGTGTGTCGGACTGATCCGCCAACCCTATCAGTCGGACGATAGGCAAGGGGCTTGTCGTCATCCACAGGGCCGCTGAAGTCGAAACCCATGCCACGTTGACATTGATTGCCTATCGTGGCTTGAGTCTGATGATAGGGCTCATACAGCGGCTTATTGCTGGTCAGCGCCACTAGGCCGCCGGGCGAGCTGCGGTACGAACGGCATGGCGCAGGACGCCCGATTTCGCCGTGAAATGGCGAGGGTTCTTACGGATGGAGCGGACAGTCATCGTAGGTTTCCGTGGGAGGTCGCTGAGGCTGAGTTGCAGTGCTTACTGACTAAGCCGGACTTGCTCGGAAAACCCGCCAAAAAAGTTGTCAGACCTGCCGTTCCAGTGTCACCTACCAGCGCGTGCGATAGCGCAGTTGCACCGGCAAGGTTTGTGGCAGGATTGCCAGCAGCTTGTCGGTGTCCTCCAGGCGGAAAACCCCCGACAATCGCAAGTCGGCAATGTCGGCCGCGCACGTCAGATAACCGTGGCGACAGCGTCCGACTTCCTTGAGGAAATCCCCCAGCCGCATGTTGCGGGTCATGATCAGTCCATCTGCCCAGGTGCCGACATCCATATCCGGAGGCGGCACCAATCTCGCTTGATGGTGGTCGATCAGGTAACTGTGCCCGGCCTCCACGCGAGCCGGCTGGCGATCGGCATCCAGAGGCGAATGGATCACCACCAAGCCAGCTCATGCTCATGGTGCGCAGCACGCCACACTTCGCATTGCTGACGCAGCTTGGAATTGGTGGCGTTATTGCGCAGGCGCAGCAGCCAATGGATAGCTTGTTTGACAACGTGTTGTTGCGGCTCGCCATGTCGGCTCAGCGAAAGGTTATCCACCGGCATCACGCTTGATACCGCAGCGTGTAGCAGTGGAAAAGCGCATCGGCCACATAGCGCTCCACCGAACGCAGGGACAACCCCATCCGATGGGCAATCTGTATGTGGGTAAGGCCTTCGCACTGCGCCAGCAGAAATGCCTGACGTACTTTCGGCTTCAGGCCTTCAAGCATGCGCGCGATGCTTTCCAGCAATTCGAGTACCAGTGCCCTGGATTCGGCGCTTGGCGTTTCTGCCTCGGGCAAATGGGCGATGGTTTCCAGGTAGGCGCGTTCGACTTCTTCGCGGAGCCAATGGTCGATCACCAGGCCGCGAGCAATCGTTCGCCAAAAGGCGCGTGGGGCTTTGAGTTCCAGGCGTTCGGTTCTTTGCAGCAGCCGGACAAAGGTGTCCTGGGCCCGAAAGCTCTGTCCGGTGGCATTTGCCCTGATGAAAAATCAGAGCAAATACCTGTCAGCCTGAGAGTTCAGGGTTGCCGGGCAACATAGAATCTCCCACATTGGATTTTCAGTGTGTGGGAGCGAGCCTGCTTGCGAAAGCGGTGTACCAAACACCGCCTAACCACAGCCTTACACAAACATCTTCAGCACATTATTCATCGCATCATCGGCAAACCCCTGCACGAAGTCCTTGAAGCCCGGCAAAGCTTCGGCGCCACCCTGCGCCGGTTCGGCGATGATGGTCCAGGTCGCCTCAGACTTGCCTGCACCCAGCGGTTTCACCTGCATCGCCGCCCACAAATTAGCCACGCCCAGCGTGTTGTAGATCGTGGTCCAGGTCATGCTCAGGGCCTGGTCGTCGCGGGAGTTGAGCTGCTCGACCACCAGATTGCCGTTCTTGAAGAACTTCTTGCGCAGGGATGACACGCCTTCACCGGTCATTTCGATGTGCGACAGCGCCGGAATGAATCGGTCGAAGCCGGCAAAGTTGCCGACCACCGCCCAGACCTGCGTGGCATCCGCCGGGACTTCCACAGAGGACACGACGTGGCAGCCTTGCGGGTTTTTGATCAGGGTATCGGGTTGCAGTGTACTCATGGTTTTGCTCCGTTCTTGGTTGGATGAATCAGATGAAATTGATTTCTTTGAGGTAGTCGCAGCCGCGACGCAGTAGCGCCGGGGATTTTTCCGGGTAACGCGCGCCCATCTGCCGTACACCGGCCTGGGCGTTGTCATGGCCGATCATCGAGATGTCGCCGATGTCTTCCTCGAATCCGTTGAGGTAGAAACCCAGCACGCCGAACAACGCGTTGTCGCTGTCGACCCGGCCCAGTTGTTGTTGCCAGTCGGCGACGCTGACCAGGGAAAACTCCCGACCGGCTTCACGAAAGGACGCCACATAGCGATCCCAGCTCAGGGGCTCGGGGTTGTGCAGGTTGAACACCGCTTTTTCCGGGTGATAGCGGCTGGCATGGAAGGCGATGAAACGGGCGAGGAAATCCACCGGCATCAAGTCGAAGTTCAGCGCGAACTCCGGCACCTGGCCGAGCTGGATCGAACCCTTGAGCATCAGCATCAAACGGTTCTTGTGCGGTTGGCACACACCCGTGAGGCTGTTGAAGCTGATGTTGCCGGGCCGGAAGAGATTGACCTGCACGCCACGCTCACGGGCGCGTTCGAGGATTCGCTCGCCCACCCACTTGGACAGGTTGTAGCCGTTTTTGATGTAGATCGGCGGGGTCTGCGCGGCGGGCAGTTCAAGCACTCGGCCATCGGCGGAAATCGTGCTGGAGGCCGAGAGTGTCGAGACAAAGTTGAAGATTTTTTTGCTGCGCCCTTCGCACAACCGCAGGCACTCGAAAATCGGTTCGACGTTGTCGCGCGCCAGCGACTCGTAATCGAGTACGTGATTGACGTTGGCGGCGTTGTGCACCAGAGCGCCGAATTCCCGATCAAGGCGCTCGTAGACCTCGGCGCCCAGTCCCAATTCCGGGCGCGTGATGTCCGCCGCGTAAACCCGCACCCGACTCAAATCCAGATGCTCCAGGCGGTTCTCACGCAGTGCCTGGGCGAAGCGCTCGGTCGCCGATTGCCCGTTGCCGTCGCGGACCAGGCAGGCGATTTCGCTGGCGCCCCACGCCAACAGCGCTTCGACGATGTGGACGCCGACAAAGCTGTTGGCACCAGTGACGATCACCTTGTGCACATCGCCCATGCGGCTGATTGGCAATGGCTGCACCTGAAGTTCGCGCGAGGCATCGGCCACGGCTTGTTCACTCAGCACCTCATCACTGCCGGAGCCACGCACGAGCGTCGCCAGTTTGGTGATGGTGGGCAGTTCGATGAAGCGGTTGATCGAAATGCTGCGGCCGAATTCTTCGCGCAAGCGCAGTAGCATCTGTGACAGCAGAATCGAGTGCCCACCCAGATTGAAAAAACTTTCGTCGGTGGAAATATCGTTGGCGGGCAACTCCAGCAGCTCGGCCCAGATCTCCAGCAGCAGGGCTTCATCGGCGTTGGCGGGCAAGCGTCGCAGAGTGTTTTCGCTGACGCTGACCGGCAGTTCCAGCAGCGCCCTGCGATCGACCTTGCCGTTGCTGGCGTATGGCATGCTCGCCAGTTCGGTCCACGCTACGGGCTGCATGTAGTCGGGCAGCAATTGCCTGGCGTGGGCCTTGAGCGCTTCGCGAGCGGCACCGGGCCGGGCTTCGCGAGGCTGGGCGAGGAAGGCCAGTATCCGTCGCTGGCTATCGATCACCACCGCCACCTGCCGATACAACTGGCTGTCGCGCAGGCAGCGTTCGATCTCTTCCGGCTCGACCCGAAAGCCGCGAATCTTCACCTGATTGTCGCGCCGCCCGCACAGCTCGATACCGGAAGCGGTCCACTTCGCCATGTCGCCGGTGCGATAGGCGCGCAGGCTACGGCCATCGGGCAGGGTCAGATTCAGGTAGCGTTCGGCGGTTTGTTGCGGGTTGTTCAGATAACCCAGGCACACGCCCGGCCCGACGATGTGCAACTCGCCGACGGTCTGCTCGACCACCGGTTGCAAATCCTCATCGAGAATCAGCACCTGGCTGTTGGCGATCGGGCCGCCCAGGGTCCGATTGTGATCGCCGGCCTGCAGTTGTCGCGCGGTAATCAGCACCGTGGCTTCGGTGGGGCCATAGAGGTTGTAGAGCTTGCCCTGACGGGTCAGTTGCTCGATGACCCAAGGCTCGCAGACATCACCGCCGGTCATGATGTGATCGAGATTGATCAGCTGCTCCAGCGGCAGAATGCTCAACAGTGCTGGCGGTAGAAAGGCGTGGCTCAGGCGTTGATGACGAATCAGCTCCACCAGTTGCAGCGGATCGCGTCGCTGATCGTCGCTGGGTACGATCAACTCGGCACTTTGCAACAGGGTCGGGAAAATATCGATCAGCGACGAGTCGAAACTCAACGAGGAAAATTGCAGCACGCGACTCTGTTCGGTCAGTTGCACATAGTCGGCGTACCACGCCGTGAAGTGGGCGAGGTTGGCCTGGCTGAGCAGCACGCCTTTGGGATGGCCGGTGGTGCCCGAGGTGTAGAGCGCCATGCATGGAGCGTCGAGATCGGGGCGGTGGCGCATCAGGGGGAGATCGAGATTCACCTCATCGCAGTCGATGACGGTGATATCCAGGCCTGGCATTTCTGCCGCGAGTGGATGCTGCCCGTCGTGCAGCAGCAACACCGCGCCGGCGTTCGACAGGATGTACTGCTGACGTTGCAACGGATGGTTCGGTTCCAGCGGCAGGTACACAGCGCCGCTGCCAAGGATTGCCAGAATCCCCGCGTACAAGGCAGTGCATTTTGGCAGGCAGATGCCCACCACCCACGGCCCCTCATGTTGATCGAGCAGGGGCTGCAAACGTTGCTGAACAGCACGGCTCAGGGCATGCAATTGGCGATAGTCGAGCGTGCTGTCTGCCACGCTCAACGCCGGTCGTTCGGGACACTCAATGAAACGCTGTTCCAGTCGCTCGATCATTGGCACCCGGGCGAGTTCCAGCAGCCTGGGTTCAGTGGTGTCATTGAGCGAGTGGACGAAAGCCAGGCAATCGAGAAACAGCAGGTTTTCGACCGTATCGAAGTGAGCGGGAGACGTCGGTTCGGCGAGCAGGAAATATTCGGCATCCCGGGAGTAGCGACTGACCAGCAGGGTCACCTGGTTCACCAGTTCCGCCACCGCGCGCAGACGCAGTGCCTGTCCGTTGCCTGACAGTTCCTTGGCGATTGGCACGCGAGCGTGCAGCGTCGAATTGTGCAGGCACAGCAAGTCCAATGAAGGTAGGCCGCAAGCGCCCGGCAGCCCGATACCCAATTGCAGGGTCAGTCGCGTCGCATCACCGAGTCCCTTGACCGGCAAGCTGGCATCATCGATCACAAGATCCGAGTGACTCGGCACTTGATCATCGAGCGCCGTCACCCGCGTCAGTGCATGACCGTGTTGCTCCAGTTCCAGCCCAAGATCGGCCAGGGCCTGGCTTTGTCCAATGAGCAGAATGTCGAGACGTCTCATGATGTGCTCCTCGTCAGATCAGGTAGTCGCTCAAGGCGCTTTGCACGCACGGCGAATCGAGCAGCGAGCTGCTGCGGAAGAACCGCACGATGTTGGCCACCAGGGGGTGATGGCGATTGATCGGAAAGGCCAGCCCCGACACTTCGCTCTTGAGGGCTTGGCGCGCCGCATCGCTGATCTGCAAGGCGTCGATCAGTCGGAAGTCGAAAGACTTCTGGATGTCGTTGGTCAGGTAATGGCCGATGAACACCGGCAGGATTTGCGCGATGCACTGGCGGTCGTCTTCGCTCGCGGTGTGCCAGTAAATGCGCACCATCCGCGACCAGAAACCGGAATGCCGGCCTTCGTCGAGCAAGTGGTCGGCCATCAACCCTTTGATCGATTGCTTGACCGTGTCGTCCTTGGCGAACGCCGCGACATCGCCGGTCACGGTGTTTTCGGCGATGGCCACGCAGATCAATTCCACGGCGCTGCGCAGATGCGCTGGTGCGAGGTCAACGGCCGCCGGGATCGCACGGCTCAGCTCGATTTCGTCGGGCAGATCGATGGGCGTAATGCCGGTCATGGCGACGGTCTGTTGCATGAAATCCATGGCCACCAGCGCGTGGTAATCCTCATCCACGACCACGGTCATGGCGTCGTAGCGACAGGCAAACGGGAAGGTCACGGCGAACCGATTCTTGGCTATGCTGCGGGCGGTCTTGTCGACGATCTCGGTTTCGAAAATCACCACGTCGTTGATGAATTTGTACAGCGTCTGCACCAGGGCAAAGTCGCGCAGTTGCGGGCATTCGCGCAGAAAGGTTTCGCTGAGTACCAGGGGTTGGCGGCTCAGGGGATAGATCAGTTTGTCGTCGTTTTCCAGCACGCGACGCGGGCGGGTGCGAATGGTGGCGCGGCTCTCCCAGGCGTCGGCGAACGACTGATAGTCGGCGGCGTTCATGCGTTCACCTCCGCCAAAGGTTCGCTCATGCTCAGTCGCAGGCCATCCCACAGGGCGATGCGACTTTCCACGGCGGCGATAGCGCTGGCATAAACGTCTTCTTGCCGTTGCGGGTCGCCATCGACCAGACGTGCGAGCAGTTTTTCAGCGGCAGGGCCATGGTCTTCGGAGTCGACCTCGATGTGTCGCTCAAGGTAGTAGCAAAAGGTCGGGGCCTGTTCGATGCCGATGCCCCAGTCATCGAGGATGCGCTGGAACATCTGTGGGATCACGCTTTCGCGTCCATGCAGAAACGCTGCCGCGACACTGTGGCCCGGGGCATGCAGCGCGGTGTGCAGCGTATGGCGTACGAATCGCGCTGCTGCCGGCTCGACGTTGACACTTTGCAGCGCCACGTCGTAGCTCACGCCCTCCTGTTGCAGCGCCACGAAGCGCTCTACGGCGTCGGTGCTGGCGCCGACTTCACGCATGGCATCCAGGTACAACTCGAAATGACTGTAGTGACCCTGGCCCGGACGGTCATCGGACTCTTCACCCAGCACAATCTCATTGATCAGCCGCGCCGCCTGCGGATCGCGTGGGGGCAACCAGGGAAGGCGCGTACAGGTCAGTTCCTGCTGCAGGCGCTTGGTCAGCGACATGAAGTCCCATACGGCAAAGACATGGGTTTCCATGAAGCGTTGCAATACCGACAGTGAATTGATTTCGGAGAAGATCGGATGCGCACTTAGTTCGGATTTCTTTTGTTCGAGGTGTTCTTTGGTTGGTTTCATAAGTAGCATTCAATAGTCAAATATCAGTGGTGACCAATTGCTTTATTGCTGTTTGAAGTTTCTGCTGGCGAGCGGATGCCTCAAACGAATTGATCTGTATAAGTTGCTCTCGGAGCAGTATTGACGCGATGTGCGGCCGGTGTTTGTGGGCGGCGTGAAAAAGCTAGTACACAAACAAAGTGTTGAGCAAGTTATTTTATTAATATTTATGTGTTCAACTTTTTTGAGGGTGACAAGTTTCAATAAGACTTTTGATTTAAGTTTTATTTGGGTGTAGTTGCTCCTTCCGTCTTATATAAGTCAGAATTTTTGATAAAGAGTGAATGCCTCACTCGAAGCAACTTTCTTATTGAATCCGTTGAGGTGATCTGGGGGGGGAAGTTGGCCGGGGCTGCGCCGATTCTTCCGTTCCCGTGACAAGGCTCCTTCCGTAGGTTCTTGGTGCGGGGACTGCGCCACTGTAGCGGTGCGTCACCCGTTCATTGGTTGTCGCACCCCAAGAGTGAGCGTAATTCAAGGCAGCCGCTATCACCGAGGTGTGCGAGTCGAGGGAGGAGATATGAGAGGGGAAAATGTAAGCCGATTGTTCGCCGAACTGCTCTTCGTAGGAGTACGGCTTGTCCGCGATGGCGCCATTGAGATCGCTATCGCGGGCAAGCCTTGTTCCTACAGGTTCGGGTTAGTCCTGGTTTTTTTGGCTCTTGGCCTCAGGGCTATTGAGGTAGCGTGTAATAACCTCGACCCCCCGATTGAGATGATTTTCCAGTAGCTTTACCGAGCCTTCGACATCGTGTTTTTCGGCGGCCCGCAACAGTGCTCGGTGATCTTCCTGGGACAATTTGCCCAGGCCCATGGCTTCGAGGTTGAAGCGCAGGAAGCGTTCCTCCTCGTTCAACCCCTCTTCGACCAGTTTCAGCAATCGCTTATTGGGTGCCTTGCAGTAGAGCGACATATGGAAGAGACGATTGAGCCGGCCGATTTCGGTGTAATCGTGTTCCGTTTCCAGCTCGTCGATATAGCGGGCGGACTGTTCGAGATCCGCGGTATCCAGCAGTGGGATCGATAGCCTCAGTGCCTCGGACTCCAGCAGGATCCGTAGGGCGTAGGTTTCCGTGGCATCACCCTGAACCAGCGGCGCAACCACCGCGCCTTTATGGGCGACCACGTTGAGCAGCGCCTGGGCTTCGAGCTGGCGCAAGGCTTCGCGCACCGGCATGCGGCTGACACCGAATAGATCGGCCAGATCTTGCTGACGCAATGCAATGCCGGTAGGCAAGCGACCATCGAGAATGGCAGAGCGCAGGGTTTGTTCGATCACCGAGCGTGCCAGGTGAGCGGGAATCGGCCCGTTGACCTTGATACTGCTGAGAGGGTTGGGCTTTTGTGTCACTACAACGCACCCTGATTGACTGATTTATTTTTTGGATCCAACTGACACTAGTAACTGCCTGACGGCTTGTCAAACGCGCAACAGAGCGCTTTCCCTTCAGTTTAGCGCGCTGTGGGTGATCGCACCGTGCCATTGTTTTTTAACGGGCTAACCTACACCATCAATCGACTTCCACCTGCCTACCCTGGATGCCTTGCATTGGCGGTACGTTTCCCGATTCCCCCGATACTGCGCTGGCTGTGCGGCGCTTTGCTGCTGTCCGGCGTGATGCTGGGCGGTGTGCTGGCCGATTGGGATTTTTCCCTGATAAGCAGTCGGGCGCAGGCATTGTACGGACCTTTGGGCGAAGGTCAGCAGCGTATTGATGATTGGCAACAGTTGTTGGCCACACAGAAGCAGGTCAGCGAGCTAGAACAGCTCAACCTGGTCAACCGATTCTTCAACCAGCGGATGCGCTACGTCGAAGACATCGACCTCTGGCACCAGGTCGATTACTGGGAAACGCCGATCGAAGCTCTGTGGAAAGGTGCCGGCGATTGCGAGGACTACGCTATCGCCAAGTACTTCAGCCTGCGCCATCTCGGCGTTGCCAGCGACAAGTTGCGTATTACCTACGTAAAGGCATTGAGCCTGAATCGCGCGCACATGGTGTTGACATACTACTCAAGCCCGAACGCCACGCCGCTGGTACTCGACAGCCTGATCGATACGATCCAGCCGGCCAGCCAGCGTACGGATTTGCTGCCGGTCTACGCTTTCAATGCAGAAGGGTTGTGGTTACCTGGTGCCAAGGGCAACCAGAAGGTCGATGACACCAAACGCCTGTCCCGTTGGCAGGATGTGCTGAAGAAAATGCAGGCCGAAGGATTTCCGGTCGAGACGACTCACTAGGAGTACGCCCACAGATGTCTTTGTTCAAACAACTGTTGATCGCTATCTGTCTGTTCCTGGTCGTCGCCTTCACCGGCAGCTTCATGGTCAGCCTCGAAAGCTCGCGCAGCCAGTACGTCAACCAGTTGCGCTCCCACGCCCAGGACGCCGCGACGGCACTGGCGCTGTCCCTGACGCCGAACATCGACGACCCGGCGATGACCGAGTTGCTGGTCAGCTCGATCTTCGACAGCGGTTACTACGCGAGCATCCGGGTGGTCGATCTGTCCAACGACAAAACGCTGGTCGTGCGCAGTGGTATCCCGGGCGATACCCAGGTGCCGGACTGGTTCGTTCGACTGATCGGCCTGGAGTCCGCCGGCGGCGATGCAATCGTCAGCCGTGGCTGGGAACAGGCTGCGCGGGTAGAGGTGGTCAGCCACCCGATGTTCGCCCTGGCCAAATTGTGGCAAAGCGCGCTGGGCAGTCTGGTGTGGTTGCTGATCTGCGGCGTGATCAGCGCGGTGTTGGGGGCATTGTTGCTGCGCCGACAATTGAAGCCACTCGACTACATGGTCCAGCAGTCCCACGCCATCGCCCGCCGCGAGTTCCTCAGCCTGCCGCAGCTGCCACGCACGCCTGAATTGAGGCGCGTGGTGCAGGCCATGAATCAGATGGTCGAGAAGCTCAAGGCATTGTTTCAGGAACAGGCCGAGCGCAGTGAAAAACTGCGGGCCGAATCCTATCAGGACAACCTGACCGGGTTGGCCAACCGCCGTTATTTCGAGATGCAATTGAACGCGCGGGTGAGCAACCCGGAGCAGGTCAGCTCCGGTTATTTGTTGTTGCTGCGGGTTCAGGATCTGGCGGGGCTCAACCAGCGCTTGGGTGGGCAACGCACGGACGAACTTCTGCGGGCGGTCGGCGAGCAGCTGTCGCGTGAATGCGCCCGGTACCCGGCAACGCAAAATCTCGTCACGCGGATTCGAGGCGGCGAATTTGCCGTGCTGGCGCCGGGCCTGATGCGCGAAGAAGCGCTGCAACTGGCGCAGCACCTCGATACGGCCCTGGCGAGCCTGCATGCGACCGGGGCCACCGACGTGGCTTCGGTCGCTGCGATCGGGCTGGCACCGTTTGTTCATGGCGATGCGCCGCAAGCGGTGCTCGCGCTGGCTGATCAGGCGTTGGCACAAGCCGAAGGCCAGAGCGATTCAAATTGGGTCTGCCTGGATCACCGCGCCCTGTCCGGGGTCGGCGATGACCATCACGCCTGGCACAACCTGCTGGATCAGGCACTCAATCAACGGCGATTCAAACTGTATTTCCAACCGGTGGTGGCCAGCCAGGACACACAACTGGTGCTGCACCACAAAGTGCTTTCACGCTTGATTGATGACCAGGGCCAGAGCATTCCAGCGGGGCGCTTCCTGCCGTGGCTGCAGCGGTTCGGCTGGGCCGCGCGGCTGGACCGCCTGATGCTGGAGTTGGTGCTGGAGCAGATGGCCGATCACGACGCCTCACTGGCGCTGAACCTGTCTTCGGCCACCTTGGAGAACCCGCAAGCATTGGATGCACTCCTCGAGCTGCTGCGTTCCTATTCCAATCTGGGGCCGCGGCTGACTCTGGAAATCGGTGAAGAACAGTTGCCGGAGCAGGCTATGCTGGAAGACCTGACGCGGCGTTTGCGCGCACTCGGGTTCTCGCTGAGCCTGCAACATTTCGGCGGGCGTTTCAGCATGATCGGCAACCTGGCGCGTCTCGGGTTGGCGTACCTCAAGATCGATGGCAGCTACATCCGTGCGATCGATCAGGAGAGCGACAAGCGTCTGTTCATCGAAGCCATCCAGCGCGCCGCCCATAGCATCGACTTGCCCTTGATTGCCGAACAGGTCGAGACCGAGGGGGAGTTGGCGGTGATTCGGGAGACGGGGGTGTAT
>NZ_SCOO01000067.1:0-12066 GCF_005502415.1 Pseudomonas sp. G(2018) | reverse complement strand
GCTCTGGGAGCGGTTTTCACCTTGGATATAGCGCATAAGAAAAATGCCCGTATCTTGCGATACGGGCATTTTCTTCAACCGGCCAGCAGATTGCTAGGTTTTCACACAGCCTGACTTGGCCGGGTTTTTACCTGCGCTTCTCAACTACGCAGTTCCCAACTGAGAGGGATGGAGAACTGACAAAAGAAGCGCAGGTGGCTGATATTGCCAAAAGGAATTTCTCAAAGCAATCCGCCCAAAGCAAGGTAGCAGGTCGCAATCGACGACAGCTTGACTGTATACTTCCCCCTCAGCCTTACCCCTTGAGCTACAGGAACATCAGCATGACTGTACTCCAAACGATCTACTGGCAGCCTACGCCGCCTTAGCGCTACGCCCCCTCGCAACACCTCGCACCCGCCTGTTTCGCTCGCGGTGCGTACTGCTGTATGCCCGGTTCTTACACCCAAAGCACACAGTCAAATAATCCTCACAGTTTGAATTCGTATCGATGCGCTCGCCATTTGTCTGGTGTGCGTGCGGTGCATTGCCTTGGATATTTCTATGCTGCAAAAACTTAGTCAAACGTGGTTTTCCAACGTCCGTGGGGACGTGCTCGCGGGTATCGTGGTCGCGCTCGCGCTGATCCCGGAAGCCATCGCCTTTTCCATCATTGCCGGCGTCGACCCCAAAGTCGGCCTCTACGCATCCTTCTGTATCTGTGCCGTGATTGCCTTCATCGGCGGTCGCCCTGGCATGATCTCGGCGGCTACCGGTGCCATGGCACTGCTCATGGTTACCTTGGTAAAAGATCACGGGCTCCAGTATCTGCTGGCTGCAACCTTGCTCTGTGGGGTTCTTCAGATACTTGCTGGATATCTCAAGCTGGGCTCGTTGATGCGCTTCGTGTCACGCTCAGTGGTCACCGGGTTCGTGAATGCATTGGCGATTCTGATTTTCATGGCGCAGTTGCCTGAACTCACAAATGTCACCTGGCACGTCTACGCCATGACCGCTGCGGGTCTCGGAATCATCTACCTGTTTCCGTATGTGCCGAAGATCGGCAAGCTGATTCCCTCGCCGCTGGTGTGCATCCTGACCCTGACCGCTATCGCGATGTACCTGGGACTCGATATCCGCACCGTGGGCGACATGGGCCAACTGCCGGACACGCTGCCGATTTTCCTCTGGCCTGAAGTCCCGCTCAACTTTGAAACCCTGCGCATCATCTTCCCGTACTCAGCGGCTCTGGCAGTTGTAGGCCTGCTTGAGTCCATGATGACCGCGACCATTGTCGATGATCTGACCGATACCACCAGCAACAAAAACCGCGAGTGTAAGGGCCAGGGCGTTGCAAACATCGCAGCCGGGATGCTCGGTGGCATGGCGGGCTGCGCCATGATTGGCCAGTCGATCATCAACGTGAAGTCCGGCGGTCGTACTCGCCTCTCAACTTTATGCGCGGGCATCTTCTTGCTGCTGATGGTCGTGTTCCTGGGCGAATGGCTCTCCAAGATCCCGATGGCGGCCTTGGTTGCCGTGATGATCATGGTGTCCATCGGCACCTTCAGCTGGGATTCCCTGCGCAATCTCAAAGAGCACCCACTGTCGACCAACATCGTCATGGTCGCGACTGTTGTGGTGGTCGTGGCAACGCATAACTTGGCCTACGGTGTATTGGTCGGTGTGCTGCTGGCGTCACTGTTCTTTGCAAACAAAGTCGGACATTACCTCGATACCAAAAGCAGTCTTGAAAAGGCAGAGTCTCATCGCACTTACCGCGTTGTGGGCCAGGTGTTCTTCAGCTCCGCCGACAAGTTCACCAATGTTTTCGACTTCAAAGAAGCGGTCAAGAAAGTCACCATCGACCTGACCCAAGCGCATTTCTGGGATATCACTGCCGTTGCTGCACTGGACAAGGTAGTCATTAAATTCCGTCGAGAGGGTGCAGAGGTTGAAGTGCTGGGCCTGAATGAGGCCAGCGCCACAATCGTTGACCGCTTTGGCGTGCATGACAAACCTGACGCCATCGACAAGCTCATGAGCCACTAAGGAGATCAACAATGACCCACGTAATGGCATGCATTGATAACTCACAGTCCTCACTGGCGGTCTGCGACTACGCAGCATGGGCGGCGCAACAGTTAGGTGCGCCTCTTACCTTGCTGCATGTATTGGATGAAGAGAAATACCCAGCAGCAGCAGACCTGAGCGGAAATATTGGTCTTGGAAGTCGAGAGCACCTGCTCGAGGAACTGGCTACGTTAGATGCCCAGCGCGCCAGGCTTGCTCTGGAGCAAGGACAGCACACGCTCGAGAAGGCCAGGGAGCGAACGGTCATCGCCGGCGCAGCTTTTCCTGAATTGAAGCAACGCCATGGCCATCTAGTAGAAAGCCTGAGCGAGCTTGAGAAGGAGATTCGACTGTTGGTCATTGGACGAGTGGGTGAAGACAGCACACGCCGTGCTCACAGCCTCGGCAGCCAAATTGAAGCTGTCGTACGCACAATTCACCGTCCAATTTTGATCACAGCAGGCAGCTACAAAAGACCTGAAAAGGTAATGCTCGCATTTGACGGCAGCCCAACATCGTACAAAACAGTTGAGATGCTTGCCGCCAGCCAGCTTTGCGAAGGGTTACCCATTCACCTGGTTATGGTTGGAACAGACTCAGGAGATAATCGAGAGGCGCTCGATAAAGCCAGAAGCATGCTTCTAACTTCAGGCTTTGTAGTCCATGCAGAGATCCGCCAAGGAGAGGTGGAGTTGGCACTTCACGCTTATCAGGCAGAGCACGCAATTGATCTTCTCGTCATGGGCGCTTATGGGCACTCACGCATCCGACAGTTTCTGGTAGGCAGCACGACTACGACAATGCTTCGAACAGCCACCATGCCTGTGTTGCTGCTTCGCTGAGATAGCGTCCCCGACCACAGTATTTCCAAACCTCAGAAATACTGTGGTTACCCTAGACGATGATTACCTGATCGAGTCGTAACGAGACAGCATGCAACTCATAACCGAAATTATTCATCCAGAGCTGAAATCCAAACAAGGCAGGGTGTTTCGCCGCCATGCCGCACGCGGCATCGTGTTGCGGGACGAACAGATCCTGTTGCTGTTCACTGAGCGCTATAACGACTTTAGCTTCCCTGGCGGCGGTCTTGATGCCGACGAGGACATTGTCACAGGCCTGAAGCGTGAGCTTGAGGAAGAGACGGGTGCCCGTGAGATTAAGGTGCTCCAGCACTATGGCTATATCGAAGAGTACCGGCCCTACTGGAAGCCGCAATACGATCTGATGCACATGACTTCGCACTTTTATCTATCCGAAGTGGCCTCCCAGCTAGAGCCAGTCAGAATGGAAAGTCACGAAATCGCAAATGGAATGCGGCCTGTCTGGATCAACCTGCATGAGGCCATAACGCACAATGAAGCCGTGATGCAGCGTCAGGAGTCATCGATGGGGCAGTCAATTCAGCGCGAAACTTTCATGCTGAAAAAAGTCGCATCCGAGTTGTTGATGACGATTCGCGGTTAAGAGGAGACTCCGGTAGCTTTTGGCGTAAAGCACGATGACCAAACTTCGCCAATCGATGTTCCAGCCACAGGATTTCGATCAGGGAGAAATTCTGTGGCCGTCTTGCTTACGCTTAACTGGAAATCGTGGCGGGCGCAGCGGCAGGAACAGCGCTGCGTCGCAAAATCAGGACACCACCGATTGCAGCCAGGGTCGAACCAATCAACACACCCACTTTTACTTCGTCAATCAGGTGAGCTGATCCTGCAAACGCCAGGTTCCCGATGAACAGGCTCATGGTGAAGCCGATGCCACACAAGAGCGCAACGCCGTAAAGCTGTGCCCAATTGCTCCCTTCCGGTAGCTTGGCCAAGCCCATGCGAATGGCCAGAGCAGCTAATAGGAAAATACCGACTTGCTTGCCCACCAACAAGCCGAGCGCAACACCCAGCGGAACCGGATCGACTAGGTTCTCCATGGAAATACCGGCCAGTGAAACCCCCGCATTGGCGAAGCCAAAAATCGGCACCACAGCGAACGCTACCCACATGTGCAGCTTTTCCTCCAGGAACAGCAGTGGAGACCGGGCTTCCTCTTCAGGCTTGCCCATTGGAACGCAGAGCGCTACAGCGACACCCGCAAGGGTGGCGTGCACTCCCGATTGCAGCACGAAGAACCACAGCACACCACCGACCAGCAGATATGGGAGCAATCGTCTGACGCCCAATCGATTCATTGCGATCAGAATGGCCAGGGTTGCAAGCGATGCCAGCAACATCGGCATGGAAAGACCAGTCGTGTAGAAAAAGGCGATGATGACCACAGCACCCAGGTCGTCGATGATCGCCAAAGCGGCGAGGAAAACCTTCAAAGAAGTCGGGACTCGCTTACCCAGCAACGACAAGACGCCAAGGGCGAATGCAATGTCGGTAGCGGCTGGGATAGCCCACCCCTTCAAGGTCTCAGAGTTACCCCAGTTGATTGCGATGTAGATCAGCGCAGGCACAACCATGCCGCCTAGAGCGCCAAATCCAGGCAAAGCGCGCTGGCCCCAAGTGGAGAGCCCGCCTGCCAGAACCTCTCTTTTGATCTCAAGTCCGACCATTAGGAAGAAGATCGCCATCAGGCCATCGTTGACCCAATGCTCCACAGACATACCCAGCCAGACACTGTGCAAGGCTGCAAAATAACCTTGAGAGAGAGGTGAATTGGCCACAATCAGTGCCGCGAGTGCTGCGCCCATCAGCACAAGACCGCCAGCGGATTCCGACGACAGGAAGCGAGCTAAAATTGCAGCTGCTCTTGGGGTTTCTGCAGGAGTTCTATTGTCGGTCATCAGTGTCCTTGCGCTTCGATCTAAAGAGAATATTTTAACATCCGACGTTTACCGGTGCGGCTGTCCAAATAGCCTGTAACGATTATTGTCACAGGCGAAATCAGCTTCCAGCTTGTTCAACTACGCCCCAGCACCGGCTCGTTCACGAGATTCAGGAGCACTCCTTCACGTTGCTGTACATGGAGCTCAGTTTGTCATGAGGCATTGCGATCACCTTGGCGTCAGCACCGGCTTCGTCTGTCATATACATCACGCCGACAGGACGACTACGAACGACAACGCCAGGCGATATCGGGCAAAAGCAAATAACCAGGACGTCCAAAGGATCACCTTCAGCGGTCAACCTATATGGGGCTAACCTTTGTTGGCCGAGCAAAACAAAGGTGTACCGAAGAAGCGATCAACGAAGGTCAGAGCCAAGGAGCCTAACCAAAACAGCCTTGGCATTGCTCACTCCTACTCGCAACACCGACTCAATCTCCGCCATAGAAATCGCAGACGAAGATTTCCCCGCAGCTGGGTTAACAACCAACGCTAAACATGCATATTCGAGTTCTAACTCACGAGCCAGTGCCGCTTCTGGCATTCCGGTCATACCTACAATGTCACAGCCGTCACGCTCCATTCGGATTATTTCCGCAGCTGTCTCTAGGCGAGGGCCTTGCGTGCAGCCATAAACACCTCGTGCACTGAAATCAAAACCCTCAGCCTCCAATGCAGTAATCAGCCTAATACGCAACTCATCAGTATAAGGTTTGCTGAAATCAATATGAGTGACTTTTTCTAGATCTTTATCAAAGAACGTCTGCTGACGGCAGTATGTATAGTCAATTAGGTCGTGAGGAACACAAAATTTACCAGCTCCCATTGCATGATTAATCCCACCAACAGCGTTGAAGGCGAGAATTGAATCTGCTCCGGCCTGCTTAAGGGCCCAAACGTTAGCTCTGTAGTTAACTTGATGGGGCGCATAGCGATGTTGCTCGCCATGGCGCGACAAAAACATAACCTCCCGATCTCCATAGTCGCCTATATAAATATCACCAGACGGCTCACCGTAAGGAGTATTGATTGATATAGACTTTCTATTTCTAAGGTCTTCCAAGTCGGCTAGCCCAGAACCACCTATAATTGCGTAAACGGTCATATATAATCCTTCAATAGAATAGTCGCACCTTTCACAGCTAAGGGGAGGCGCTAATTTTGGATGTGCAGTTGTATACTGAGCGACCTGAAGGCTGCTTGGTCGATTGACTGGTTGTCCATTCGAGCTAGCCGACTTCAACACACTTTACGGCCAATTTGAA
This sequence comes from Pseudomonas sp. G(2018), assembly GCF_005502415.1. Lineage (NCBI taxonomy): Bacteria > Pseudomonadati > Pseudomonadota > Gammaproteobacteria > Pseudomonadales > Pseudomonadaceae > Pseudomonas > Pseudomonas sp. G(2018). The sequence goes on along the minus strand of NZ_SCOO01000067.1, from coordinate 5,925 downwards.
AAAACCGTCAAGACAAAATAAATTGGTGATTAACAATAGACCTTGCCTTGAAGTCTTATAAGTTCGTTTTTGTTTGGTTTTTTAGTGGCGTAATGCTTAGGGGGACGGGGTGAAAACCAAAAAACGGAAATGTATAAATGCTATGCAATAAGCGGTTTTAAAAGTGCGGTGAGTGGAGTACGCAACAAGTAAGAATGATGCTCCACTCAACCTCAATAATTTAAAGCCCGCTGGCAATTAACGTCAGCAAGCAATTTTTGGCTTAACGCTTCGGCAGTAAATTCGAGAGCTCAACCAAGTCATTTACTATGTAATCAGGTGATTTCGCTAATGGATAGATTGCCTGTCCAGCTCGTGCTACGAATGCTGTTTTCATGCCTGCCTCCTTAGCGCCGGCTACATCCCAGCCATGTGCAGCGACTAACAAGGATTCCATGCCGTTTACTCCAATTTTTTGCATTGCCCAATCATAGACCTTTAGATTTGGCTTATAACTGTGCACAGCTTCACCACTCAAATACTCGTCAAACAAATCGTACAATCCTGCGTTTTTCAGTTGTTTCTCTACGGTGGAACGTGACGAGTTTGTCAAGGCCACTAATTTGTAGCCTTTCTTCTTTAGCGTTTCTAATCCAGTGCGAACATCAGGATGCGCCGGAAGGCTAGTGATAGGGGCGATAGCTTTCTTGGCCTGGTCTTGAGTAACAGTCAATCCATTCGATTGAGCAACCATCATTAGTGCTGCGGCACCAATCTGACCAAAGTCATGGTATTGATTAACTGATGTCTCTACTAATGAATAATGCAGCATCGTCGAAAACCAAATGCTCAACAAGTCAGGCCTGCCACCAAGCGCATCTCCGACTGTTTTTTGTAGAGGATGAAGATCTAGAAGGGTTTCATTTACATCAAAAAAAATAACTTTTACATCTGCTTCCGAAGCTTTTGTTTTCTGGCTTGCGAATGCTAATGGGGAAGCGACCAGCAATGCAGCCATTAGAAAATTAAAAACAGATCGAATACTTTTCATCTTTGGTCTATCTCTCATAATTTGAAAAAATGGGCAGCATTTGAGTAATCCTGTGTTCTATGTTTCTTGCGCGAACACGCATTTCTCGCAACCAAATCAGTGAGCGCTAAAACGCAACCTGGAAGCGCTCAACCGGCATGACAGGTTGAAATCAGTTCTGCGTCCAGGCGCGGGCTGCAAACTTTTCATCTAGGGGTGTATGAATGAGGTGATTGGAGTAATTGCTGAGGGTCTTCACGGCCAACGCGAGAACGATTTCGAGGATGTGCCGCTCGCTGAAGCCGGCCTTCAAAAACGACTGAACTGACTCTTCAGTTGGTAGGCCACGGGTCTGGAACATTACGCTGGTAAATTCGGCTAAAGCGGCAAGCTTGAAATCACTGATTGGTGTGCCATTACGAATTGCGTCAGTCACCTCTGGGGCCACGCCTGACATGACGTCTGCCAAGGTGCTATGAGCAGCCATACAGTATTCACATCCGTTCTCGCGGCTGATGATCAAGAAGATGACTTCTTGTTCTTCCGAGGAGAACCCTGATTCTTTTCTAAAGGCTGCATAGCCTTGCAGGTAGGTTTCGAGCAAACCTGGTGAGTTAGCCATGCGTGCATACATGTTAGGGATAAACCCTGTCTGTGCTTTTGCCTTAGTCAGTACATCCCGGCCATGACCTTCGGTAGATTCAGGAGTAAGCGACGGGAGAGAAATTTTGTATTCGCTGAGCATTATGAGCTCCTCTGTTTGCGGACTGATCAGTCCTTAATGTGGCTCGGTTGTGGCTCCGAGTGTCCCAAGACTTCTGGAAAAATTTACTGAGGGTCACTTTTTATTTTGGGACTGATCGGTTCACAAGTCAATTTCTCCCGAGAAACCAATCCTGTGGAATGATGCTCGCACCAGTTTCAGGGGCTAAAGGGATGGATTCCGCTGTGTCGTCAGCAGCCTTACCCGGTCGGGCTTTGAAAAAATCCGATCAGTCGATAATGGCCGCATGAATCGCGGACGCCCCAGAATCTTTGACCCTGAACTTGTACTGGAAAATGCCATGGAGCTTTTCTGGAGTCGAGGCTATGACGCCACGAGCCTGCAGGATCTGCTTGAAGCTACTGGTCTTTCCAAAAGTAGTCTTTATGAAAGCTTCGGTAACAAACAGAGTCTATTCGAGACTGCATTCACTCGATATTTCGAGGGACGGGCAAGGTTTATGCGTGAGCGCCTTGACGAGTCCGAGTACGCGCTCGAATTCATTCGAGAATGCCTGATGTCCGTGCTCGAGGATGCTTCGCGAGACAGCCCCCGTGGCTGTATGCTCGTAAACGTAGCCAACGAATTTTCATCTTCCGACCCGGCGGTACATCGCCTGGTGATCCTGGCTTCCAAGCGATTCCGTCGAGTGTTCGAGTTAGCCTTTGAGCGAGCCCAAGAGAGCGGTGAAATATCTGCTGATAAGACGCCGGAAGAGCTTGCCCTCTTAATGCATTGCGTAATGAATGGTCTGCGCACCCAAACCAAATCTGGGCTCTCGCATCAAGAGCTGCTTACGGTGATCGATCTGGTGATGGAGCGCTGGGCTTAAATTTAATTAATTATGGACTGATCGGTTCTTAATTAACTCAAGACGGATTACCACGATGATCAAGGCAGTTGCATTCGATATCTACGGAACGTTAATCGACACTCAGGCTGTACTAGGCCAGTTGACCCAAGTGGTTGGTGAGAAAGCTGTAGATGTGGCGAAGACTTGGCGACAGAAACAATTGGAGTACAGCTTTCGCAGAGGTTTAATGCGGGATTATTGCGACTTCTCTGTATGTACTCGCGAAGCATTGATCTTCGCCTGTCGTGAGCAGCAGATTGAACTGGACGATGCTGAGATCCAGGTGCTCATGAACACCTACTCTGAGCTTGATGCATTCGCTGATGTAAGCAGCGCGTTGGAGGAAATGGTAGGCAGTGGCTTGCGTCTGTACGCATTTTCAAATGGTAGCAAGCAAGCCGTCGAGCGGCTGCTACAGCACGCAAATATTCTCGATTACTTCACGGAGATTGTAAGCGTAGAGTCGGTGCGCTCCTTCAAACCCGCGCCAGAAGTTTATGATCATCTGGTCGACGTGTGTGCGCTGCCCTCGGCAGAAATCTGTTTGGTTTCAAGCAACACCTTTGATGTCTTGGGAGCAATGTTTTCGGGCTTGAAATGTGCCTGGGTTAATCGTGACTCAGCGGCGCAATTTGATCCTTGGGGAATTAAGCCGCACATAGTCTTGGATGGCTTGGCAGGTGCCTGCCACGAAATACAAAGTCTTGATGTGTAAATAGTGCCCTAAGGAGTCAGATCGTGAAGGAGGCCTGGCTGATTGTAGTCGTTTTTGACACCACACTGCGCACCAGGTTTTTGGTAAGCGTCCGACCAACACACCCCAAAACGGCCGGAAGGATGCCATGGCTGGCGACGGAATCAACGACGCACCAGCCCTGGCGCGATCAGGTGTGGGCATCTCCATGGGGACAGTGACTGACGTTGCGATGAATAGCGCGCAACTCACGCTGGTAAAAGGCGACCTGATGGAAATTCTACGAGCACGGGCACTTTCAGTTGCAACAGTAAACAACACGCGGTAAAACTTGGGTTTCGCCTTTCTTTACAACTCGATGGGTATTCCCCTCGCCGCAGGTCTGCTCTACCCACTGACGGGACATCTCATGTCGCCAATGATCGCCGCCATAGCCATGAGCATCAGCTCTGCATCTGTAGTTTTCAATGCATTGAGACTGAGGAATACCCGAATAGATTGAGTTTCATCGATGCTCGTAGCCAAAAATAGATAACTCTTAACCTTGCCGTTGTGTAAGCGTTAATTGTTTAAGCCAATCAAGCGCTGATCCGAAAGAGGATGGCGGGCAGACGTGACCGTGTCCGACTACTCGACAATCATATCCGGTCGCGGGCAATTGGACGTCACTATGTACAGTCTGCAATTATACTGTGTTAATGGCGGCCCTGATGAGGCTGATCCCGTCGGTAGTTTCAACGGACATGATCCGTAAGCCTATCTGAAGGCATCCTCACGTTGCTGCCAGCGCAGAAAATCAGTCGAGTAGACGAGTTATTGCCACATAAGTGGCAGCCGACGTAATCACGCAGAGTAGCTTCGCCGCTCGCGTACCATTAGTTAAAGTAATCAGAACAAATGCATCTCAGCGTGAGTATGCGCCTGAAGTGAATCCGGCACACCAGATGACTCTAAGCCTCCGGACTCTAGCCAGCTTATAGTCTGTGCGTAAGCCCTCTGAAGCAGAAGCTCTGTTTGATTGAAGTCAAACACAGAAACACCTAGTGGGCACAGTGGAGCCACTACATGAATATTGGCACGTGAAGAGAAAAGTTCTATATCACGTACCAACTGTCGCATGCTCATCAGGTTTATGCTGTGTAAAGCTAACGCAACCAGGCCAATTGGTGGTTTGATACACGCACAACCAAAGCCTGTTGGTACTACAATGACCCGAGTCGCACCCAGCCCTATAGCACTTGCGATTGGTGTGTTACTTGCCACTCCACCGTCTATCAATAGCTTATCTGCGATCTGTACATAAGGAAATACCAATGGAATCGCAGCGCTGGCAAGTAACGCCAATTCGACATCACCACTGGATAAAAGGACTTCAGCGCCACTGAGCAAATCGGTGGTTACTATATGTAGTGGTAGCTGGGTATTTTCTATGAGTTTTACGGGTAGTGCCCGAGCTACCAATCGCTTCAATGCTGAAGGCTCAAGCAGATAGCCTCGATGAGTGATCAGCGCAGTTAGGGTGTCCAGCATTGAAAGTGGAAATATATCTGTTCTTCGCAAGCCGCGCCAGATATCGGCGAGCTCGGCTATACCTTCTTCAGTTGGTTTGGAAGCAAAATATGCGCCATTGATAGCGCCAACTGAGGCACCTACAACCATGTCGAACGATATTTTTGCTTCTACTAGCGCCCGGAGCATACCTACCTGAACAGCCCCTAAGCTGCCGCCTCCGGCGAGAACGAGTGCAGTTTTATTGTTTTTCATGCGGATACTCCATGTCATTTCAACTCGATTGATTTAACGACCAATCGTATTCAAGAAAGTCTAGTTGAATGCCTTGCTCTATTCGCTCCCGAACCGAAGGTTCATCAGTCAACAATTGGTCATTGAGACTCAGAAATTTTTCTAGAGACCCCCACTTACCCGCGAAGTCTTGACCATACCAATCAAATATTTTGGAAAGCTCCAATCTGCCGGTCTTGGGATTGAATCTGTTTCGGGTCCGGTCGCTGAGAAACCGTCTCTGTCCGTCCGCAAGTTGTGTGTCCAGTTGATTTGCATTAAATGCCTCATTACGAAGCGCAGGGCAGCCTATGGAAGCGCAATTTACCGCGAAATGAATACGAGGATCGTTATACACACCAGGTCGTCGGATCAAAGAATGTTCAAGATAGTCGAGACTTATGGTTTGCCCCAGAAGGGGAATAAACGCCTGACTCCATGGGCTCTGGAAGATACTACCAACATCCTTGATCGATTTGACTGGGTAGTGTTCGAGAACCAATTTAACGGTGAAAGCGTTGTACGCATTAAGAAGGAAAGCTAACTGTTGATATTTACTCCAGGCATCAAATTCTTGCCGGCTGACCGTTGACAGTTCATCTAAGAAATCTGTGAGGTCTTTTTCATCTCGCTTGAAGCCAGAGTAATCGACCTCGCTGGCAAGTCCGCCACGAACCCAGTGGACGTTATTCTGAAGCAATGTGTTCCATCTTAAATTTCGGTGGTCGTATGTTGTTTGTGCATGTGTCAGACCGCTAACACAAAGCAAAAACCCAATCATTAGATAGCGCATTATTTTACCTTTGAGGAAGTTGACGCTAACT
>NZ_SCOO01000066.1:0-12664 GCF_005502415.1 Pseudomonas sp. G(2018) | reverse complement strand
CACGACGCCGATCGCAATACCTCCTATCGGCGCTGCGGAATACCACGAAAACTCGGCTTTCTTAAAATCACGCTTCTTGATCGAATGACCAAGAATTTCCAGAGAGAACGAACGGACATCGACAGGGAACGGCAGCCGTTCAAACAACTCCGGTTTGTCGGTGTAGATAGGTACCTTTGATGGCTCCGGCAATGACGTGAGAAAGTCTTTCACTATGCCCATCAAATCGGTTGCATCGCCTACGCGATCCATCCTCTTTGCCGGCATTCCGTCTTTCACCGCAAAAGCCCAATAACGCCCCTCTTCCACTTCAACCAGAGCTAGATATAAGTCCTCGGCAACTGCCGAACGGACCAATGACGAGGCGGCCACAGGGCGCTTTTTCACTTCACCTTTCGATATAAAGGCAACGTATTCGTCTTCATTACCCTTGACTGACCAGACGAATTGCCACGCAGCGTCAACGCCTCGGCCTAGCTGCTTAATTTCCGTACTCTTGCCGTCAAGACCAGGCAACGGCAACCAGTCGAGGCCGGCAATCGCTTGGCCGAAACCGGGGATCAGAACGGAGGCCGACATCAGTTCACCCCTTCGATGATCTGTGGGGTCAACAGCACAAGTACCGCGCGGCGCGATGATGATGTAGCGATGCCGCCACCCAGCAATGGGGTTAGCTTGCTGTCGAAGGATTTGTCCGTTGATTGCTGCTGCGTGTTGTCAATGCCGGCGAGTACAGCGGTTTCACCGTTCACGATGCTCGAGTAAATCTGGTACTGGTTAGCGGTCGATTGGGGGTATTGCAACGTCACCCCATTCGATACAAACGTCTTCGTCTCCCCACGCAAAGACGCATCCATCGAGAATTGCACGATGACCGAGCCATTGGGCTGAATCGACGTTCTCATGTTCAAGAACGTACCTGTCGTGAGTTGAGCAGGTTCTACGCCTGGAACAGCTGTCGCGGAGTCCGTGGTGGTGGTGGCCGGCGACGAGCGAGCCGGGTAGATGAAGTTTTCGGTATTGGCAACCGACAGAGGTCGGTTGTTCATCATCGAATAAGTCTCGTCCTTACGGATGTTGACCTTCCCAACGCTCGCCAGCGCTCGCAAAAAAGCGGACGTGGTTGAGTTATCACCGTTACGAATCACGCCCAACTGACCGAACCCCGTCGATCCCCCTGGCAGACCTGCTGGAGAAAAGAAGTTGACGTTCCACTTGCGTGTCGCGTCGTTAATCAGCCACGACCAGTCAACACCCATGTCATTGTTTGTGTTGGCAGTCAGATCGACAATTTGCATACGCATACGCACTTGTCGGCTGACCGATTTGTTTTCCGCCGCGATAAGATCCTGAATCTGTTCTTGAACTTCGCGCGTGTCGGTTACGGTGATAACGCCAGATGATGAAATCGAATATTTGCCAATTCCACCGGGTGTCAAAGTGCCTTCGATAGCGGTACGAAGCCCCTTAACCACGTCAACTGAAGCGCTCATTTTTGCCGAGACGTCAGCAGAGGACGACACGTTACCCGCTTGGCTGATGTTGCCGTTAGATCCGCTATTGCCGCCGCTCGATCCCCCTGTTGTTCCCGCCTTTGCAATGGTGCTGCTTACATCATTGGTGTCCGTGATCGAGGCGATTTGATAAGTCCGCGTCACGATGCGCGAAATCAGGATAGCGCCGTCCTTGTAGTCCCAGCCGACACCGAATTTCGACGAGACCTGGTCGAGCAATTCAGTCAGCGTGCCGCCAAAGGGGCTTGCCTGGTCAATGATGAATGAGCGCCCTGGCATGAAACCCTGGTACCCACCATTCATCATTGCCATGCTTGGCGCGGTTTGTCCGATAGGACCGCTCATAGGCATTGCCATGCCCGGTGGCAAGCTGACGTTATTCGCTGCCGCTACCGCGCCGCCAGATTGCAATCCACCCATGGCACTTCCAGCGCCCATTCGCTGTGCGGAAAAAGCCTCTAGCGGAATCAGGGCATCAGGGCTAACCCTGACCGAGAGCCCGACGATTTTGCTGATTCGATCACCAATGACTGTCAGTGTCGGTTTATCGGGAAATGCAAATCGGATGGGCTGGTTGAACACAGACGGGAGCTCAGCATCACGAGATACTTTCACTGTTTTACCGCCAAGCCAGACGCCATCGATTTCCCTGACTACGGCGCCTCGTTGTTGGTCGTCCTCGCGCTGTTGGCTAAGACGGTTCTCGACCGAGTTACTACCCTGCGTCACTGCATCCCGAATGGTGTTTCGCTCCATCACGGTACCGCAGCCGGCAAGCGACAATGCCGTCACGAACGCCACGCTTCGTTTTGTGTACGAAGTCATTATTTCTACTCCTGGGTTATTGGGCGCGACGGCCTGATTCGGTCACGCGAAGTACACGGTTACCCGAGTACATGAGTCCGGTCAGGTTGACTTCTGCAGCGGATAGCGAAGAAAACAGCCGCTTTACGGCTGATCGGAAATCACCGTCAAAGGACGCACTGACGGTTACCGGAACATCGACGGACGCCTCCCAGACCAACTGCCAGCCGGCCCGAGCAGCCCACTTGCCCAGGACGTGCCGAAGCGTTGCGTCGGCCGGCGACACGATCCAGCTTTCGGCAGGGGCCGGCATGGCACGTATTACAGCGTTTTCACTCGCGGGCTTCTTAACCGGCAATGGCTTTAGATTGACGAGTGGTTCGTCCTGAAAAATGCTTGCTGAGGTTTTTTGACCAGGTGCTGACGATGCACCCGATCCGCTACCTGGCTTGGCATCGCGATCAACAGGTTTTGAACTCTGGCAGCCAGACATAAGGGTAAAAACCAGCAATGTGACAGTCAGCCTGCCTACGTATCTGAAGTTCATGCAGACTTCCTCGGGTTGGATTCCAAAACTCTGATTAGCTTCTGCTGACGTGACCCCTTCGGCTCAAGAGGACGCTCTGCGTTTTGGAAGTACGAAAAGATTTTGATTACCGCGTCCTCGAACGAACCTTCGATCCGCAGATGTGGGACTGCGTAATTGAGGTCCTCTGGCATCCAGTCCACTGTCCAACCCGCAGTTTTGGCCCACTGGGTCACAGTCTCGCGGAGCGTGGAACCGTCTTTAGTCTCCCAAACTGGTAGAGCTTTGACCGGTGCAGCAGCGAGCGGGAATTTGACCGGAGGCGTACCGCCTGGAACTGCCGCTGGTGGTGTCGCCGGAGAAGTCAGGGAAGACTTTGTCTGCGAAGCTGCAGTCGATGGAGTGACCGGTACGCTTGACGATCCTGGGGCGACTGAAGTAGCCAGACTCGACGCCATGGTTGGTACTGGTCCGCTAACCGCGATGTTCTGCGACGGGGAAGTCGGCGTGAATACAGCTACCTGGGAAGACTGCGAGGGTACTTTCACAACAGGGGGGGCCGGCGGCGGTAGAGCCCCCACTTTGATTACTGGGCGCCATTTGGCCGCGTCCACTTCGAACTCGGCCTTCCCAACCAAACGACGCATCTTGTCGCCGAGCGTAAGTTGGCCGCTATCACCTGTGACTGTTTGCTGGGATTCAGCGACTTGGCTCTGCCCAACCATGTTGTGTTGCAGAAGTGTCGAGTAAAGCATCATGCCTTTGTAGTCACGGGTCAGCCGATTGAAGTTGGCTTCAAGAATGGTCATCGCCTGAGCCGCACCTTCCTCCCAGCCCTGCTTTACCGCTTCCTGCCAAATCTTCATTTCAGCGGTATCGACTGGTCGCGCTTCCATAACAGGAAGGTCCACATTGGCCTGAGTAGGCAATCCCACCAACAAATAGTCACGCCAAGTCGGAGGTACGCTAACGAAGCGCTCATTGCGCTCTTTTTTGTAGACAACATTGGCCATTCGGATCTGGTCAGGAGAGAAGGCCGCCACATCACGCGATTCAACGATTACTGGAGGTAGCAGACCACTGGGACTTACCAAAGGACCAAACTCGAACTGGACATCGAGTGCCCGCTCACGGCGGTGCAAGGCGCTGATTAGGTCTTGCGCCCTCGCTGCCAGGCCGCCACGAAAACCAACTGTGCGACCACCGTCTGACAGAAGTTGCGCACGGAGGCTGTTCACTCCGGTGCTGGCTTGTGATGTTGGATTCATCAAGGCGTCAAGCGAGAGCGTTGAACCGCTGTCGGTGAGCCGAGGGTCGGAACTCATACTTCCTTCCGCACCTACCGCAGAGGTGTGCCAAGACGCTTGAGCGAGGATGATGGCGATTGCAATGCGTTTCATCACGAACTCCGTTTAGGGCATGGGCCGGCTGTAGCGGAGAACGAGACTGGTAACGCCCTTGTCGACAGATGCGCGATACCCGATCTGGGCGCTTATTTGGGTAAGCACCATATCGAAGGGCATATCTTTGACATCCATGTTCAACGGAAGGGGCAGTCGTGACCCGACAGAAGAGAATGAGAACCCTCGGTCTTGCGCAAGGGTTTGGAGAAGGAGATAGGCATCGCCTTTCCAGGTAAAGGTAAGCGGCTGTTGCCCACTGAAAATACGAGCCGGCGTGGGGTTAGCTGGTTTGCTGAGGGCGCCGGCCTTATAAAGATCAGCTTGAGCTGCCTGGATCGTCCGGGCGGAATCTAGGATCAGCCGATCGATCTCAGTTTGAACATCAGCGGGGTTCGACTTCGTTGCGCAACCAGTTAAACCGGTTGCGAGAAGTAGAACCCCAACAGAGATACGCCACGAATCCATAATGACCCCCTAATTTTGTATTAAGGGTACTATACGGAATGACGTTGTGCAATTCCACTTTTACGAAGGTCTGTGCCCTTTCCCTCCTCCCTTGCGCTCAGATGCCCTGATTTCAGCTTCATAAGCTTTGCGCATGGCCTCCTGCGAGGCATTATTGAGCGTCACATTTATTTTGTATTCAGACATGACTTCAACGGCGAGTTTCATAAATTCGTCCGATCCTGTCAGCTCGAATTTTCCCCCATACTTTTCTTTGGCAAATGCCAAAGCCGCAGCGATTGAGGCTCGATTAGTGTCAGCGCCTGGCATCACCTGGACCGATCGCCCCTGGTCAACGAACTGATCCTGACCCCGATCATTCTGGTAATGAACGCTTCCGCTTCGGCGCACCTTGAAGGTCATGCCGACGACGTTCGTTTTCGCAACAGGATCAGCTTCACTATCGTGTCGCAACCCGTTACGCCGATCGTCTTTCTCTGCATCCTGAATTTCCTTCTGCTTGCGTTTTTCGGAGTAAGCCCAGCCACGTACCTGACTGATCGCGGCGGCGTCACCGGCCGCTGCCTGCTCCTCTACCCACTCCTTGAATGTCCGTGTCTTGTTGTGTGGATCTTGGCGAAGCTCGTTTCTCTCTCGTTGAATTACGGCCTTCAGGCGCTCCCGATCTCGTAGGGTTTCAAAGGCGATAACGCTGTACATCGCTTTTTTTGCCGCAACGCTGCCTTTCGATGCCTTGACCTTTGATCGCTGATCGCGCGCCTGCTCGGCTATTTCCGCATAACGGCGCTTGACCTCAGCCGGGTTCAAACGCTTCGTGACGAAGCTCTTTTTATAAGCCTGATAGCGATCGCGCAGAGCTCTACGCGCGTCAGCTCTGGCCTGCCGGCGATCCTCACGAACTTGAGGGTCGCGTTTTAATGGTTTGTGTTTATCGTATTTTGTCGACGGGTCTACCTCGACAGGACGGGGCTCCTGGAAGTCACCGAGGCGTTTTACCAGACGGGACTTTGAGAGGTCTTCGTGGAGGTCGCTGGCCTTGATCGGCGTGGTTGCGTCTGAGCCCAGATCGTAGATGGCCAACCCCTGCCCTTTCTCGCGCAACTCAAGATTGAATTTGGCGAGCAAGTGGTGGATGGCTTGCCAAGTAAGTGTTTCACGCTTCAGCGCGGCAGCGATGGCCTTTCGAGGCTCATTTCGGACGTAAGTGAAGAAGCTCTCGCTGCCGTCGTATCGCTCCATCTCCGAAGCCTTACTTGGCCGCTTTCCTTTTGAATCTGGCGACTTGCTCGTCCAGTCAATGACCTTCTTTCCGTTACGCTCAAATATAGAGAAAACGCCTTCGACTTCCTGCCAGCCATTGGCAAGTTCAAGTTCTCGCATTGCACGATCGAGCTTGTAGTAGTCGCGATCTGGATAGACCGCCTTGAAGGTCTCCGGGTTAACCCGGTTTACAGCGATGTGGACGTGCGCGTTGTCGGTGTCGCGGTGCACCGCAAAGACATATTGGTGATCGCTCATGCCAACGGATTTCAGCGCGTAGTGCGCACTCTCAAAGGCTTCCTGATCAGTAGGGTTTTCACCAGGTGCCCAAGAAAGCACTACGTGATAAACCGGGTCTTTAACGCGTGCGTTTTGAGCGGCGACCGCGCCCATTTCAGCACTAGCGCTTTCAAGCGTTAGGCAGTTGTGCTGGCAGACCACTCCCGAGCTCGTGATTACCTCCTGTGGTCCGCCCATCAGTTGGAGCAGCGCTAGTCTTTCGTCTGCATCAACGTCTCCTGCATTACGTCGATTCCGTCGTTCAGCGGTGTCAGCAGCAACCGCAAGGTAGGTTCGACGGGCTCTGGCTCTTTCTTGAAAGTCTCGATCAGCTTCAGGAGCTTGTCCGAGATAGCGACCTGCTGCTCTAAGATTTGCGCGAGTGCGGGCAATACTTCGTTGATGTTCACGCCCATCTATTTCACCTTCAATTGGGTTGTCAACGTTTCGGTCAGATCGGTCATGCTTTCCTGCATCGGAGTGAGCAGGCCTTCCAAAACTTCCAAGACGGATTCTGATGGCGTCTCCATCAATGACATCAACTCGTCCAGCTGCGCGCAGATGGTCGCCTGCTGTAGCGAGATTGATTCCAATAACCCTAAGAACGTCGAGGTGTCTTCTTCGCTCGCTTGTATTGAGCTCATCGGTGAATTTCTCCTGGTCTTCATCCCTGTTTGTCATGTACTCAACCAAGTCCTTAAAGGATGAGTCTCCGTCGGCACGCTTCTCTGGAATTTTGGCGATCACGATTTATCACCGATGCGTGCGATCGCTCGTTGGATTTCAACAAGGATCTCGGCGAATTCTTTTGACTTAGCTCCCCCACCCTCTTTGAACAGGTGCTTTTGAAGGCCACCTAATCGGCGCAGTTCGTTGATGACGTGGTGCTCAACTTTGCTCCGAATTGTCCTGCCCAAACCGCAATCACGCAGGTAAGCGGGGGTTGTGAGGTTCGCGTCATGGGCGCGTTCTGTGAGCGCGGCTTTCTCCTCGGGCGTAACCCTCACCATGATGAGCTCTGTTTTCTTTCGGGTTTCGCTGTCACTCATATTCAAGGTTCTGCTTTTGGGGTCTCGGGGCTTGCCCTGAGCAGGGGAGGTAGAAAGGAGGAGGGAGTGTAACGACTGGATCCCTTTCGGTTGCTAGGACGCCATTTATGGCGGTATAGCAAACCCTACCTTGTCCCAGATTCTAAGAGCTCTTGTGTTCAACTATATAGCGCAGTAGTTGACGCAGCAACGGCAAAAGCTAGAATGCGGAAAAGCATAATCAGCAGGTGACAAAATGAAGATTGCGATCGAGACGATCGAAAACCTGCAAGAAAGCTTGAAAAGCCTTCCTGTGGTTGAGGTTAAAAAGCGTGAGGTTAGCAAACCGGAAGCAGTGCAGATGCTTGCAGCTCAGGTAGCCGAGCTGCAAGAAAAAGGCTACACAATCGAGATGATCGCGGAAATATTTACGGCTCGTGGTTTGGAGATAAAGCCTCAGACGCTGAAAAGCTATCTCACGAGGGCGAAGGGGCAGAAGGGGCAGAAGAAACGCGGCTCCAAAGCTCCTGCAAAGCCGCCTGCAAAATCTCTTGATAACAGCGTTAAAAAAGCATCAGATGAAGCAAATAAAAAGCACGCAAACGCAAGCTCTGTAACACACAAAACACCAGCAGATGATATCAATAAAGGTACCCAGACTACCCCAACACTCGCAGACAAGAGAGCAACTTTCAAAGAACCCGTGCAAAGCGGAACTTTTCAACCACGCGATGACAGTCGCGAGATTTAGGTAAAGCATATGAATGAGCCAATTGTTGTGACTGGCGGAAGCAAAGGTGGCGTGGGTAAGTCGATGGTAACCATTGCGCTTATCGACACAGCCCTGCACGAGAAAAAGAAGGTAATTCTGATTGAATCAGATACCTCCAATCCTGACGTGTACAAGATGTACAAAGACGAGCTTGAAACCCACCTGATTGATCTCGACGTTGCAAACGGATGGATCGATATGGTCAACCTTTGCGACGCAAACAAGGATGCAATCATCATCATCAACACCGCTGCACGTAACAACAAAGGTGTTAGCGCATACGGCAGCACGTTGAATTCAACCCTTGAAGAGTTGAATCGGAAACTGGTGACGTTCTGGGTGATCAATCGTCAACGAGATAGCCTGGAGTTGCTGAAAGACTATATGGATGCAATTCCTGACTCAGTCGTGCACGTAGTCCGCAACAGCTACTTCGGTGACGAAGGCAAATTTGAGCTATACAACGGCTCAAAACTGCGAGAGTCGGTTGAAGCTGCCGGAGGCAACTCGATTACCTTTCCAGACCTCGCAGATCGAGTCAGCGATGATTTGTACAGCAAGCGTCTGTCGATTGAGGCAGCGATGAAAGAGTTGCCGATCGGCAACAGGGCTGAGCTGACGCGTTGGAGAAATGAATACAAGCCAACACTCGGGGAGCTGATCAATGTCTGATCTCGATTCTGCCTTCGCCAAGTTGCTAGGTCGGCAACCGTCAGAGAAGGAAATCGAGGAGATGTATCGTGTAAAAAACGCGCTCAACATTCGAGACAACGATTCGCTCTGGCTCATACTGATGACGCTGCAGTCCTACGACACGCTGTTTAGCAAGTATCCGGGGATGATCTCGAAGCATGCTGGGCAAGTCATGGAGGACATTCGCAGGACAGCAGCAGATGTCGCGGATGTTGAAACCAAAAAGGCACTTGGAACACTGTCGGAAGCGGTAGCTCGAACCAGTGAAGCAGTCGCGGTGAAAGCCGTGGCTGCATCCAGGTATCAGTTCATCGGTATCACCATGCTCGCCCTGGTGGCGTTTGGCGCTTTATGCACGTTTGTGGGATTTGTCCTGGGCACAGGCCGGATGCCATTTTGGGCATCCATTAACCCAGGTCAGCACCCTTTAGCGATTATTCTGTCTACGATTGCAAGAACGCCTGCAGGATGGATCGCAGCATGCTGTGGATTTGCTGCGGTTGCATCGTCGATATGGACCGCAAGAGAAGAAATTCGCCATGGGAAGAGATTAGGACTCGTTGTTGCTGGTCTCTGCCTCCTCGGCCTTTCCGCTACATTCTTGCTGCCATTCCTATGAGTTTCGATGACCTGGCTGCGCTTCGATACGCACCAGGCCATTGAGTATTCAAGGCGACCTAGACCCTCCTCCCGTCCAGCCCTGCCCTTCTCTTTCCAATGCGGCTGATCACATACGTACGGGGGGCCGGCCACAACACAAGCGCCGTTACGCCTAGCGCGGCGGGTTACGGCGGGTCATCAAAGAGCGGCACGCCCTGCTCATCGACCAGGCGCCCGGCGCTTTCGTACTCACAACGGATCGCCCAGGGGTTTTCCTCAAGGATCTGCTTAATCGCGGCGGCCACCTGCTCCGGGGAGCCGGGCGACACTCCAAATTCTTCTTCTCGACCGTTCTGGCCGTACAACACAACGGTGTCGATATCCATGGCGGCCCCTCCGCTCAGTGACCGAACCAGTATAGCCACCGGCGGGGGGGGTTCTTCTATTGGTCGTTGATATCGAGGCCCAGCGCCTCGGCCTGCCAAAGCACATAGGCGCTATTGATCATGTCACTGGCAGCGTGCTCCGGCGCATCCAGCTTGGCCAGGAGCAAAAACTGCGCATCGATCCAGGCCATTAGCTCGATCCGCCCTGCCAGGCACGGGCCGTGCTGATGCTCCAGGAGATCGGCGTACAGCTCCAGCAGTTGAAGGGCGGCGGCGTCCTGTTCGGCAGTCATGGCGATGGCTCCTTTCGGTTATGCCTGCTCGGCGTCCTTAAATGCACGCACGGCGGCCTCGGCGGCATCTTTGGCCTTGTCGTACAGCTCGTCGCGCTCGTCGTCCGTGATGATGTTGGCATCGGCCAGCGCCTCTGCGTAGGCGCGCACATTTTCCTCGGCGCGGTCGATGTAGCGGCGTTCGGTGCGGCCGATCTTGGTCAACTTGATGCGCAGGATATTGAGAAACGTTGCTTTTGGGGCAGTGGTCGTCGTGGACATAGCGGGGCTTCCATTCAGTTCGAGTCGTCAATAAAGCGTTCGTAAAATCCCGGAGCAGCCTCGGACCGCTCTTGGCTCTCGACTAGCGCATGTTTGCGCAGCGCACGGACTTGATCCAACAGCGAGAAAATCGGCGCGTCCGGATCAGCTTCGGAGGCCGCCACGACATCCAGCCGGGCCTGTAGCTCGGTCAGTTGATCCAAGGTCAGGTGCAGGGGGTACCGAAGTTCAGCAATTAGGTTGGACATGGTGAACTCTCGATATGAGCGAATTATTGGCAGTTTGAACCGGAAAAAACTTTCCGATTGGCAGTGAAAAGTTTCCTGTATATGTGACATGCACGTCTACAGAATGTGTAAGTACCACTTATTGAAGCTCGGACGCGTGGAGTCCAACCTTCGCTGCTGCAGAGGAACGGGTGAGGACTGAAGCGCTGCGGTCCCTTACCAGGTGACTGGGCATCAAGTCTCCCCCGGCGGCCGTAACTCCTGCAGCTGCCGGCGACGCCATTGGCGGCCGTGCCCTGCTCATTCCCGCGGCTGATCGCGCACCTGGTGCACGCGGTTGACGCGCCCCGGCCAGCACCTAGTCAGCAGCTCGATGCCGGCGCCGCCGGTCACTGCTGCAGGTGATAGTGATCGAGGCCGGTGCCGATCGGCACGGCGTTTGGGCGACTTTCTGGGTCAGACGCTGAGTGCGGCACTGGTGGCCATCATCAGAAAGCCGAGCTATACCGTGTTTTTTTCTGCGGCTGGACCCGCATCTCGCATGTTAGTCGACGTGCCGGGCTAGAGCCTGGTCTCAGCAATACGCGGCAGCCCCGATAGACGGGGCGCGGCGGTGGATCTTGCGCTTAAAGCCACATGGCGAACTGTCCACTGGCTTCGGAGTAGCTAGCCAGTTTGGCCCCCCGGGCTGTCAGCTCCATACGCAAGGTGTCTTCAGCACCTTCATCGTTGAGATCCATGTAGTAAAAGTCGTCTACCAAGCCGCCGATTTCGTAAGGCGACAAACCGAACTCGACCGCCTCACCCAGCAGGCGCGAACACAGCCGGTCGTACTTGGCAGAAACAGCCATCTTTGGATGGTCGATAGCGTTATTAGCCATGAAGAACGCGTATGCAAACCCTTCAGGGGTGACACTCCTTGCGTTCTTGGTCGCCAGGCTGCTTCCACCGTACTTGCTGTGCATTTTCGAGCCTTCAGTGGGCTCTACTGGCGCAACGGGTAAATCAGCATTGAAGCGTCCCCAGAGGAGCGTCTTTTTCGTGTACGTATCACCAACGTGGTAGGGGTCGAATGCCAGTCTCCACTGTGGAAGGCCTCCCAGCTTCTCGATACGTCCCACCGGATTTTCAATTGCCCAAATAGACGGTTTGAAATACTCAATTGCACGTAGTGTTTGGTGAACCAACTGTACTGACGCAACGGTACGTCCATCGGCATCTTTTGCGGCGAAGTGTCGAGCCCCGGACACTGCAAAGTCGGTGCATGGGCATGCGGCCAAGATCGCGTAGATGTCTAAGCCATCGAAGTCACCGAACCAATCACCAAAAAATTCGGCGCCGAACAGATTGACATCACCAGTTTCGGGATTGTCTTGGATGTCGAAGCGGTACACCTGATATCCCGCTTCCTCCCATGGGCGTGACCATGCGCCTGTTTTGTCGAAAAAAGACAGCACGACTTTGTCGGAATTCTTTCGCTGGGCACCTTGCGTCTCCGCTTGGTCCTTCCAAAGATCGATACGGGCGCGGGCTTCTGCCGGTGTCATCCATCCATGAATCTTGTGGTACGCCGAAGCTTTGTCCTTCAGACGAACAACTTCAGAAGCCCGTGGGGAGTCAAAGAGGTGATGAGTCCGTTCTTCAGCCGAGTTCATATGGGACTGCGCCTCTACAAAAGCAGCGACGATCTCTTCCAATTCTCGATCATCTACACCAACAGCTGCGTGCTCAGGCGCGTTACTTGCCATTCGTGCCTCTGATATTGAGTTGTTCAATTGACTCTTCCCGATAACGATTTTCTGTTTGTATTGTACCTAAAATACGTAATTACGTAAAGCAATACGTACGTATTTACGTACCGGCATAGCAAGAGCGCTAGGCCATAAACCACTCGGCACTCACTGGCTGCGTGAGCGTCACCACAAAGACTTTCCTGCTTTACCTGGTCAAGGGTCAGCCCGGAAGCCGCACGCGGCGCACAGCCTGCTTGCAGGCGAGCACCGAACGGGTGAGGACTGATGCGCAGCGGTCCCTTTACCAGGTGGCTGGTAATCAAGGCTCCCCCGGCGGTCATGGGGTTGCTTCTCCCCCATGGCCGTTGGGGTCAGAGGCCGACTCGCTCCCTTCCTGGAGGGAAGGGCGGGGGGATGGGT
>NZ_SCOO01000065.1:0-13883 GCF_005502415.1 Pseudomonas sp. G(2018) | reverse complement strand
CTCGATGGTTTTGATCTGTGGCGCAACCGCCCACATCAGGTTTTGACACCTCGATTTGTCGCCTGATTCGGTATAATCCACGGCATGATCTCCATGCCCGACAACCTTCCCGATGAGCCCGAAGGCCCGAGCAGCACGACGTTTTCCTTACGCTCGATGAAGGCCAGCCCGGCCAGTTCCAGGATCTGACTTTGCGGTGCGCCGCTGGCGAATTTGAAGTCGTATTGTTCAACCGTTTTCACCGCTGGCAGTCCGGATTGTTGCAGCAGCACCTGGCGCCGGCGCTCGTTTCGAGCGCGATCCTCACTCAGCAGAAGCTGCTCCAGAAAATCGGCATAGCTCGTTTCTTTTTCGGCCGCTTGCTGGGCCAGTGCCGGCCAGTCCGTCGCAAAAGTGTCCAGCTTGAACTGTTGGCAAAGAGACTCGATGCGCAGATGTTGAAGGTTCATGGACGTACCTCAAGCAATGCCTGATAGACCGAGAGCGGATGCTGCAAGCTTTCCACCGGCATGGGTTGGACGAGCGAAATCATGCTGCTCGCAACCCCTTGAATCTCTGGCAGGGGCAACAAGTGGTGCACTTCGGTATCCAGTCGGTTCTGGGGTATTCACCCGTCGTCGCATGGGTGCGAGCATTGGCGACCTCCATCAACCAAGGGCCTATCTTGCTGTTCGCGACCTCAACGTCCAACAGCAAGTTGACGTGGTTAAGTGACGCAGCCAGTGGCACGACGAAGCTGTTTTTCAAGTAGTGGTTGAAGCGCTCGACCTTGCCCTTGGTCTGCGCCCGATAAGGCCGGCAGACTTTCGGTGTGAAGCCGTAGCGCTCTGCCAAACTCAATAGCGCGGTATTCCAGCGGTGTTTGCCGGGGCCATACACATCGCGTTCCTGAATGATGGTTTTGGCGTTGTCGAAGAGTAGCTTTCGCGGCGTACCGCCGAAGAAACGCAGCGCCTTTTCAATACCGGAACACCAGGCGGCGGAGTCTTCGCGACGGGAGAAAACGACGTAGGTCGCACGGCTCCAGCCCAGTGTCGCGACGAATGCCAGCAGTGGATCGCGGCCAGGCCGAATGACGGTGAAGTCCACCTGCATCTGCTCACCGGGCTCGGTTTCAAAGCGAACGACGGCTTCGTTTGCCTTGGATTTCAAGGTCAGCAGAAAGCTGGTGAGAATGGAGTATCCGCCTTCGTAACCCTGTTCGCGGATCTCCCTCAACAGGACGATGGCGGGAATCCAATGGGGTCGAGCGGCTTCTACGCGCTGGCGCAGATAGGCCTCGAAAGGCACAAGCTTGCCCACGCGCTGCGCGCGCGGGCCATAGACGACGGGCTGGCGCTGGGCCTGTAATTTGAGGTGGCGTCGAATGGTATTGCGTGAGCAGCCCATCTGCCGGGCGATGGCCCGAATAGACAAACCCTGACGAATAAGAACACTGATTTCCACGTGTTGCTCCTGGGACAGCATGGGCAGCTCGCAAAAGCCGCATTTTGCCCAAGTGGGTCAGTTTTCAACCGGTAGGGTGGGTCAGTTTTGCATCGGTACTGACACATAAACTTTACGAACATGTTTGATCACACGGATCTGCATCGGCACGATTTCAAGCTGCTCGCTGACTTCTTCGCCGATGGCGTGTTTACGGCAGCCGGAGGCGCAAGTCAGTTCATGCTCGGGAAGTTCGTGGATGATCTCGATGCGCGGCAGATCGGCGGGCAGAGGCTTGCGTTTGCCACGACGCTTGGTGGGCGCAACGACCTCTTCCTCTGCGGCTTCGTCGACGGGCTCGGCGACGCTCTCCGCTTCATTGAAAAGGGCCAGTTGCGACGTTACCGGATCAGCCGACTGTTCGGACTTGCGTCCGAACAATCGCTGACGCAACAGCGCGTTTTCCTCTTCAAGATGAACGATTCGACCCTTGTGAGACTCGCGCTCACTCAACATTTGCTCAAGTAGTTGCTTGAGTAGCACGGGGTCATCAGGAAGGTCTTTGGACATGGAAATCATGCCCTGGATTATACCGAATCAGGCGACGAATCGCGGCGTCTAAACCTGATGAGGACGGTTACGCCAGAGGTCGAAACCGTCGAGCATCCAGTTGAGTTCCCGAACCGTCAGGACGATCACCTCGTCGGTCGCATCAGGCGATGTTTTGAATCGCTCGGATTCCAGGCGCTTGAGCCAAAGGCAGAACCCGTTGCGCTCGCAATACAATATCTTCACTCGGTTGCGAGGCTTGTTGAGAAAGACAAAAAGCACGGGGTCGAACACGGCGACCTGGATGTCCAGTTCGACCAGCGCGGCCAGGCCATCAATGGATTTTCGGAAGTCGACGGGTTTGGGGTACAGATACACTTTTCGACTTTGGCATCGGGTCGCATCATGACGAACTCGCTCCTGAGTGAATCGGGAGCACAGCATCCGGGATCAGATAGGCGCTTTGAATGTGGGGTTCATGGAGCGGTTACGTTATACCGGAGTGGAGAAACGCCCCGAGCATGAAGGTCGCCAGGTCATCTGGCAGATTGCCGCCCGGCGCAGCACCTACCAGAAACTGGGCAAGCGCAGCGTCCTGTACAAAGCCAAGCGCAAGATCGAAAAAGCCAAGGCGCAGATAAGGGCGAAGGTCGAGCACCCGTTCCGGGTGATCAAACGCCAGTTCGGTTATGTGAAGACGCGCTTCCGTGGCTTGGCCAAGAACACGGCACAGCTGGTGACGCTGTTTGCGCTGTCGAATCTGTGGATGGCCCGCCGACATTTACTGAGCAATGCAGGAGAGGTGCGCCTGTAATGTGGGGAATAGCCGCCGCGAGGTGCTCGCAGCGGCTAATAAAGACAGGAATGAGTGAGTGATCTGAGCGTTTTGGATCAACTCGTCACTTTCAAAATCGTCGGTGGCCGAAGTTGGCCAGAAACACCTGGCTACTTCAGACCATCCATAGGTGACGATTTTCCATTTTGGAAATTTGATGAAGGTCTGTAAATAGCGTGGTCCTTTTGCCCCAGCAACCGTGGTGGCTCAGTTTTATGAGGCCTTCCACCTCATGAGAGAGAAGCGGGGTAGTGCTTGCTGCCTCTGTCTGATGAGGCAAAAAATCTTACGGCCAAGGCCACTCGCGAGACGTTTTTTGGCTACTTCAGAGGACCGTAAGAAAGCTGAGCTGAAAGGGTGACGTTTTCTCTTTCGCAGATTAAACTGCCCTATTTTTACAGTGGCGGGCGTCTAAAGTGCAGGCAATGGAAATTAAAGGGGTAAGCCGTCTCGGTTCAAGGGGCTGGGAGAGCTGTTTACTCGTTTTCTTGATGGTCGGCACTATTTTTATTTTAGGTTGGCTGCTGAATTATGCCAACTACGGGCTAGAATTTTCGGATGAAGGTTACTATCTCGTATGGATGTCTAATCCTTTCAATTATGACTGGTCTATAACTCAATTCGGATTTATTTACCACCCTCTATACCTATTGCTGAATGGAGACATCGCACGACTAAGGCAAGTAAATATTTTAGTTGTGTTTTTTTTGGCGTGGTTCCTGATCAATACCCTGTTCAAGAAATCTACTTATGATTCTGCGCAAGTTGATTTTCAGCGGTTAGCATTGTCTGCAGGCTTTGCCGTGGTTTCACTTGCTTACTTTGCTCCATGGATACCTACACCGAGTTATAATAGCTTAGGCTTGCAAGCGATGCTAATTGTTGCGAGTGGGTTACTATTGGCCGAGGTTAAGCGGACCTCTAGCAGTATATTGGGTTGGGTTTTGATAGGTTTGGGTGGTTGGCTTGCATTTATGGCGAAGCCTCCGTTGGCCGCTGCGATGGGGGTGTGCGCAATCACCTACATACTCTTGAGTCGAAAGTTAAATCTTAATTTGCTGCTACTTTCGTTGGGTGTTGTGTTAGTGCTGTTGGTTTCAAGCGCATTGGCCATTGATGGGTCAGTTGCTGGTTTTATTTCTCGCTTGAGAACCGGAGTCGAGTTTTCCGCTCTTGTTGGTGCAGGGTATTCGCTTAGCCAGATATTTCGAGTTGATGAGTTCAGTCTAAGTCATCAAGAATTTCTTGTTTTTTGCACTCTGGTGGTAACGTCTTTTTTCGTGACTTATTTTGTATGTGCTTCAAATATCTTCTTGAAAGTCGCCGGAGTCGTACTTTCGGGATTATTTTTGGCATTCTGTATCAGCACAATATGTGGGGAGAGGGTATATAGTCTTAGTGGAGGTGCTTTTCAGGGGCTAATAATATGGGCAGTTCCTTTGGGGACGATTGCTTTCGGGGTGATCTCATATTTTTATAAGGCGCGCTTCAAGCTCAGTGGCGCTCAGTGCGCGCTCTCGTTAATTTTTGTTGTCTTTCCTCATGCATTTGCATTCGGGACTAACGGAAATTATTGGCAGGTTGGTAGTTATGCCGGGATATTTTGGGTACTCGCTGGCTTGGTTTTTATCTCTGGTAGCCTTTCAAATAGACATATGCGGATTGCGTTTTTTCCCTTGGCGCTAATCGCTCAAATTATTACGGTGTTGCTGTTGCAAACCGGGTTGGAAAATCCATACCGACAAGCAGAAGCCTTGCGGTTAAACCATTCGTCTACCGAAGTCGGGCAGCCAGGATCATTGCTTTTCTTGTCTGACGGTTATGCCAACTACGTCAATGAGGCAGTAGAGTTCGCCAGTACGGCAGGATTTGAGTCAGGTACACCGATAATTGACCTCACAGGCCAATCGCCGACGTTGCTATATGCCTTGCGGGCAGAGAGCATTGGGTATCCCTGGATTGCTGGCGGATACCCCGGTAGCCTGGAGGTTGCTAAACTTGGCCTGCGACGTGTTCCATGCGGTAAACTGGCTTCTGCTTGGTTACTTCTAGAGCCTGATGGACCTCGTGCGCTCTCTGGGGAACTGCTCAAAGACTCCGGAATTAATCTGTCCGAGCATTACCAGGTTGTCGCAAGTTGGGATACGGCGGAAGGTGCAGGCAGTTATAAAATACGACGTCATCAACAGCTATTAAAACCTCTCAGGTCAGGACGTTTAGCTGCTCAAGCCTGCGAAATTTTACGAGAAGGTACCTGATGCGACGGTGGCATCATACTGGAAAAATCACGCATTATTATTTAGCGATAGCTGCCTTTTAATATATTGGTGAGTTTCATGAAAAAAGACGACATTTTTGTTACCAAGCCAACGCTGCCGCCGCTTGATGAATTTATTCCGTATTTAGAGAAAATTTGGAGCAATAAAGTTCTCACGAATGGTGGTCCATTTCACCAAGAGTTGGAGCGGTCATTATGTGAGTATTTCGGTGTAGAGCACATCTGCTTGTTTACCAATGGTACCGTTGCCCTCGTTACGGCCCTGCAAGCTCTACGGGTCACTGGAGAGGTCATTACCACCCCCTATTCATTTGTCGCGACCTCTCATTCTTTGCTTTGGAACGGAATTAAGCCGGTCTTCGTGGATGTTGACCCGAAAACGCTCAATATTGATCCTGCTAAAATCGAGTCAGCTATTACTCCGCAGACTACCGCCATCATGCCCGTTCATTGCTATGGCCATCCTTGCGACGTGGACACAATTCAAAAGATTGCTGATAATTATAATTTAAAGATTATTTATGATGCGGCGCATGCCTTTGGTGTACAGGATGAGGGCGGAAGTATATTGCGGCATGGTGATCTGTCGGTATTAAGTTTTCATGCGACAAAAGTATTTAATACTTTTGAAGGTGGAGCGATTATATGCCCAGATGCTAAGACAAAAATTCGCATTGATCAGTTAAAGAATTTTGGGCATGTAGGAGAAATGAATGTTGTTGCTCCCGGTATCAATGGCAAGATGAGCGAGTTTAATGCCGCGCTTGGCTTGTTGCAGCTAAAGCACATTGACGTTTTTTTAGCGCGCCGCCAACTTATCGACGCTGCTTATCGTGAGCGTCTAAGCGATGTTGCCGGTGTTCGATGCCTGGGGGGATCGGGCGAGAAAGTTGCAAATTATGCATATTTCCCGATTCTTATAGGAAGCGATTATCCAATTTCCCGAGATGACCTTTATCAGCGGCTTAAAGATCGTGGCATCCACCCGCGGCGATATTTTTATCCGCTAATATCAGAGTTTCCGATGTATCGTGGTTTGCCATCCTCTCATCGAGAAAATCTGCCCTTGGCGACTTCGGCGGCACTACAAGTGCTGTGCCTCCCTATTTATCCTGACTTGGAAATTGAAGTCGTCGATGAAATTTGCTCGTTTATTAGAGGGGTGTAGGTGTGGAGCATCCCTATACTAAAACGTTCTGCGGTGGTTGGCAATGAAGCTCGCCATCATGCAGCCGTACTTTTTTCCTTATGTAGGCTATTTTCAGCTAATTGCTGCTGCAGATGTGTTCATTCTGTATGACAATATAAAATACACTAAAAAAGGCTGGATTAATCGAAATCGTATGCTTTTGAATGGGACGGATACTGTTTTTTCGTTGCCACTAAAAAAAGCTTCTGACTCACTTGACGTGATAGAGCGCCATCTGGCTGATGATTTTTGTCCAGATAAGCTATTAGCCCAGTTCAAAGGTGCTTATAGTCGCGCCCCGTTTTTTTCGGAAGTTTTTCCACTGCTTGAAACAATATTGTTGAGCGGGGAGCGTAATCTGTTCGCCTATATTCACAGGTCCATCGTGGAGATCTGTAGATATCTTGATGTAAAAACAGAAATTCGAGTCTCGTCAGCTATTAGCATTGATCATGATTTGAAAGGTCAAGATAAGGTTCTAGCGCTTTGCCAGTCAGTGATTGCGGATACTTATATAAATGCATCTGGAGGAATGGAACTTTATTCAGTTGATGCATTCAAGGGGCAGGGTGTTGAGTTAAAATTCATTAAATCGAAGCCTATTGAGTATGCTCAGTTCGGTAATCCATTTGTTCCTTGGTTATCCATTATCGATGTATTGATGTTCAATTCGCTCGGTGCTGTTCGCGAGTATATATTCACTAACTATGAATTAATATAGCCATGTTCCAGTGGAAAAAATTGGGTAAAGTATTTACCCCGCAGGAAGTAAGTGGGCGACCTTGGCTTAAAGAGTTTGCCCAGGCACCTGCATCGTTGATTCTTGACGACGTTGTCCGTATTTTTTTCTCTTGTCGTCCGCCAGCAGATGCCGATGGCAAGTACGTGAGTTATTCCGCATATGTCGATCTCGATCGCCATGATTTATTTTCAGTGCGGGACGTAGCAGAGCAGCCTATCTTGGGGTTGGGGGGGGTAGGCGAGTTCGACGAGTTCGGTATCTACCCTGTATCGGTGATCAGGGATGGGGAAGATGTTCGTGCTTACTACGCCGGCTGGACACGCTGTGAGTCTGTGCCGTTCAACGTAGCTATCGGCTGTGCAATTAGTCACGACAGTGGCAAGACCTTTAGCAAGCTAGGCAATGGTCCTGTGTTGAGTTACACACCCGACGAGCCTTTTGTACTGAGTGGTCCAAAAATTCGTAAATTCAACGGAATTTGGCATCTATTCTATATTGCCGGTCGTAAGTGGAAGCTGGTCGATGGACGCGCGGAACCGGTATATAAAATTCGAATGGCAACTTCAACTGATGGTGTGTGTTGGAGTAAAAGCAATAAGGATTTGATTTCGAGTCGGATTGAGGAGGACGAAGCGCAGGCAAGTCCGGATGTATTTTTCGCTAATGGAAAATACCATATGTTTTTTTGCTATCGTTACAGTAGCCACTATCGCGGAAAACAGAATGGGTATCGAATTGGATACGCCTCTAGCATTAATCTTATTGACTGGGTCAGAGATGATAGCAAGGCGGGAATAGATGTATCAGATCAGGGCTGGGACTCTGAAATGATCAGCTATCCGCATGTGTTCAATTTGGATGGCAAAACCTATATGGCATATCTCGGTGATCAAGTTGGCCGTAACGGTTTTGGTTTGGCGGTGCTTGAGGGTAACCTGGAGTAAGCAATGAAGTGGAAAAAGCTCGGTAAGATTTTCGACCCTACGCAGCACTCGTTGCCTAATGACTGTGTGCTGTTTGCCCAGTCGCCTCAAGTGCTGTTGTTTCATGACTTCGTACGCATCTATTTTTCCACCCGTGCAATTGACAAAAGTAACGGAAAGTACCTAAGCCATATTGCCTATGTTGATATGCGTAAAAATTTTCGCGATATCATCGGTGTGTCTGATAAGACGGTTATTCCGCTTGGCGAACTAGGCTGTTTTGACGAGCACGGTATTTTTCCGATGAGCGTATTGCGGCATGGCGATATCATATTGGGCTATACCTGCGGATGGAATCGACGCGCTTCGGTGTCGGTGGACACAGCTGTCGGCCTAGCTATCAGTCACGATGATGGCCTTACTTTCGAGCGCATAGGCAATGGCCCTGTCTTAGCTGCTTCCCTGCATGAACCTTGTTTGGTTGGCGATGGGTTTGTGAAGGTCGTCGATGATGTTTTTCATATGTGGTACATCTTCGGTACTGGATGGAAAAAATACGCGCCTGACGCAGCGCCGGACCGTACCTACAAGATCGGTCATGCGACGTCCTGTGATGGTATAAATTGGGTTAAAGAGGAATCGCGACGGATCATTTCTGACCGATTGGGGCAGGATGAAAGCCAGGCATTACCCACGGTGGTAGAAATCGACGGGTGCTTCCATATGTTTTTCTGCTATCGCGAATCCTTTGATTTCCGCAAGGGCAACGGGCGCGGTTACCGTATCGGTCATGCCTGGTCGAAGGATCTGGTAAGCTGGACGCGCGACGACGAACACCCACAACTCGAAGGTACCCATGGTGAATGGGACAGCGAAATGCAGTGCTATCCACACGTATTCGAGTGCGACGGAAAAGTTTACTTGCTCTACAATGGCAACGAATTTGGGCGCTACGGCTTCGGTTTGGCCGTGCTGGAAGTTTGAGCATGGCACTGGAAATCAGTTTAAATAAAGCATCAGTCGAGCAGATCGCGGCTCATCTTCTAGCTTGTGACCCTGTGTTCGTCCCCCCGTTGAGCGGTCGAGTCGATATCGGTAGCTACGCGAGCAAGATTGCCGAAAAATCTACGCGCTTCGAAGGGTGGGTAGAAGGGGAGTTGGTCGGGTTGGTCGCAGTCTATTGCAACGAAAAGGCTAATCCTCTTGCCTACATAACCAGCGTTAGCGTCCTTTCACAGTGGGGGGGGCAAGGTATAGCCTCACAGTTGATTAAGTGCTGCATTGATCATGTGAGCAAGCTTGGGTTTGTGCAAATTGAGTTGGAAGTGGACGAGCGAAACCAGGCTGCGACGCACCTTTATCAGAAGCACGGTTTCAAAATCAAGAAAAAAGACGCCTGTTCGGCGACTATGTGTTTGACAATGGCGAAGGAAATCAAGATGGAAACGCAACGCGATTACAATGTCGAGATCAAGGATACTGCCGATCACCAGTATGCGTATAGTTTCGATTTTGACGTTATGCATCCCTATATGATTCGCTCGTTTAAACCATTTTTCAACAATGGTAGTCTGCTTGAATTGGGTAGTTTCAAAGGTGATTTCACTCGACGTTTTCTAGAGCACTTCGATGATGTCACTTGCGTAGAAGCTTCCGAAGTAGCCATCGAAGAAGCAAAGCAAAAACTCGGTGATAAAGTTAAGTTTATCCATTCATTATTTGAGACTGCGGAATTACCGAAGCGGTACGACAATATCGTTCTAACTCATGTGTTGGAACATATTGATGATCCAGTACGAGTGCTCAAACGAATCAATGATGAATGGCTCGCTGAGGGTGGTAGATTCTTCCTGGTTTGCCCGAATGCCAACGCACCGTCTCGGCAGATAGCCGTCAAGATGGGTTTGATTTCTCATAACTCAGCGGTCACTCCTGCTGAACTAGAGCATGGGCATCGGTGCACATACTCGCTCGATACCTTGGAGCGTGATGCAGTAGCAGCTGGACTAAAGGTTGTCCATCGGACGGGTATTTTCTTCAAGGCACTCGCTAACTTTCAGTGGGACAAATTGCTGAATACAGACATTATTTCAGAGGAGTATCTGGAGGGCTGTTACAAGCTTGGCCAGCTCTATCCTGACTTGTGTTCAAGTGTTTTTTTGATGTGCGAGCGAGGGGATTAAACTCTTGGCGCTGCTTTAGTCTAAGTAGAGATAACGATTTATGCCTCCCCTTACTCAAGGGGGGCGGTGCCGAGTCTAAGGAAAGTCGCATCAATGATAAGTAGAAATGCGTTTAACGTTCTCCCTTTATCTATATTTGGGGTGGGGATATTAATAACGATTTCTGTTGTTTTGTGGGCGGCGGATAAGGGGCTAGGATTCGGCGATGAGGGTATTTATCTATTAGCCTCCCGTTATCCAGGCGAGATACAGCAAAATGTTTCGGCGATTTTCTCTTTCACCGGTCATCTTTTCATGTTGGTTAATTACAACCCTGTTTTATACAGGCAGGCTGGCGTTGTTTTGGTCATCTTGTCCGCAGTTGTATTTTGGTATGGGTTTTTAAAGTTATTGCTGGCGTTGCAGTCTGAAGCTGTTCGTATAAAGTATCTGAAGTACTATTCTTTACTGTTTATTGTGGCAGGCTCTCTCCTCCATTATCAATGGTCTTATCTTACGCCAAGCTATTACACCTTTACGGCCGTTGTAGTGAATTTGTTTGCAGGGTTCATCTGTATTGGCCTGGCGTGCCTGGATCCGACAAGAAAAAAATTGTTGCCCTACATCGCATATTTTGCAGCAGGAGTCATTTTTGGGTTAACGCTTTTTTTTTAAGTTTCCTACAGCAATACCGTTGTTGCTCTGTGCAATTGCCTTCACTTTGCTGCAAAGAGATGTTGCGTTCTTCGTACGGTTACGCCTCCTGATGTCAATTTTAATTGGCTTCTTGGTTTGGCTTGTTATTTATTTTGCCTTCGAACAGACACCGACGCGAACATTGGAGTTATTTAAAGAAGGCTGGAGTCTTTATCAAGCTCTAGGGCATCATAATCCGATTGATAAGCTTTTAACCTATCCTAAAGACCTTTTGGTGTTGTTATACACGGCGTTATTTGAATACTGGCCGTGCTACCTGATGATTGTTTTGGGCGCAGGAGTTGGTGTGGCTTTCAATAAGGTTAGCAATTTTCCTGATGCACAGCGTTTCTGGCGTTTGTTGATTTGGAGTGTAGTCGTATTGGCGCTGGTGATTTCCTTTGATGATGGTTTGAATGTTGATGTTCCAGATCGTTTTTTGACTTCTCCAGTTGAGGGTCGTACAAGGCCTTATCTTGCCTTTGAGCTTGCTTGGATTTTATTGCTAGGTGTCCTGTATTTGCTCGGGTCATTTAAAATTGTTTCAAAGTTGTTTTATCTTGATAAAACGCTTTTGCTTTTTCTCTTTTTGTTGATCGCCCCTGTTACTGGATCATTCGGTACGTCGAATCCAGTCTTCAATGTGATTCAGTTTTATGCGGTTCCTTGGTTTGGAGCGATTTTTTTACTTCTTACGATATTGATTGTTCGCACTGGAGCCGGTGTCGGTCTAATGGCAGTCGTTGTAATCGGTGTGTCTACTTATGTTTGTAGTCATGTGGTTCAGGGCGGTACGTTTGCGCCAGCACAACTTAAGCCTCTGAGTTTATATGATCAGAGTGTTCCTACACCTGTCGGGAATCCAGCATATATTTTGAATCTTGATGCTGAAACTAGCAGTGTAATCCAGGCGCTTTCAGTTGCGGCTAGAGCTAATGGGTTTCAACCCGGCGATGATATAATCGCTTTTAGGGAGATTCCCGGACTCGTATACGCGTTAGGTGGGCGGTCCCCCGGGCACCCTGTCTATCCCTGCTGCCTTAGTGAGCGTGCTAATGCTTATACCAGGCAAGCGCTGACGTTCTCGTATCCGGCTCGTCTTAAGAAATCTTTCGTTCTATTGGATGTAGACCCCACCCTTGACATCCCATCCATACTCGGTAGTGTAGGTATTAATTTTCCAGCTGATTATCAGGTTGTGGCGAGGGTAAATGGTCTAGGACGTAAATTTATAATGTATAGACCAAAATAAAGTATTGATTTACTTAAAGAAGCCTCAGCGGTACGCGTTGAGGTTCTTTTTTATCATTAGAGGCATGTGTAAATGAAAATCTCCTTTGTGATCCCTGTGTACCACAATGAGGGCGCAATTTCGAAAACCTATGAGAAGTTAGTCTCTGTATTTTCGAAAGATCTCCCAGAACATGAGTACGAAATCGTTTTTGTCGATGACGGCTCAAAAGACGGGTCACTGCGTGAGATTCTGTCCTTGAAAGAAAGGGACCCTCAAGTCAAGGGAGTTACTTTTACACGAAACTTTGGTCAGATGGCGGCCATGTTGGCGGGCTTCAAAGAAGCCACCGGAGATGCAATCATCAATATTTCGGCAGATATGCAGGATCCTGTCGAATTGATTCCTCAGATGATAGAGAAGTGGCAAACCGGTTCTGAGATTGTTATTTGCCATCGCACAGATCGCTCTGATTCATTTTTTTCAAAACTCTATTCCCGATTCGCGTATGGAGTTTTGCGGATGGCGCTTCCGCAAATTCCGCCGGGGGGCTTCGACTTTGTGTTGATGGATCGAAAGGTAATGGATGTTTTCAACGCCATCGATGTTCGACACAGGTTTTTCCAAGGTGATTTGCTATGGACCGGCTATCGCACTAGTTTTATTCCTTACGTCAGGCTCAAACGAACTATCGGTAAATCGCAGTATAATTTTTCAAAAAAATTGAAAAATTTTCTGGATGCCGTTCTGGATGCCTCTTACTTGCCTATTCGATTTATTTCGATGGCAGGGCTGCTTACTTCATTTCTTGGTGTTCTGTATAGCGCAAGTATTGTCGTTAGCTGGCTACGTGGTGAAACCCCATTCGCAGGCTGGGCTCCGATCATGATCGCGATTTTGTTGATTGGCGGGCTGATAATGGTCATGCTAGGCGTAATCGGTGAGTATATTTGGCGTATTAATGAAGAAGTGAGAAAACGTCCAAATTATGTCATTAGAGACAAATTCTGAGTCAATATGTCGGTGGACTACTGGGTGAAAAATCTTAGGCTCGAATTTTCGAAATTTACTCTCGTTGGGGGAGTGAATTTCGTCTTTACATTCATTTTGTTCTACTTGTGTGTGCGAATATTAAAGATTAACTACCTTGTGGCGATAGTCCTTGTGTCGTTGCTTGGGATGGTTCTTACCTACTGCTTGAATCATTCTTGGGTATTCAAACCAGAGGATAAGCTCGATTTCAAGTCTCGATTTTTGAAGTATTTGTTTTCTGGGTTTCTCTCGATCGGTTTGAATGTGCTGGCACTGCACTATGTGGTTTCCAAAACTGGGTTTGATCCGTTTTATGTACAAATTGCACTCATTCCACTCATAGTGGTATTCAATTTTTCTACTGCAAAATTTTGGTCTTTGCGTCGGAAAACTGAATGATTCACCTGACCCTCAATGACATGAGTTTTGTTATTTGATGTGTAGCGAACGGGTGACTATTTTCTAGCGAGATGACGCGGGTTTCGCACTACATATTCTGTAACTGACACATTTTTGACACCCTCCATTCATCGCCTAAGTTTGGGAGGCAGCTTCGGAAAAGCTGCTTTCTCAATCGATGTCATGGAGCGTCATTTATGCGTACTGGTTATTTCTACTCTCTGGTTTTTGCCCTGCTCACAAGCGCCTCTATCGCGGCTGTTGCGGCGCCGGCTGTGAAGTCGGAGACCAGCGGTACTCCAATGGTGAGTAACCGCTCCACGAACCCCACATTCAAAGTCGCGATTTGATGCCTGATGCTGTGCTCCCGATCTCTTTCAGAAGCCAGCGGCCATGATGCGTCCCGATGCCAAAGTTGAAAA
>NZ_SCOO01000064.1:0-14886 GCF_005502415.1 Pseudomonas sp. G(2018) | reverse complement strand
TTACACAGCATAAACCTGATGAGCATGCGACAGTTGGTACGTGATATAGAACTTTTCTCTTCACGTGCCAATATTCATGTAGTGGCTCCACTGTGCCCACTAGGTGTTTCTGTATTTGACTTCAATCAAACAGAGCTTCTGCTTCAGAGGGCTTACGCACAGACTATAAGCTGGCTAGAGGCCGGAGGTTTAGAGTCATCTGGTGTGCCGGATTCACTTCAGGCGCATACTCACGCTGAGATGCATTTGTTCTGATTACTTTAACTAATGGTACGCGAGCGGCGAAGCTACTCTGCGTTATTACGTCGGCTGCCTCTTATGTGGCAACAACTCGTCTACTCGACTGATTTTTTGTATGCGTCCGGGCATCACGTCTTGCGTGATTAAACCGGCTGCCACTTATGCGGAAGCAACTGCTCAATTTCACTCGCCCGCTGCGTCGGCAGGCGCGTGAGAACATCCTTTAGATAGGCGTACGGATCATGGCCATTCAGCCGTGCTGACTGGATCAAACTCATGATCGCCGCAGCCCGTTTTCCGCTGCGTAGTGACCCGGCGAAGAGCCAGTTCTTGCGTCCAAGAGCCCATGGCCGGATCTGGTTCTCCGCCCAATTATTATCAATGGGAACCGCCCCGTCATCGAGGTAGCGCGACAGCGCTGCCCAGCGTTTGAGGCTGTAATCGAGTGCTCTGCTTATAGCCGACCCTTCGGGCACAACATCACGCTGCGCGATCATCCAGGCATGCAACCTATCCATCACCGGTACGGCTTTTTCTTGCCGTATTCGGCGCCTTAAATTCGGCTCCAGGTCGCGCACTTCGCTCTCGACTTCGTACAACAGCTGGATGTAGCGCAGGGCCTGCTCGGCGATCTGGCTCTTGTTGGTTGCGTGCAACTCGAAGAACTTGCGCCGGGCATGGGCCATGCAGCCGATCTCGGTCACGCCGAGTTCGAAGCTGGCCTTGTAACCGCCAAAATCATCGCAGACCAACTTGCCTTTCCAGCCTTGCAGGAAGTTACGAGCATGCTCGCCGGCGCGGCTGGGGCTGAAGTCGTAGACAACAGCGGCTGTCTCGCAGAACTGGCTGGTGGCGTACGCCCAAACATAAGATCGGTGAGTTTTTTTCGAGCCTGGAGCAAGCATTTGCACGGGTGTTTCATCCGCGTGCATGACCTGTTGCCCGATCACTACGTCCCGCAAGGCATCGACCAAGGGCTGCAACTGCACGCCTGTAATGCCAACCCACTGAGCCAGCGTGGAGCGTGGAATCGCCAAGCCGGCACGACCAAAAATCGATTCCTGACGGTAAAGCGGAAGATGGTCAGCGAACTTCGCAATCATGACGTGAGCAAGTAACCCGGCCGTCGGGATGCCCTTGTCGATGACCTGCGCCGGCACCGGCGCCTGGATCAGCGTTTCGCAGTCATCGCAAACCCACTTGCCACGAACATGGCGCTCAACGGTAAACACACCCGGCGTGTAGTCCAGCTTTTCACTGACATCTTCACCGATGCGCTTCAGTGCGCAGCCGCATGGGCAGTGAGTGTTGTCCGGCTCGTGATGGATCAACGTGCGTGGGAACTCTGCCGGGAATGCCGTGCGCTTGGGCTTTTGCTTTTCCTCGGTCGCTGCTGGTGCTATTTGCAACGCCTGAAGCTCGGCCTCAATCGCCGCGATATCAGTATCGATTAGGTCATCAAGCAGGCTGGCCTGATCAGGACTCATCTGCTCGCTGCGCTTGGCAAACTTCAAACGCTTGAGCTGTGCGATCTCGTGGGTCAGCTTCTCGATCACCGTTTGATCGCGGTTGATCTTCTTGCCCATGGTCTCGACTTGCGACAGCAATTGCGCAGCGAATGCACGCAGTTGGTCGGGAGTCATTTGATCGAGATTAGGCGAGGAAGTCATGCCTTGGATTTTACCAAAGCAGACCGTCTGCGACAGCAAACCAAGATGCTAATTACAGTTTCTAAAGCACCGTGATTGCACCGCCAGCGCCAACCCGTTGCCAAGGCAGGCCAAGCAACAGGGCCTGAAGTTGCTCTGTATCCAACTGCAATTCACTGCCTTGCCGAACACCTGGCCAATGGAATTTACCTTGGTTCAAGCGACGTGCCGCCAGCCAGACGCCAATCCCATCGTGTACCAGCACTTTGACCCGAGTCGCACGGCGATTGGTAAACAGATAGGCGCAGTGCGGCTTCGCCGCACCGAACACCGCGATCACTCTGGCCAGCGCCGTTTCAGTTCCGGCGCGCATGTCCATGGGCTCGGTGGCAAGCCAGATGGCGTCGATGCGGATCATCGCAAAAGGTCTCGAAGGAATGCGGCACAGGCAGCAGCATTATCGGTTGGCCAGTTCACTTTGACGGTGCCGCGCGGGTGCAGAATCTCAATGCTGATATTCGCTGAGGATCCGTGGGCTGTTTCGTGTATAGGCAACGGGATGAATGCAGGTTGGAGCGCCGTGCTTTTCTGCGCTTGCACCCGAATCCATTTGTGGACGAGGTTCGCGTTGAGGCTATGGCTAAGGGCAACGCTGGCAATCGAAGCGCCGGGTTGGACACACTCTTGAATGACCCGGGCCTTGAAGGATTTGGAATACGAACGGCGTGTCGGCTGCATGAAATACCCGCTTAAAAGGCTAGAACTGGTGTCCACTTAAATTTAAGTGCACACCATGTCCTGGCTTTGCGGGGCCGGGTAGATGACTTGGCCGGACGCATACGATTTTTTGCGTTTGCAGCAACGTGAGGATGCCTTCAGATAGGCTTACGGATCATGTCCGTTGAAACTACCGACGGGATCAGCATCATCAGGGCCGCCATTAACACAGTATAATTGCAGACCGTACATAGTGACGTCCAATTGCCAGTGACCGGATATGATTGTCGAGTAGTCGGACACGGTCACGTCTGCCCGCCATCCTCTTTCGGATCAGTGCTTGATTGGCTTAAACAATTAACGCTTACACAACAGCAAGGTTAAGAGTTATCTATTTTTGGCTACGAGCATCGATGAAGCTCAATCTATTCGGGTATTCCTCAGTCTCAATGCATTGAAAACTACAGATGCAGAACTGATGCTCATGGCTATGGCGGCGATCATTGGCGACAGGAGATGTCCCGTCAGTGGGTAGAGCAGACCTGCGGCGAGGGGAATACCCATCGAGTTGTAAAGAAAGGCGAAACCCAAGTTTTGCCGCATGTTTTTTACTGTTGCAACTGAAAGTGCCCGTGCTCGTAGAATTCCCATCAGGTCGCCTTTTACCAGCGTGAGTTGCGCGCTATTCATCGCAACGTCAGTCCCTGTCCCCATGGCGATGCCCACATCTGCTCGCGCCAGGGCCGGTGCGTCGTTGATTCCGTCGCCAGCCATGGCAACCTTCCGGCCGTATTGCTGGAGGTCAGCGACCAAGCGTTCCTTGTCCTGAGGTTTTACTTCACCATGAACCTCTTCAATACCCATTACCCTGGCGACAGCTCGAGCGGTGGTGAGCCCATCTCCAGTAGCCATGATGATTTTAATGTCATCAGCCTTGAGCTTGGTGACTGCTTCTTTGGAGGTCGGTTTTATCGGGTCTGACACCGCCAGTAACCCTGCCAATACCCCGTCAACAGCGAGATAGATAATGCTGATGCCTTCAAGGCGTAACAACTCTGCACGGTCTTGTAAGGCCTTGGTACTCACGCCGGCGGCTCCCATCAACGCGGTATTGCCTAGCTGAATCTTCTTGCCATCAACCAGGCCACTGACCCCAATACCTGAACCAGAGTCAAAGGATTCAGGCTTGGTGAGCGCAATGTTCTCGGTTCGGGCGTGATCGACGATGGCATGAGCCAGGGGATGTTCGCTGCCTTGATCAAGGCTGGCTGCTAGTTGAAGAACATCGCTGGGGTTGAAATTAGGTGTGGCCTCCACGCTGTGAAACACCGGCCGCCCCTCTGTAAGGGTGCCTGTCTTATCGACAATCAATGTGTCGATCTTGCAAAGGTTTTCGATGGCGCTGGCATCCCTGAATAGCACCCCCATGCTGGCTGCTTTACCCGTCGAAACCATGATTGACATGGGCGTCGCAAGACCCAATGCACAGGGGCAAGCGATGATCAGCACGGCGACAGCATTAATTAGACCAAAGACCCAGCTGGGTTCCGGGCCGAAGAGCCCCCAGCCTATGAGTGTCAGTATCGCAATCGTGATAACACCCATCACAAAGTAGCCGGCAATCGAGTCGGCCATTCGTTGCATTGGTGCTTTGGAGCGTTGAGCCCGAGCGACCATTTGTACGATCTGTGAAAGTATGGTCTCGGCGCCGACCTTCTGCGCCTCCATTACCAAGCTGCCATGGGTATTGAGCGTGGCGCCGATCAAGCTATTTCCAGCTCTTTTCATTACCGGCACAGGCTCGCCAGTGAGCATGGATTCATCCACTGCACTTTCACCCTCCAGTACTGAGCCATCAACTGGCACCTTTTCACCTGGTCTGACCCGCAAATGGTCACCCAAGTGAACATGGGTGAGAGGAATGTCTTCCTCCTGGCCATCGGCGTTGATCCTGCGTGCTGTCTTGGGAGATAGGCCGAGGAGGGACTTAATGGCGGCGGAGGTTTGCGATCGGGCTTTGAGCTCAAGAATCTGCCCAAGCAAAGTAAGCGAGATGATGACCGCCGCAGCTTCGAAGTAGACGCCGATGCGTCCATTTTGCATGAAGGTGGTGGGGAAACTTTGAGGAAATAACGTTGCCACGACGCTGTAAAGATAGGCTGCGGCGGTACCCAAACCAATAAGAGTCCACATGTTTGGACTGCGATTTCCAACAGATGCTATGCCCCTTACAAAAAAAGGCCAACCTGCCCATAAGGTCACCGGTGTCGCCAACGCTAGCTCGATCCAGTTCTGGATCGAACCATGGAAGAGTTGTAACGAGTGTCCCGCCATAGCGAGCACGGTCACTATCACGGTTAGTGGCATCGACCACCAAAAACGGCGGGTGAACTCCCGGAGCTCGGGGTTTTCATCTTCATCGAGTGCGGGCATGACCGGTTCTAATGTCATGCCACATTTAGGGCAATTACCGGGACCGGGCTGGCGTATTTCCGGGTGCATAGGACAGGTGAACTCAGTGGCCGCTTGTACCGCAGGCTCTGGAGCGGTGACGTTCGGTTCTGCTATCGGATGAGTACCACTGTAGCGCTCAGGATCTGCTCTAAACTTATCTTGGCATTTCAGGCTACAAAATTGATAAGTCTGTCCGTTATAGAGCTCGCCATACTTGAATGGGGGTGTAACAGCCATGCCGCACACCGGGTCACGCAGATCACCGTCATTGGGTGAGGTAGCATGGGCGTGACGGTGGTCGTGGTTGCTCGGTGTGGCTGGCATGGCTATTCCCCTTTTTCGTCCTTGTTGGTTGCTGCCTGATCGCCATGACCAAAAAATGCTTTAATGGACAGATAAGCAGAATCAGACAGGGCAAATACGGACAAACGTGGTTGAAGTGCTCTCGAATCACGTATAAGACACCGATCACAATGAGCATAATCGGTACAACGTCTGCTTTACTGCTCCAAAATTGGGGGAGCGGCCTCCAGCCGGATGCTGAGGGTTATTAATAGTCTAAACACCCACGGTGTAAGCGAGCAGCAATGATCTCTGCGACAGAGAGTAGCCAACTCTTGCGTCGGCGTGGTGTTAGCGATCAGCTCAGGCTTACTTCAGGTCAAACTGACCAACCAGCTCTGTTTGGTAATGACCTGATACTACATGCCGATGTTGCTGGCCTCGCTCGCGACCCTGGTCATTCTGATCGCACTGAATCGACTGGGTGTAAGACGGCTGTTCCCCTATCTCCTGGTCGGGGGCGTGTTGTCGTTCTTCTTTCTACATCGGGCGTGCATGCAACGCTGGCAGGTGTCACCGTGGCGCTGTGCATCCCCATGGGCAGGCCAGAAGAAGCGCGGTCTCCGCTGCTGTTACTCAAAGAAAAGCTGCACATGTGGGTAGCGTTCGCAGTGGTTCCGATTTTTGGCTTCGCCAACGCGGGCGCTTCATTGACCGGTATTTCCATGGAGAACCTGGTCGATCCGGTTCCACTGGGCGTAGCTCTGGAGCTGTTGGTGGGCAAGCAGGTCGGTATTTTCCTACTGGCTGCTCTGGCCATTCGTCTGGGGCTGGCCAAGTTGGCGGAAGGGAGCACCTGGACGCAGCTCTATGTCGCAGCGTTGTTGGGCGGCATTGGTTTCACCATGAACCTGTTCATTGGCAACCAGGCATTCGCCGGATCAGCTCATTTGATTGATGAAGTCAAAGTCGGGGTATTGATCGGTTCGATCCTGGCTGCGATTGGTGGTGTTATAGTTCTACGCCGCAGCAGCACCCTCGTAGGGGCCGTCGTAGTCAGGTAATATCTCTTGGATTGACCATCGTATTTCTTAAATCGGAGAGATACGGTGGTTTGAGAAAGGGGCTGTCAAAATGAATGCATACCAGCGCCAGCGCCACCGACGCATCGTCTTCTGGTGTGGCTCATTCCCCGTATTAGTAGGTTTTACTATTCTAATGCTTGCCTTGATTCTGGCTGACCAAGTAGCCCCGCTAAATCTTCAAGACTTCGATGGCGTTGAGTTGAGTCAGCAAGTGAGACACGCCCCAAAATTGTAAGGGGCCGGTGAACACACCTTCCGAGCCCGGCCGATAAGGGCGATTGTGTCCGCATATTAAGCGACGCAATTACCCTTAACGTCAGGATCGCCATGCGCCAACGTAAGTCCTACCCGAAAGCCTTCAAAACCCAAGTCGTCCAAGAGTGCGAACAGCCCGGTGTCTCCGTGGCGGCTATTGCGATGAGGCACGGCATCAACGCCAATGTCGTTCGCCGGTGGATACCGCTTTATCGTGACCAGCAGGCAGTCGCGCTGCCAGCTTTCATTCCTCTGAAAGTAGAACCAAAACGAAAGACCGAAGCGTTGGCGATCATTGAATTACTGCTCGGCCAGCAAACGCTCACGGTGACGTGGCCAACTTCCGATCCCGAAGGGTGCGCCCGATTCATCCGTGGACTCGCCCAATGATCCGCATCGACTCCATCTGGCTCGCCACCGAGCCGATGGACATGCGCGCAGGCACCGAGACCGCGTTAGCCAGAGTGATCGCGGTGTTCGGTGCGGCGAAGCCGCACTGTGCTTATCTGTTCGCCAACCGCCGAGCCACGCGCATGAAAGTTCTGGTGCATGACGGCTTCGGGGTCTGGTTGGCGGCTCGCCGATTGAATCAAGGTAAATTTCACTGGCCAGGCATTCGACAAGGCTCTGAACTCGAGTTGGATGCCGAGCAACTTCAGGCCCTGGTGCTGGGCCTGCCATGGCAACGCGCGGGCTCCGGCGGCGCGATCACACTGCTTTAACGGCTGCCATTAGCCTATCGGTCTATCGCCGCGAACTGCCTGCTCTGGCAAAATTCGGGGCATGACTCCTTCGCCCAATCTTGACCAAATGTCCCCTGACCAACTGCGTGTCCTGGCAGCGCAGTTGCTGTCGCAAGTCGACACCATGGGTAAGAAGATCCACCGCGACCAAACGGTGATCGAGAAACTGAGCCACGAGATTGCACAGCTCAAGCGTTTGAAGTTTGCCAAGTGTAGCGAGCAGTTGAATCCGGCCCAGGCCAGCTTGCTCGATGACCTGATCGATACCGATATCGCGGCGATTGAGGCTGAGCTTCAGGCATTGCAAACAGCTCCACCTGCGACCGAGAAAAAGCAAAAGCCTAAGCGCACGGCGTTGCCGCCGGAGTTCCCACGCACGCTGATCCATCACGAACCGGACAACACTCATTGCCCATGTGGCTGTGCACTCAAGCGTATCGGTGAAGACGTCAGCGAAAAACTGGACTACACGCTTGGCGTTTTTACGGTCGAGCGCCATGTCCGAGGTAAATGGGTCTGTGATGACTGCGAAACACTGATCCAGGCGCCGGTTCCGGCGCAGGTCATCGATAAGGGCATCCCGACTGCCGGGCTACTTGCCCACGTCATGATCGCCAAGTTTGCCGACCATCTGCCGCTTTACCGCCAAGAGTCGATTTTTGGTCGAGCTGGCTTGGCAATTCCACGTTCCACCTTGGCCCAATGGGTTGGCGCGACTGGCGTTCAGTTGCAGCCTCTGGTCGATGCGCTGCGCGACGTGGTACTCGGGCAGCAGGTCATCCACGCCGACGAAACACCGGTACAAATGCTCGCTCCGGGCTCGAAGAAAACTCACCGTTCTTATGTCTGGGCCTACGCCACCAGCCAGTTCTGCGAAACAGCCACTGTCGTTTACGACTTCAGCCCCAGCCGCGCCGGTGAGCATGCTCGCAACTTCCTGCAAGACTGGAAGGGCAAGCTGGTCTGTGATGATTTCGCTGGTTATGTTGCGGCCTGAGTTATGTGATCCCGACCGGGCGAATAGGCAGTTTCTCTGTTGTCGATAGGCGATTGACGCAACATAAATTGCAGCGCCTTGGTAGACCTCACCTGGAGTGTCAGCCATGTTCGAGAATATCTATTCTTCAAACGCTGCCTGTAAACGCCATCGTGCCGGATCGCTGGCCGCTGAACGCGAGCGATACCTACAACACTGTGCTGAGCAGGGCTGTACGCATGCCTCCCTTTACTTGAAGGCGTGCTGCTTGCTTTGGATTGCCGAGCGGGTGCAGCCAAGCGACATCAATGCAATCAATTCGTCACGGCTGCACCAGATCATTCACGAAGGGCCATTGCCGGCCAATTCTCCTGCAACTGCTACGACGTTGATAAACACCGCAAGACCTTGGTTTAAGTTCCTGGGCTGGTGGCAAGAGCCAACGGAGACGATTCCATTCGAGGAGAATCTTGAGCTTTTCGTCTCGTGGATGCGGGATGAACGCGGCTTGACACCATGTACCATTAGTCAATGGCGCAGTCGAGCGGCAACCTTTTTGCGCTGGTGCTTCAACACAGGCCGCAGATTTTCGACGCTTAGGCCCGAGGATATTGATGCCTACTTCATCACCTACGGTGCGCAACGGTGGTCGCGAATTTCGGCAGGGCACGTCGCAACAATGTTGCGGGTATTCCTGCGCTACGCGGCAACGCAGGGAGCATGCAGCAGTGCATTGGCCGACTCGATCCACGCCCCGCGACATTACGCCCTAGAG
The DNA here is from genome assembly GCF_005502415.1 of Pseudomonas sp. G(2018). NCBI lineage: Bacteria > Pseudomonadati > Pseudomonadota > Gammaproteobacteria > Pseudomonadales > Pseudomonadaceae > Pseudomonas > Pseudomonas sp. G(2018). The sequence goes on along the minus strand of NZ_SCOO01000064.1, from coordinate 5,710 downwards.
TCACTTCCCTATGCACTGAGCTGGGAGGATGTTCAGCGAGTACTCGCAACTACAAATTCAAGCTCTGAACGCGATGTGCGCGATCGAGCCATCCTGATGCTTTTTGCCGTCTACGGTTTACGCCGGGGAGAAGTTGCCGCACTCCGGTTGGATCAGATCGACTGGGCTGCTGGCCAATTGCGTATTTGGCGATTGAAGCGCCGTCAGCCACAGGTTTACCCATTGGCGTTCACAGTGGCTGAGGCATTAGCGCAATATGTCGACACAGTGCGTCCGAAGGTACTGCACCCTGAGATATTCATCCGAACTCGGGCGCCGCGAATCCCCATCTCCGCTGCTGGTTTATACAACATCGTCAGCGGCAGATTGCGTCTGCTCAACATACAAGCTGCACATTTGGGGCCGCGTGCGCTTCGACATGCATGCGCGGCCAGGCTGCTCGCCAATGGGCTGAGCCTCAAGGAGATTGGCGACCACCTTGGCCACCGCAGTACATCGGCGACAATGACGTACACCAAGGTTGATCTGGTCTCGTTACGTGAAGTCGGTGACTTCGACCTGGGAGACCTGCTATGAGAACCTTGGACGTAGTCAATGCCTACGTGGCTGTCCGTCGTGCCCAAGGCGTGGGCCTGAATAGCAGTGTCAGAGTGCTGCGTCAGTTTGCACGTGAGACTGGAAACCTGCCGCTCCCCGAAGTTACTCCAGAGGCAGTAGCCGTATTTCTGCACGGGCACGGTGAGCTGAGCGCTACGTGGAAGACGAAGCGAGGATTACTTGTTAGTTTTTATCGCTTCGCAATCGCACGTGGCCACACAACGATCTCGCCCCTGCCGGAACGACCACCACAACTTCCACCGGCACAGACTCCCTATGTCTATGCCACCACAGAAATACAGCACCTGTTAGATGCCACCGTCATACTGAGTACCTCGCTCAGTCGCCTTCAAGCTGCGACATACAGAACCCTCTTGCTGATCCTTTACGGTGCCGGGTTGCGCGTCGGAGAGGCAATCAGACTAAACCTCTGTGACGTCGACCTCGAGCAGCGAATCATCACCGTTCGTGACACAAAGTTTTATAAGACAAGACTGGTGCCGATTGGGCCCAGACTGGCATCGAAACTGCGAGTCTATCTACGACAACGTTGCGCGCTAGCACTTCCACTAGGCCAAGACTCTACCCTGCTGTGCACTCGTACTGGCCATCGCCTGAACTACCAATACGTCATAACTCTGTTCCAACGCGTTCGTTTGGCTGCCGGTATTGCTCGCCCGACTGGCGAACTACGGCCTCCGCGCCTCCATGATCTGCGGCATACAGCCGCCGTTCATCGTGTACTGGGATGGTATCGCGCCGGTAAGGACGTACAGCGGCTATTGCCGCAATTGGCAACGTATCTGGGGCATGTCGACATAAGGTCGACCCAGCGCTATCTGCGTATGACTCCCGAACTGTTGCACGAAGCGAGTCGCCGATTTGCCATTTATTCAGGCCAGGAGATTGATCATGAATGACCGAAATCTCCTCGGGGCATGGGTACGTCGCTTCTTGTTGGAGTATCTGGTCGCCGAGCGTAACCTTTCCCACAACACTCAGATCAGTTACCGCGACACGCTGACGCTCCTGCTTCCATTTGTCAGTCGAAGAGCCTCGGTGGCAATCGACCATTTGTCGGTGCTCGACATATCGTCCGCCATCGTGCGTGCATTCCTTGTACACGTCGAACACGAGCGCGGTTGTGGCATCGTCACGCGCAACCAGCGGCTCTGCGCGATTCATTCATTAGGGCGTTTCATTGCTATGCGATCGCCAGAGCATTTGGCGTGGTGCACAGAGATCCGTTCTATCCCGTTCAAAAAAACTACCCAGGCAGTCATCAACTACCTCGACAAACCAGAAGTAGAAGCTCTGCTCCGGGCACCTAATCGGGCTACGAGCCAGGGTGCACGGGACTATGCGATTTTGCTTTTCCTATATAACACCGGCGCCCGCGCTGACGAAGCTGCCTGCCTCAGCGTTGGTAATTTGCAACTTGGGACTTCACCCTCCGTGCGCATTCTGGGTAAGTGAAACAAATGGCGCGTATGCCCCCTGTGGCCAGTAACAGCTACCGCGCTGCGGGCACTCATCGTCGAACGCAGAACAGAGGATCGCGTATTCATAGGTCGTGCCGGGAATCCTATGACTCGATTCGGCATACATCGCGTTGTGTCGGTGTATGGACGAGCAGCCGGCAAGCGGGTTGATTCCATGCAAGGCAAGCGCATCAGCCCGCACACTATTCGACACACGACTGCCGTTCACCTGTTAAGAGCCGGGGTCGATATCAATACAATTCGGGCTTGGCTCGGGCATGTCTCCCTAGACACGACCCACATCTACGCGGAAGTCGATCTCGAAATGAAGGCCAAGGCTCTTGCATGTTTGGACGTCACAAATGTGCCTGAGGCTGTGCGCCTGCGACCGAATTCAGCGTCTCTCATGGCGTTCATGCGAGGGTTGTAGCATGAATTTATGTGCCACTTTTTGCGCCGACCTCCCGATTGGAGGCGGCGCCTTTTACCATCACAACATAACTCCCGCCGCAACATAACCCGCGTTATGAGTTGCAAAACATAATGGCGGCTACAAGGCCAGCTTTGAACTCGGCGTCACCGAGATCGGCTGCATGGCCCATGCGCGGCGCAAGTTCTTCGAACTACACGCCACCAACAAGAGCACGCTCGCCGAGCAAGCCCTGCGCTACATTCAGTTGCTGTACGAAGTCGAGAGTGAAGTCCGCGGCCTGGAACCGGAGTTACGCCGTCGAATACGGCAAGAAAAAGCCGTGCCGGTGATGGATATGCTGCATACCTGGATGATCGCCCAGCGCGATCTAGTGCCCGAAGGTTCGGCTATCAGTAGAGCGCTGGATTACAGCCTGAAACGCTGGGCAGCGCTGTCGCGCTACCTTGATGACGGGGCCGTACCCATTGATAACAACTGGTGCGAGGTGCGACACGAAGTCGCTTAATGAAGTTGTTCCCCTCTGCGGGAACCACCCGTGTCACCGGGTGAATCTAGAAGGCTGAATCAAGAGCGCCTTCGACAACGGAACGAGGCACCGCAAGGTGCGGGGTATCAATCGTGAGAGGCGTACCCTTCTGGCAGCCATAGCCGGACAAGGGCTAGATAGTCGGTATGGTGAACGCATGTGAATCTGCGCAACGATCGTTAAGTTGAGCGAGCGGAAATGGCTTACACGCTCGAACCAAAACGGTAATGGAGGTGGGAATTGCGTCTTTCGACTGCGCACTCGTGACCCACATGCCTCCCGGTCGATAGCAGGCACCTAACCCGACGCACTTCAGTAGGCGGAACGTGGAAATCCCGTATCGCTCCCGTCAGGGAAAGCCGTTTGTAAAAACTCTCATGGCGGTGCGGGCGAAGGAACGAGGAAAAAGCGAACGCCATCCTGTAATGGGTTGGATAGAAGTTGAAACATCACTTCACGCGAAAGCGGGCAGACGTCCTCATGGTCTCTCCTCACAAGAGAGTATGTAGAACCCTTTCAACGGAAGGAGAGCAAATGAACGCAGCAGCATTGGCGTGTGCACCATCCGGCACGTCGTGGGACGGCATCGATTGGATCGCCGCACAACGTCGTGTCAGAGGGCTGCAAGCGCGTATTGTGAAGGCTGTACAAGACGGCAGGCATAACAAAGCGAGAGCCTTGCAATGGCAGCTGACTCACTCGTTTAGCGGCAAAGCTTTAGCCGTGAAACGAGTGTCTGAAAACAAAGGCAAAAATACCCCCGGTGTGGACAAGGTCACTTGGAATACACCGAGAGCCAAGCTCGGTGCGATAGCGTCATTGAAGCGACGAGGCTACTCGCCGCTTCCGCTTCGGAGAGTCCTCATTCCGAAGAAAAATGGCAAGACTAGACCTCTCGGAATTCCCGCGATGAAATGCCGAGCCATGCAGGCGCTTCATTTGCTGGCTCTGGAACCAATAGCGGAAACCACCGCCGATCCGAACTCTTATGGATTCAGGCCGGAACGTTCAACTGCGGATGCCGCCGCACAGTGCTTTGGTGTGCTGTCACGAAAAGCAAACGCGGAGTGGGTGTTAGAGGGCGACATTCAAGGCTGTTTCGACAATATCAGCCATGACTGGTTGATCGCCAACATCCCCATGGATAAGGCGATTTTGCAGAAATGGCTCCGGGCTGGTTATGTCTACCAAAAGCAGCTATTCCCCAGCCATGCCAGAACCCCGCAGGGAGGCATCCTCTTGCCGTTGCTGTCGAACATCCTGTTCAACGAACTCGACTGCGAGCTGGAGCGTCGGGGCCATCGCTTTGTGCGTTATTCCAATGATGTGATCATTTATGTGCACAGTCATCGTGCTGGAGAGCGCGTGATGGCAGGCGTCGAGCGGTTCCTGAGGCAGCGATTGAAACTGACGCTGAACCGGGAAAAGAGCCGCGTGGCACGACCTTGGGTCTGCGGCTATCTGGGTTATGGGATGAGCTGGCATCAACAGCCGAGTCTGAGAGTGGCGACTATGAGTCTGGGTCGCTTTCGTGACCGGCTCAGAGACCTGCTGCGTCGATTACGGGGCTGCAAGATGGCGACTGTCATCGAGCGAATAAACCTGTACTGCGTGGTTGGGCAGGCTATTTCAAGCTAAGTCAGAGCAAGCGGCCACTTGGGGAGCTGGACGGCTGGGTGCGTCACAAACTTCGCTGTGTCAAGCCTAATGCGCGGGCAAACGTAAGCAGGCGCGCCGCTAGCGTTTCCTGATTGAAATGGATCAGATCGTGCCCTGGAAAGGCCTGATTGCGTTGATCGAACCGCATTATCTGAAGGGTGAAGGCGGTCGTCCGGCGTATCCGTTGATGCTCATGTTGCAGGCATCATCTGATGCAAAGCTGGTTCGGCTACAGCGACCCGGCGAGGGAAGAGGCCCTCTATGAAACCGCGATTCTGCGCCAGTTTGCCCAGCTTCATTTGGATCGGATTCCGGATGAAACCGAGATCTTCAACTTCCGCCGATTGTTGGAAAAGCATGAACTGGCCAACATGATTTTGCAGGTCATCAACGGCTCTTTGGGCGACCGCGGTTTGCTGCTACGCCAAAGTACTGTAGTCGATGCGACGATCATTCATGCGCCAAGTTCGACCAAGAACAAGGACGGCAAACGCGTCCCCTAAATGCATCAGACGAATGAAAAATGTATTTCTTCGGGTTGAAAGTGCACATCGGTGTCGAGGCCGAATCCGACTTGGTACATAACCTGGTGGGTACGGCGGCGAATGTGGCGCACGTTACACAGGTCAATCAGTTGTAGCACGGCGAGGAAACTTACGTCTCTGGCGATGCCAGTTACACCGGCGTAGAGAGGCGTGTGGAGCATCAACATCGCTAGATGAACTGGTCGATTGCAGCGCGGCCCAGCAGCTATAAGACGCGTGAAAAAGGAACCTAACAGGTCGTATGCGACGCAAAATCGAATACGCGAAAGCTCAAGTCCAGGCCAAGGTGCGCATCCATTCCTGGTGATCAAGCGCCAGTTTTGTTATACGAAAGTCCGCTTCCGAGGCTTGGTTAAAAATACCCCGCAGCAGACCACACTGCTTTCCTTGTCGAGCCTGTGGATGATGCGAAAACGGCTGTTGAATGCAGGCGAGGCGTGCCTGTGACGCGGACAATGAGCCCTGAAAA
>NZ_SCOO01000063.1:0-15820 GCF_005502415.1 Pseudomonas sp. G(2018) | reverse complement strand
AAACTGGTCCACGGCAGGTCGAGGTTCATCTCGGGCCATACCAGTTGCGAGGCGATCCACACGCCCATTGCCATCCCCACGACACCCCAGACAATGGTCGCCACGACGAATTGACGGACGACCTTGTAGTTGTAGGCTGGGGTATCTACGGTACTCATCTGGCGATCACTCGCTGTGCTTGAGGAGAATAGTCACGAGATTTCGCAGAACATGCTCGTTAAGAGATGTGAGTATTGAGGAGTAGGGTTGTTAAAAGTTGTGAACAGAACGAATTCGCTGAAACGCGAAAAATCGGTGCTTGAAACTGGCAAAGTAATAAGCGTTGACCGCCGACTGGACGGTCAGGAGCGATGACAGATGGTTTTTCGAATCAGTGGTTTAACACGCTCATGAACATATCTGACATAACACCTGATTTAACTTATGGGCGATGTCAGATGTTCATAGTTCACCGCTGCCACAGGCCAGTTACGCTAATATTTCGAACGGGAATAATCTCGATACGCGTCACGAGCGGCAACGTTTTCAATCTTCACATCCCTTCGTTGCTGGTAGACAATGCGCGCTCTGCTCCGGGGTAGTTCAGCGGTAGAACACTCGGCTCTTAACCGGGTGGGCGCTGGTTCGAATCCAGCCCCCGGACCCACTACATCGCAGGGTCAGAAGGACATATGTCCAGGCACGATAGGGAATCGGATGCAATGGCCGGCATAAACGTCGGTTATGCGGTCTTTCAGTTATCTCGAGCATTGACCGCATCGGGGCTCGACACTGAGGCAAAAACACGCGAACGGATTGAACGCTGGCAGCAGGTGGTCGAACACATGGTGCAGGGCACTGCGCTGTATGGCTCGCGCGCACCACTCGTGGATGTGCCTGAATGGGTCACGCTGGAGGTTGTCACGGGTGGTTTTGCCACTGGGCAGTATCTGGCCGGTGGCGCACTGACCGAGTACGAGCGGCGGTTGGCCGCCTCAATCCCAGGCATCCGCCCTGGTTTTGAACGACTTGATCTCAACACCTGGCACCTAACGGATGAGGGGATCGAAGCACTGCAAAAGCAGCTGGTGAACAGCGACTACCGGGTCGATGTACCAGAAGAGGCAGCGCTACTGTCCGTGGCTTGGCTGTTGGGCCAGCAGCGCACGGAGGAAGCGCGCAAACTGATTGTGTCGATCGCTCCTTTTTTTGAGCAACTGCGTTTCTTTCCAATGGCTTCTGACGGGCTGCCACTCGCGGCGGCGGAAGTGCACATCTTCGATGTCGGCGATATCAAAAAGCTGCTTTCAAAACTCCCAGCGCAGCAGCGCCTGGCGGTGCAAAAACATGTGGTCGCGACTCGGTTGACTCTCTACGACGCAGCCATCTCGCTCTTCCTCTTAACGTACCAGGATGATTGGCCTTGTCGGCAATATCCTGAAGGCTGGCTTGAGCAGGCGAATACTCTTAATAATCAGTTCGATGCAACCAGTAACAATGACATCCGTAATGTTGAACCTTTCAGAGATCGGGTAGGGGAGTTGTACGCGTTGCTTAGGCTCTGCTCCCATGACCGAGCTTCGCTTACAGGGCGTCAAGTCGGACGTATTCGGCGGATCGTCAATGATTTCATGTGCAAACATGGTCATCCAGAATCTGAAGATCATCTACAGTACCGAAAAATGCAGCGCCGTCAGGTGGCCGCGCCCGAGCATCATCTCATCGCCAAGGTTGTTTCTGAGCGTCTGACCAGCTATTCGAGTTCGGAAGGCATCTCTGATTTTTCGGCCCTGTTGGAACCGATTACCAGTGAGGAGGCTAAGGCATATTCGCTGAAAACAGGTGTCGCCATTCCACCAGCAGTTCGCCGACGCCTCGAGCGCTGTCGAAAGGGAACCATCAGTCAGTTGATTGACAACGGATTGATCACATCTGGGGATACCGTGGCGCGAGTACTGCCAGCGATGACGGCCGAAATCTGCAGTGCTGGATTTCGCGATACGATACTGCGCACGTTGTCTATCGCAACGTATCGTGCTTTTCGGCGACGCCGTTCATTGCTGCTGCTCAACCTACAGAGCCAAGTCAAAATCAGTGAGCTGCCTTGGGTAGCGGCCGTCGAAGGTGAACGTGAGGCACACGCTGTCGCTGTTGAGGGAGCCAGACAAGCCTTGATCGAATCCTCGGCAACGACCCTCTCTGCTTTTCCTCAGGCAATCCTTCCGAACAAACTACTTCAGGAGTTTGGTTCGCTTGCTGTCACCGCGAAGCTGGATCTTCCTTTTGTGGAGGAGGTCGCGGTGGACATTTTCATGGGAACCTTCTCGAACAAGTTCGTGGAAGCAGCCAGACGAGCGGCCTCGTTGATAGGTGGCACCCTTTACGCCCATTATTACGACATCGACACGAACCAACTGGCGATCCTTCCCGATAAGCCGAAATCGAAGAGCAGAAACTATTTCCAGCGTGACTTGGATACCAGTGATGCATTGGCGAACCTTTGCGCACAGCGGGCTAATGCACCCTTGGGTGCATGGCACTCAGCAACCAACGGAAGGATCATCGAGCAACAACAGATTCTGACGACGCAAAACCTTTCGCTTCTATTTGGTGAGCTCGGTTTGAAAGCGCTGCTACATCATCGCCTGGGTTCACTTGCTCAGGAGTGCTTCCAATGGATATGCATGCGGCAGCAGATGAAAATCAAGTTCTACCACTCAAGCTTGGTGATGCTCAAAAATACCGCTTATGCCTGGCGCCAGATGGTGTTTTATTTATCCATGCTGGATGACGCCGAGAGGCGTTGCGCAATCGATAGCATCGAAGCTCATTTCGCGGCTCAACCCATTGCATTCCGGGAGAGATTTCTACCGGCAATTATGGGGTTGCGCGTGGCAGCTTCCGGGCTCCCGTTGACTCTCAACCGCCAGAAAAGTGAGGGGGCTCAGGTGTTTCTCGGATGGACCACCGAACGACATTGGTTGTTACCGCCGCAAACGAATGACATCAGTTAAACGCTCGGCGGTATCGATGAGGCGTGCTTGAACGCCTCAAAGGCGATATCTGTATATCCGGCTGGAGTTCTTGTACCGACGGGGCAAAACTTTCATGCATACATCAGGGACCGAAGTCAGGAAGGACGTCCAACGAGAAGCCTGAACGTCTGCAAAAATCGGAAAGTGGTGAAGCTTAACCTCAAGCACAAGCATAGAAAGTTCCGCCCAGACACATCATTTAACATAATATACATTACACGTACTTAAACATATTCAACGTGAGGCTCTGTCAGGGCAGATTTCAAGCCTGCATCACCTCAGTCACGCTCGTTTGCTGCTGTGATGAAATCCAGACCCCGCAACGCTAATCTCTATGAGCGATGCGCTCAATCTCCGTATTGTCTTGTTCACTCATTTCACTCAATGCCAAGGCTGGATCGTGATCCTGTAGCGCTCTTCATGGAAGTCTGCGCGTCCTGCAGATTGCGCGGCTGGATTCTGCGTGGAGTGTTTTCTATTGCTGATGCTCCACGCAGAATGATTTTTCCTTGGGATGCTCATATTCCCCGGTACGGCCCGGATGTACATCAACGCCAGGATCCATGATGACAACACCAGAATTACGGGAGACGCTTGTCACTCAAAAACTGAGCCCTGAGGATTGAAGAACCGATGCGGGAGCTACACGACCTTAATAATCGTTGATAACGTCAGTGGGATTGCGTTTTGAGTTGAACAGACGATCCGGTCGTTCACGTTGGGATTCGCAGGCTTTTCAATACCCCAACCGCTGATTTGCTAATTTTTTAATAATTATTACTTATAACTACGCTAAACATCTATTTAGTAGATTTAAATTTAAACGGGGCTCGGGACTCGTTGTTTCGACTATGCAATCCCCTGCTCCACTACTCGCCCCGCCGTGCATCACTCATGTTTCATCAAAGATTTACCGAGCCAGCGCCAGATCAATGGCTTTCATTATGATGGCGTGGGTTTTCATCCCGCCGGGTCGATTTATCATTTGATCATTTGGCAGACGCTTCTTTGATTTTTTAGTCAATCAAATATCTGATTACCCCCTTGGAATCCCTATTTCATGGGGTGTTTGGTGGCGCGCTTTATGCTTGTACCGATGTAGACCACACAAGAGCGCGCCCTATTATGAAAACTTTCATCAGTTTCTATCCTGGACGTTATCCAAATCCACTTTGGGATGATCTTGATTGGTCTTCATTAATCAGTGTTTCACCCGGCAGCCACTTGATTACCTCCCGGAATGGTTATGTTCACCATGGGATATATCTTGGAGAACAGCAAGTGATCCACTACGCCGGTATGTGTGGAGGCTTTGAAACGGGTCCAATTGAAATTATCCATTTGAGCCGTTTCGCCAACGGAAGACAGGTGCATGTCAGAAGGCACAGGCAAGCCTGTTTCAAACCTGAGGTGGTTTTAGACCGAGCGCTTTCCCGTGTAGGTGAGTCCCGCTATCGTCTGCTTACCAATAATTGCGAACACTTTTGTTATTGGTGTCTCTTTGGAAAGCATGAAAGCCCGCAGGTGAGAGATGCGTTGGCTCATCCGGTAAAAGCGATTAAGTTGATGGCTCTGCATTGGCCAATGTTGGCATCCCTGTATTTTCCTGTGATCCGCAAACGTATCGCGCTCAATTAGATGCGTGAGCGCGACTGTCTATTCTGCCGCCCACCTTTTTGCAACTTCCGCCAACTGAATACGTGCCCTCTCCAAGGCCTCTTCCCGCTCCTCCTTTGCTGCAAATTGGGTAGGTTGTGCATTCACGAACGCCAGGTCTTGAACGCCTATGAATCCAAATGCGGCCTTGAGGGACGGCGTCAGTGCATCCAGATGCGAAAGTGGCATGCCCGCACGCATGTCTGTTCCACGGGTGGTGATGAACAACGCTTTGTGCTTCACCAGCTGGCCGATGTATTGACCTGAGCCATCGACTACGTAGGTCAGTTCCGCTCGAATGATGTTGTCTATAAAGGCTTTGAAAACCGATGGGTAAGAAAAGTTATGCATCGGCATGGCAAACAGGAACGCATCAGCGTCCAGGACGCGTTTGCACAAGGCCGTGGATGGCGCCAGCGCCTGTTCCATCGCGGCAGTGCGTTGCTCCGTGGGTGTGTACGCGGCGATCGTGAATGATTCGTCGATATGGGCAGGAGGATGCTCCATCAGGTCCAGGTAATCGATGTCGAGTTTTACATTCAGTGCGCGTAAACACTCCACGAAGTGGCGGGCCAGCGCTCGCGAATTCGAGCGCCCGCTTTTTGGACTGGCATCAACGTGCAGCAACTTCATGGACGCACTCCCCCGGATTATTGTTGTTCGTAGAGCCGATTGCGGTTTCGGGCTTGAAGCCATTTCATCATTATTACCTGATGTTCAACAGGCGTTTGCCCGATATTCATGGCTCAAGCTTCCTCAGTGACTGAATGAGGTACTGCATTGTGTGCAGTGTGGCTTGGCGACTCTTTGGTCGGGCGCGTGAAACGCACTGACAAATGGCGCAGCAGCACATAGAACACGGGGGTCAAGAACAGGCCGAAGAGCGTTACACCGATCATCCCGGTGAACACCGCGATACCCATGGCTTGACGCATTTCCGCACCGGCACCACTGGAGGTAATTAGCGGCACTACACCAGCGATAAAGGCGATGGAGGTCATCAAAATCGGCCGCAGGCGAAGTCGCGCCGCTTCTATGGCAGCCTGGCGAATCGAGCGGCCCTGGTGCTCCAGTTCGTGAGCGAACTCGACGATCAGAATCGCGTTTTTGCAGGCTAACCCCACAAGCACCACAAAGCTGATCTGGGTGAACAGGTTGTTGTCTCCTCCGGTCAGCCAAACCCCCGCAATCGCCGAAAGGATGCCCATTGGAACAATCAGCAGCACAGCGACGGGCAGGGTCAGACTTTCGTACTGCGCGGCAAGCACGAAGAACACCAGCAGCATCGACAGCGGCAAGATGATGAACAGCGTGTTGCCCGCGATCTTGTTCTGATAGGTCAGTTCCGTCCATTCGTAGCCTATGCCACGCGGCAACGTTTCTGCGGCGATGCGCTCGATGGCTTCCAGTGCCTGGCCGCTGCTGTAGCCCGGGGCCGGACCGCCGCTGACGTCTGCCGACGGGAAACCGTTGTAGCGCATGGCCTGATCCGGACCGTAGGTCTGGGTCATTTTCAACACTGACGCCAGTGGGACCATGTCGCCTTTATCGTTACGGGCCTTGAGCAAGCCGATATCTTCCGCGTGCCCCCGGAACTCGGCGTCAGCCTGTACTTTGACCTGGAAAGTACGGCCGAACTTGTTGAAGTCATTGACGTAAATCGAGCCCAGGTAGATTTGAAGTGTTTCGAATACCGACGGGATTGAAACACCCAGCTGCTGGGCACGCGTACGGTCGACATCGGCGTACAGTTGCGGCACGTTCATCTGGAAGCTGGAGAACATGCCGGCAAGTTCAGGTGCCTGTCTGGCCTTGGCCATGAACGCCTGCAGCGCATTATTCAATGCCGGCGTGCCGAGCGCCGCCCGGTCCTGCAACTGCAACTTGAAGCCGCCTACGTTACCCATGCCAGACACAGGTGGCGGTGGGAATACTGCGGTGTAGGCGCCTTTGATCTCGCCGAATTTGGCATTGAGCTGAGCAGCAATTTCATTGCCTGTCATACCAGGCCCTTGGCGCTCGGCAAAATCCTTGAGCACGAAGAACGCAACACCGGAATTAGGGCTGCTGACAAAACCGTTGATGGACCAGCCGGCATAGCCGGTAACCGCCTCCACGCCCGGCACAGCCAGTGCAGTGCTGGTCATGTCGCGCAACACGGCTTCAGTACGATCCAGGGAGGCGGCGTCGGGCAGTTGAACAAAGCCCACCAGGTATTGCTTGTCTTGTGGCGGGACAAACCCTGCCGGCACCTTGTTGAAAATCAACACAGCCGCGACGACCAGCACGCCGTAAACCAGCAACGCCAGTGACTTGCGCTTGAGTACCCTGGAGACGCTTGTCCCGTAGTTATCAGAAGCTCGACCAAACAGCCGGTTGAAGTGTTTGAAGAAGCCACCGAAGACTTTATCGAATGCTTTTTGAAACGCGTCCTTTGGCGCGTCGTGCCCCTTGAGCAGCATGGCTGCCAAGGCCGGCGACAGGGTCAAGGAGTTGAATGCGGAGATCACGGTGGAAATGGCAATGGTCAAGGCGAACTGCTTGAAGAACTGTCCGCTGAGCCCACTGACGAACGCCAACGGCACGAAAACCGCACACAGGGTCAGCGCGATCGCAACGATCGGCCCCGATACTTCGCGCATCGCCTGGTACGTCGCTTCACGGGCCGACAGACCGAGCGCGATATTGCGTTCGACGTTTTCGACCACTACGATCGCATCGTCGACCACGACCCCGATGGCCAACACCAATCCGAACAGGCTCAAAGCATTGATCGAAAAGCCCATCATCAACATGATGGCGAATGTCCCCACCACCGATACCGGTACGGCCAGCAGCGGAATGATCGAGGCACGCCATGTCTGCAGGAAAATGATGACGACCAGGACGACCAGCACGATGGCTTCAAGCAGCGTATGAATGACCGCATCGATCGAAGAGCGGACGAATTGTGTCGGGTCGTAGATCACCTGATAGTCCACGCCTTCGGGCATGTCCTTTTTCAACTCGGCCATGGTCTTGCGCACATTGTCGGAAATCTGCAATGCGTTGGAACCCGGCAGCTGGTAGATGAGGATGGCGTTAGCCTGCTTGTTGTCCACCAACGTGCGCAACGCGTATTCGCCAGCCGCCAGTTCTACCCGGGCAACATCACGCAAACGCGTGACGCGGCCGTCTGCCGAGGTACGGACAATCACGTCGCGGAATTCTTCTTCTGTTGTTAAACGGCCGCGAGCGTTTACTGAAATCTGATAGTCGACGCCAGGCGCAGAAGGTGATGCACCAATCACGCCGGCTGCTGCGTTGACATTCTGCTCACGCAGCGCCTGCACCACGTCACCGGCTGCCAGATTCCGGGCCGCCAGCTTGCGCGGATCGAGCCAGATACGCATCGCGTAATCGCCCGAACCCGCCACTTGAACCTGGCCGACACCTGGAAGACGCGCGAGCTGGTCCTTGATATTGATCAGGGAATAGTTGCGAAGGTACTGCATGTCATAGCGTTCGTTAGGTGAACGCAAGTGCACAACCATCGTGAGATCAGGCGAGCTTTTAAGCGTGGTGACGCCAAGGCGCTGCACCGCTTCGGGCAGGCGCGGCAATGCCTGGTTTACCCGGTTCTGCACCATTTGCTGCGCAAGGTCGGGATTGGTGCCGAGCTTGAAGGTCACCGTCAGGGTCAGCTGACCATCCGGCGTGGCCTGGGAATTCATGTACAGCATCCCTTCCACACCGTTGATCTGCTCCTCCATGGGCGTTGCAACCGTCTCGGCGATAGTCTGAGGGTGCGCCCCAGGGTATTGAGCTTTCACCACGACCGAGGGTGGCGCGACATCCGGGTACTCGGATATGGGCAGGTTGAAAATGGCAATCAGACCGGCAATGAAGATGATCGCTGAAAGCACGCCGGCGAATATCGGTCGATCAATGAAAAAGCGCGAGATGTTCATGAAAGCTGCTCCTTACAGACCGACGATCAGGACCGTCCCGAAGTGTTCTGGATGCCGATGGCGACTGAATCGACAACCGGCTGCGGATCCACCAGGTCGTCAGGACGGATTTTCTGCAGGCCTTCCACGACGATGCGCTCGCCTTTGGAAAGGCCCGAACGCACAACACGCCAGCCATCGATCACCGGGCCCAGAGCTACCTCTCGGTAGGCCACCCTGTTTTCCGGGGTGACGACAAACACGTACTTTTTGGATTGGTCTGTGCCTACCGCTTGATCGCGTATCAGCGTCGTGGCTCGCGGTGCGGAGTCACCGGTACGCACTCGGGCATACATTCCAGGGGTAAGTTCGCCATTGGTGTTGTCGAACACCGCACGCACCCTTAGCGTTCCGGACTGACGATCCAGCTGGTTATCCAGGGACTTGATACGCCCGCTGTAGGGGTAATCCGCCTCATTCGCCAACCCCATGAATACCGGCAAATTGTTAACCCCGGTGCTGCCCTTTGCGCCATTGCGAACAAAGCGGATGTAGCTCGCTTCATCGAGCTCGAAGTTCACATAGACCGGAGACACGGAAACAATGCTGGTGAGGACGGGAGCCTCCGGGCCGGTGCCAACCAGGTTGCCGACCGTGAGTTCGGCGCGGGAAACCCGGCCCGTTACCGGCGCCGTGATCGTCGAATACTGCAGGTTCAGTTGGGCGCTCAGTACATCGGCCTGCGCCGCGCTCAGGGCTGCTTGCGCTTCCAGTACGTCATTTGCACGTTGATCCAGCTCACGCTGGGAAATGGCCCGCTGGACGATCAATTTGCTTGAGCGCGCCAGCTCGGTTTTGGCTAGAGACAGGCGCGCCCTGGCGCTTTCGCGTGTCGCTTGCGCTTTAGCCAATGCAGCCTCATAAGGGCGAGGGTCAATGGTGAACAGAAGGGCCCCTTTGTTGACCACTTGCCCTTCCTGGAAATGCACGGCATCAATGGTGCCGTTGACTCGTGGACGAATCTGGACATGTTCAATCGCTTCGATGCGGCCAGAGTAGTCACTCCACTCGACAATGGGTTTTTCTATTACCTGCGCGACGCTCACCGGTGTCGCTATGCTCGCAGGTTGTGCTGCTGGAGCGGCGACAGGCTCCTGGATTTGATAAGTGCCCACTCCCAGCACGATCAATACGCTGACAGCGAGTGCAGTTTTACTTTTTTTTGCCATCGGCGTTGAGGTGTTCATGTCAGATCTCGCGTGGAAGTTGAAGGCAACGACTGAGCAGTGATAGCGTCTTCAGTCAGCGCTTGGGTTCACGCACGATAGATTCTTGGGTGGCTGCTCAAAACATCCAATTCCCCCTAAAATCCCTACACCGGTGCTTTCAAGGTGCGCGACTGCCATGCCCTCCCCCGAGTACACCCTCCTCCAAAGCTGGCACCAGAACGCCGAAGCCTGGATCGAAGCGATCCGCAGCGGCGCCATCGATAGCCGCCT
Source organism: Pseudomonas sp. G(2018) (assembly GCF_005502415.1). Classification (NCBI taxonomy): domain Bacteria; kingdom Pseudomonadati; phylum Pseudomonadota; class Gammaproteobacteria; order Pseudomonadales; family Pseudomonadaceae; genus Pseudomonas; species Pseudomonas sp. G(2018). The sequence goes on along the minus strand of NZ_SCOO01000063.1, from coordinate 5,722 downwards.
GAAAGTCACCGACCAGGCAATCCTGCTGGCGGTGCTGGGCCGTCAGCCCGGGCGTGTGCTGGATCTGGGTTGCGGCGAAGGCTGGTTGCTGCGCGCACTGACTGAACGGGGCATCGAGGCGTTCGGGGTGGATGGCAGCGCGACGCTGGTGGAGGCGGCGCGCAAGGCGGGATCTGCACCGGTGCATTTGGCGAGCTACGACGAGTTGGCGGAGACGAAGGTCGACGTCGGTAGCGACTACGACCTGATCTGCGCCAACTTCGCCCTGCTGCACCAGGACATCATCCCCCTGCTCGCGGCCATGAACGCCCTGCTCACCCCAGGCGGCGCGCTGGTAATCCAGACGCTGCATCCCTGGGCGGTGGCGGCCGGCGACTATCAGGATGGATGGCGGGAAGAGATGTTTTGCGGATTCAGGGGCCAGTGGCAGCCCATGCCGTGGTATTTCCGAACCCTGTCCAGCTGGCTGAATGCGCTGGACATGGCCGGTTTTCAACTGGTCGGTTTGCAAGAACCGCAGCACCCGCAAAGCCCTGTGCCGCAGTCCTTGCTGCTGGTGGCCGAGCAGCGTCGCTAAAGCGCCCTTGTCGCTACATCTCGACCTGTGTGCCCAGCTCTATCACCCTGTTGAGTGGCAAATTGAAGTACTTCAGATTGCTGTTGGCGTTCTTGAGTAAAAAGGCGAACAGCCCCTCTCGCCAACGAGCCATACCGATGCGTTTGGTCGGGATGACGGTCTCGCGGCTAAGGAAATAAGTTGTGCGCATCGGGCTGAAATCCAGCTCGGCCAAATGACACAGACTCAAGGCCAGCGGGACATCCGGCTCCTCGATAAAACCAAAGTGCAGACTGACCCGGAAGAAGCCTTCACCGTAGGATTCAACTTCGAACCGCTGGTCGGCAGCCACCCGCGGGCTGTCTTCGGATACCACGGTCAACAGCACCACTTGCTCGTGCAGAACCTGGTTATGCAGCAGGTTGTGCAGCAGTGCGTGAGGAACGGCATCGGCCCTGGCTGTAAGAAATACCGCCGTGCCTTGTACGCGATGGGGAGGCTGCGTGCGGATGCTGGCGATGAACAGTGGTAAAGGAAGCGTGGTTTCATCCAGCCGCTCAACAATCGTCTTCCTGCCCCGCTTCCAGGTTGTCATCAAAATGAACAGGCCAATGCCGGCAATCACCGGGAACGCACCGCCTTGAAAAATCTTCGGCGCATTGGCCGCGAAATACAGGCTGTCGACCAGCAAAAAACCGAGCAGCATCGGAACGGCCAACCAGCGCGGTGTTTTCCAAAGGAGCAGGACAACGGCCGAAGACAGGACGGTGGTGATCAACATGGTCCCCGTCACGGCGACCCCATAAGCGGCGGCCAAGGCACTGGATGACTCGAAACCGATCACCAGCAGGACCACTCCGACCATCAATGCCCAGTTAACCGTGCCGATGTAGATTTGTCCCTGTTCATGGCTGGAGGTGTGCTGGATAAACATGCGCGGGACGTAACCCAGCTGAATGGCCTGGCGGGTCAGGGAAAAAGCACCGGAGATCACGGCTTGAGAAGCGATGATGGTGGCCAGCGTGGAGAGCGCGACCATCGGCAACAGCGCCCACTCAGGTGCCAGCAAATAGAACGGATTGCGCACAGTCTCCGGGTTTCCCAGGATCAAGGCGCCCTGTCCAAAGTAGTTGAGCACCAGGCCGGGCAACACCAAAATGAACCACGCACGAGCGATAGGCTTGCGGCCAAAATGGCCCATGTCGGCATAAAGCGCTTCAGCACCGGTCAATGACAATACGACGGCACCCAGGATGGCCACGCCAATGCCCGGATGAACCACGAAGAACTGCACTGCCCATGCAGGGTTCAGCGCCTGCAGCACCTGTGGATGTTGCAAAATCCCGTAGATCCCGAGTACACCCAACACGACAAACCACAGCACCATCACCGGGCCGAACAAAATACCGATACGGGCCGTGCCATGTTTCTGAATCAAAAACAGTGCCACCAGCACGATCACTGACAGCGGTACGACCCAATGCTCGATCCCGTCAAAGGCAAGTTGCAAACCCTCGACAGCGGACAACACAGAGATGGCTGGAGTGATCATGCTGTCGCCGTAGAAAAGCGCCGCGCCGAAAAGGCCAAGCAGAACCAGCACCTTGCTCATGAACGGATAAGGGCTGGCCGCCCGGCGGGCCAATGCCGTCAACGCCATGATTCCGCCTTCGCCCTGATTATCGGCACGAAGGACAAACAGTACGTACTTGATCGAGACGACCCATATCAGCGACCAGAAGATCAACGACAGAATGCCCAGCACGCCGTCATGGTTGGCCTGAACGCCGTAATGCCCTCCGAAGACTTCTTTGAGCGTGTACAAGGGACTGGTGCCAATATCGCCGTAGACCACTCCGACAGCAGCAACAAGCAAACCTGCGGCGGACGTTTTGACTTGCGAGTGGTCATGGACAACGGTCGTGCTTTCGCTCACAGGTAGCTTCTCTGAATTGAAGGGCAATGGTGCATGCGATCCTTGAGCGAGAAGGGTCTCGACGCCGTTTGACACATTCCGTTGAACCTTACTTAAACTTTTCTGCGTGTTCAGAAAGCCAGGAGGTAAAGGGCGATACGCATGGACGTTGGAAAACGCGGCCAGTATCGTTTCGGACGAAAGTGACTACCGTAAAAAAAGCGTAAAAATTTTACGCGAGACGGATCACCCGGATCGATCGGTGAGGCTCAGGACGGTACGTGCCCGCTCGTTCCTACGGGGGGACTTGCCTACTAGTTCGGGTCCAGCAATCCACCGCTCCAGTTGCGCGACATCCGGCTTCCCGTGAACTTCGCCACACCCATACCCTGCGAGATCAATCGATCGCGGTAGCGCGTCACCAGTCGCCCGGTCTGTTCGGCATACAGCACCACTTCGGAGGATGGATCGCCCGGGCGGCGCAGGATTCGTGCGAAGCGCTGGCCTTCTTCGACGACATCGCCCAGCGCCTTCTCAAAGATCAACACGCCAGGCTGCGGCGCAAGGATGGTTTCCATATGCCCCATTTCCACGGCCTCGACGGGCCATTCATTGGGCGATACCGCGTCGTCGATCACCCCATACCCGCACAACCACGCATAAAGACCCTCGGCGTCCTGCCTGGCGAAGTGGTCGTTGACGTCGCCCTGCCCGCGTAACTCAAGGGTCGCGGCCATGCGTTGCCCGGTGCTGCCGTCACGTAGCCAGGGCGCAATGATGGTTTCTTCGAAGGAGCCATCACCGCCGTCATCCCAAATAATCGCCACATCCATTTTCAGCGCCGCCGCCAGTTCACGACCACGGGGCCAGAAACTGCGGTGCACGTAAAGGTAGGGCAATGCTTCGTCATCGGTGTGCAAGTCGAGCATCACATCCGCCGGCGCCGCCAGTTGCACCAGTTTCTGTTGCCATTGCTGGACGACGGTTGACGGTTGTTCCATTGCCGCCGACTGGTCGAATCCACGATTGAAGTTATGCCCGGTCGCATCATGGTATCGGCCGAGAATCCGTCCCTGGCGAAACTGTCCGATGCCCAGCGGATTGGCTTGTGGCACCACGGTCACACTGCCCTTGAGCTTGCCCTCGGACTCGGCTACCTGAAGGCGTTGCATCAACAGGTGCAGCACCAGCATCCCGGCGATTTCATCGGCATGCACCCCTGCCTGCAAATGCACGTTCGGCCCGTGACCATCGCCCTCGAAACGCCACGCACCGACCTGCACCGCGTCACCGTTATTGTTGAGAACGTTGAACGAAACATCCCGCACCATGCGCTGCCCTCCCCTCATGACTGTGGCCTAACGACGATGCTCGACGGCCTCTGGATCGAGCGGTGCCTGAGCCTCGAGGCTCTCCCCCCGGCCATCGGCCGCTGCCGGATACAGGGACTGCGACACAGAGCATTCGGCACCGACGACGTCTTGTGACGGGTGCCGGCCGAAGATCATCGCCAGGGTGCCACTGACCGCAATCAGACCGGCGCCGATCATCAGCGACACATCCATCAACGTGCCCCAGATCAGGCTCGACAGCAGGAACGCCCAGATCAGCCCGGTGTACTCGAACGGCGCCAGCACGGTCGCGGTGGCGCGCTGGAAACTGGCGAACAGCAGAAACTGCCCGATCCCGCCCATCAACCCCGCGCCGAGCATGCCCAACCAGGCGGGCGTCGGTGTCGGGGTATGGGTCCAGGGCAACGCCACGGCCATGCAGATGACGAACACCACATTGGTGATCAGCATCTGTTCCAGCACCGACGTCTGGTCATCGACCTGGCGCAACTGGATATACGTGAACGCCCAGCACATCGCTGCCAGCAGCGTCAGGACGATCGGCAACGGATCGGTCATGTTGTTGGGGCGACAAGCTATCACCACCCCGATGAAACCGATGATCAGGGCAAACCACTGCCAACCCGTGACGCGCTCCTTGAGAATTGCCGTTGCCAATACCGTGACCATGATCGGCGCCGAGAAATACAGGGTGGTCATCTCCGCCAGGGTCAGGTCCCGCGCTGCCGTGTAATACAGCAGCCAGGCCGCAATCGACAGCAAGCCGCGCACCACCAGCAAACGCCGACTGGGCGAGCGCCAGGCGCGCTGCACCAGTTGCAGGCGCCCCACCAGCAGGCAGGCAACCGCCACCACGAGGGCGCGCCAGAACAGGATGGTGACCACCGAATAATCGGCCACCAGCCACTTGATGCCGGCGTCCTGCAAGGACAGGAAGGCATAACCCAGCGTGCACAGGCCAATGCCTTGCAGCGAACGGTCGACCACGGGCGTGTTCATCATGCGGACCTGCGTACCGGCGTTCCGCGCCGTTCGGCAAAGGCAAACAGGCCCTCAATCAAGAACGTCAGGCAAACGTAGACTCCGGCCACCAGCAGCAACGGTTCATAGACTTGCAGCGTTTGGGCGCGGACAACGTTGGCCGCGCCCAGCAAGTCGATCACCGCGATGGTCGAGGCCAGTGCCGTGGATTTAAGCAACATCACCGTTTCCCCGGCCAGCGTCGGCAACAGCAAACGCAGCGCCCTGGGCAAACGCACCCGCCACAGGGCCTGGCGCGGGGTCATGCCAAAGGCCGAGGCCGCTTCCATTTCGCCTTTGGGCACCGCCAGCAGGCCGCCGCGAATCACTTCGCCGACATAGGCGCCCATCGACACCACCAGGGCGAAGACGATGTACCAATAACCATCACGCAGATAGGGCCAGAGAAAACTGCTGCGGATCAGCGGAAACTGCGCGAACAGGCTGCCGATCCCGTAGTAGAAGATGTAGATCTGGATCAGCAACGGCGTACCGCGCGTCACGCTGGTGTAGAACAGGCTGAGCTTGGCGATCACCCTGTTTTTCGAGATTCGCGCCAGTGCCACCAATACGGCCAGTGCGTAACCAAACACGCTGGAAACCAACAGAATGGCAATGGTCGTTTGCAGCCCTCGGAGCAACAGTGCCCCGTATTCAATGGTCCACGCAGGAATCATTTCAATCTCTCAGCCGGTTTAGTCAACAAGAGGCATCCAGCGACGAATGCGTCGCTCCAACCGTCCCGACAGGTAGTTGGACACCAGCGTCACCGCGTAATACAGGGCTGCGGCCGTGAGGTAGAACAACAGGTAGTGACGTGTCGAACCCGCGCCTTGCTTGGCGGTGTACAGCAGCTCGTTGGTGCCGACCACGCTGATC